>CAIXRH010000081.1 GCA_903921785.1 uncultured Pseudomonadota bacterium
ACGGCAGCGCCAGCATCCACCCCGGGGCCACCGAGGTCTGCGACGCCGCCAACACCGACGAGGACTGCGACGGCCTCTCGGACGACAACGACAGCTCCGTCGCCGCAGCCGGCAAGTCGACCTATTACGCCGATAGTGACAGCGACGGATACGGTGGAACCACCACGAGGAGCTACTGCGATCTCCCGAGCAGCGGCTACGTCGCCACCTCTACCGACTGCAACGACGCCAGCGCCGCCATCCACCCCGGGGCCACCGAGGTGTGCGACGCGAGCAACACCGACGAGGACTGCGACGGCCTCTCGGACGACAACGACAGCTCCGTCGCCGCAGCCGGCAAGTCGACGTATTACGCCGATAGTGACGGCGACGGATACGGTGGAACCACCACCGGGAGCTACTGCGATCTCCCGAGCAGCGGCTACGTCGCCACCTCCACCGACTGCAACGACAGCAGCGCCAGCATCCACCCCGGCGCGACCGAAGTATGCGACGCGAGCAACACCGACGAGGACTGCGACGGCCTGAGCGACGACCTCGACTCCAGCGTCGCCGCTGCCGGGAAGTCCACGTACTACGCTGACAGCGATAGCGACGGCTACGGCGGCACCACCACCGGCAGCTACTGCGATCTCCCGAGCGGCTACGCCGCCACCTCGACCGACTGCAACGACAGCAGCGCCAGCATCCACCCCGGCGCCACCGAGGTCTGCGACGCGAGCAACACCGACGAAGACTGCGACGGGGTCGCCGACGACAACGACAGCTCGGTGGCCAGCAGCGGCCTGCGCACCTGGTACGTGGACGCCGACAGCGACGGCTACGGCGGCACCTCCACCGCCGGCGCCTGCGACCAGCCCGCCGGCTACGTCGCGACCTCAACCGACTGCAACGACGCCAGCGTCAACATTCACCCCGGCGCCACCGAACTCTGCGACGCGGCGAACACCGACGAAGATTGCGATGGCGTGGCCGACGACGCGGACGCTTCGGTGTCCAGCGCGAGCAAGTCCACCTGGTACGCCGACGTCGACGGCGACGGGTACGGATCGTCCACCACCACTGCGGCTTGCGACGAACCCTCCGGCTACGTCGCGACCTCCACCGACTGCGACGATGCCGTGGCCGGCGTCCATCCCGGCGCGACCGAGGTCTGCGACGCCGCAGACGCCGACGAAGACTGCGACGGCCTCGCGGACGACGCCGACACCAGCGTCGACGCCAGCACGCAGAGCACGGGCTACCTGGACAGCGACGGAGACGGGTACGGCGACGACACCCTCACGGTCGCCGCGTGCACCCTACCGGCCGGCTACGTGGTCTACGGGAGCGACTGCGACGACGCAGACGCCGCCTACCATCCCGGCGCGACCGAGACCTGCACCGACCCGTCCGACTACAACTGCGACGGTTCGGTGGCCTACGCCGACCTCGACGGCGACAGCTTCGCGGCGTGCGAAGAGTGTGACGATGGCGACGCGACCATCAACCCCGACGCCGACGAACTCTGCGACCTCGTCGACAACAACTGCGACGGCACGATCGACGAAGCCACGGCCACCGACGCCGGAGCCTGGTACGCGGACGCGGACGGCGACGGCTTCGGCGACGCCTCGGGCAGCACCGCCAGCTGCGACCAGCCGGCCGGCTACGTCGCCGACAACACCGACTGCAATGACAGCTCCACGGACTGGCACCCGGGCGCGGCGGAAGACTGCGCGGTGGCGGAAGATCGTAACTGCGACGGCACGCTCACCTACGCGGACGACGACGGCGACGGCTTCGCGGCCTGCCTCGAGTGTGACGACGCCGACGCGGGCGTGAACCCCGACGCCTACGAGCAGTGCGACGGGATCGACAACAACTGCGACGGGGACACCGACGAAGACTCGGCAATCGACGCAGCGACCTGGTACGCCGACGTCGACACCGACGGCTACGGTACCTCCACCACGTCGACCGTGAGCTGCGAAGCCCCCGCCGGCTACGTCGCCAGCGCCGACGACTGCGACGACGGCTCCGTGCTCTGGCACCCCGGCGCCAGCGAGGTCTGCACCGACCCGCACGACTACAACTGCGACGGTTCGACCGGATATGTCGACGCCGACGGCGACGGCTGGGCTGCCTGCGCCGAGTGCGACGACACCCACGCGGGCGTGCGGCCCGACGCCGCCGAGACCTGCAACGGCATCGACGACAACTGCGACGGCACCGTGGACGAAGACTCGGCGATCGACGCAGGGACCGGGTTCCTCGACGCCGACGGGGACGGCTACGGCGACGACGGCGTGAGCGTCACCGCGTGCTCCGCGCCCGCCGGCTATGTGGCGCTCAGCGGCGACTGCAACGACAGCTCCGCGGCCTACAATCCGGCCGCTGCCGAAGACTGCGCCGACCCGACCGACTACAATTGCGACGGCTCCGTCGGCTACACCGACGGCGACGCCGACGGGTGGGCCGCCTGCGAGGAGTGCAACGACGCCGACGGCGCCGTGCACCCCGGCGCGGCCGAGCTGTGCGACGGGGTGGACAACGACTGCGAAGGCACGGTCGACGAAGGCGCCATCGACGCGTCCGCCTGGTACGGCGACGCCGACGCCGACGGCTACGGCGACGTGACCGCGGTGGTGTACGCCTGTGACATGCCCGCCGACGCGGTGGCGGACGCCACCGACTGCAATGACCTGGACGCCGCCTACCACCCCGGCGCCACCGAGGGCTGCACCGACACCGTGGACTTCAACTGCGACGGCTCCATCGCCTACGCGGACGACGACGGCGACGGCTACGCCGCCTGCGAGGAGTGCGACGACGCGGACGCCGCCGTGAACCCCGGCATGTCCGAGGTCTGCAACGGCCTGGACGACAACTGCGACGGCGTGACCGACGACGACGCCGTGGACGCGCCCCCCTGGTACGAAGACCTCGACGGGGACGGCTACGGGGACGAAGCCCATGTGGTGGACGCGTGCACCGCGCCGGTCGGGTACACCGAGCTCACCGGGGACTGCGACGTCAACGACGCGGCGTTCCACCCGGGCGCCGCCGAGGACTGCGCGGACCCCACCGACTACAACTGCGACGGCTCGGTGGGCTACGCCGACGCCGACGCCGACGGCTGGGCCGCCTGCCAGGAGTGCGACGACGCCGTGTTCGGGGTGAACCCTGACGCCGACGAGGTCTGCGATGGTGTGGACAACGACTGTGACGGCGGCATCGACGTCGGCGCAATCGACGCCACCACCTGGTACGCCGACGCCGACGCCGACGGCTACGGCGACCTCGAGACCGTCCTGCTCGCGTGCGCCCAGCCCGCCGGCTTCACCGACGACGACTCCGACTGCAACGACGCCGACCTGGACGTGAACCCCGAAGCCGACGAGGTCTGCGACGACACGGTGGACAACGACTGCGACAAAACCGTCGACGCCGCCGACGCGGACTGCGCCGGCGACACCGGGGACACGGGCGTGGTCGACACCGGCGACTCGGGCACGGGCGACTCCGCGGACACCAGCGACGAGGTCCCCGACACGGACTCCGGCGGCGTCCCCGGCCCCGGCGATGGCGGCGGCTGCAACTGCTCCACCGGCGGCGACGCGGGCGTGGCCGGTGGGCTCCTGCTCCTCGCGGCGCTCGCGACGGGACGGCGGCGGCGGTAGCGCTCGTCTACGCGGCGGCTCGTCGGGAGGCTCGGGTGCGGAAGCGCCCGACCAGTCCGGCCAGCTCGCGCGATTGGGCAGAGAGCTGCTCTACGGCGGCCGCCGTCTCCTCGGAAGAGGCCGCGTTCTGCTGGGTGACGCGCTCGAGCTGATCGACCCCGCGGTCGACCTCCGAGAGCATTCGTGCTTGCCCCTCGCTCGCCGTGGCGATCTCCTCCACCGTCAAGCCGACCCGTTCGACGGACAGGCCAATCTGCACGAGGTTCGCATGCGCCTCCTGCGCCCGACGCTGCCCCTCGCACGCGACCTCCATCGACGTGTGGATCAGGCTCTCGGTCTTCCGTGCGGCATCCTTCGCCCGCCCGGACAGGTTTCGGACCTCCTCCGCCACCACCGCGAACCCCCTCCCCGCATCTCCGGCCCGGGCCGCCTCCACCGCCGCGTTGAGCGCCAGGAGGTTCGTCTGAAAGGCGATGTCGTTGATGTCGCGGATGATCGCGGCGGTGCCCTCCGCGCTGGCCCGCACCCTCACCATGACGCCGTTCATCGCTTCCATGGAGGAGAGCCCCTCGGCCGACGCTGAGCGCGCCGAACGGGAGAGACCATCGGCGACCGCGGCCGCTTCGGCATTGTTTCGCGTCGTAGCTGCGACGGACGAAAGCCCGGACGCGGCCTGTTGGAGCCCGGCGGCCTGTTCGGCGGCACCCATGGCCACCGACTGCGCGCTCGACGCGATCTGCCCCGCGGCCGCGTCGACCTCGGTCGTCGCGCGCACAACCTGATCGAGCGTCTCCCGCAGGTTGTCCACCGCCAGGTTGATGGCCGTCTGGAGGCGAGCGTATTCCCCCCGATAGTCACCCGTCATCCGAACCGTGAGATCGCGAGCCGCCACCTGCTCCAAAACGTCTCCCGCCTCGTGGATCGGCCGGCCAACCGCGGCGAGAAGGTCGTTGGCGCCCTGAACAAGCGCACGGAAGCCGCCCGAGAACTGGTTGGCATCGGCTCGCGTGTCCAACTCGCCCGCGCGGGCTGCGGCCAGGAGGGCGTCGACGGCCTCCATCACCGCGCCCAACGTCGTGAGGGCGGCCGCCATCGACCCGCTGGACCGCACCGTTTGGGCCACGATGGTGTTGAGATGACCGCAGAGCGCCCCGATCTCGTCGTCCGGACCCGCCGGGATCGGCTGCAAAACCACTGGTTCGAACGAGTGCACCTCACCACGCGCCATCGCGTCGCTCGCTTCCTCGACCGCCGCGACCGCGAGGCGCCCGAGCTCCTCCACTCGCACGCTCGCCGCCGCGAGACGGACGACGATGGACCGCACGATGGAGTGTCCGAGCAGCGCGGCACCCACGCTGGACAGTAGCGCGAGGGCGAGCGCGCTCGCGAGCTCCCCGCGCGTTGCGGCCACCGTGGCTGCAGCCTCCTCCACAAGGTCCACGGCGACGGCGTCCTCCACCGCCTTGATGCGGTCGATGCGCCGACTCACCGCGGTGAACGCGGCGGCGGCATCCCCGACCACTGGCGCGCCGCCCGCCCCGGCCAGCCCGACCGCTCGGACGCGGGCTGCTTCCGCGAGCTCGGGATCGTCGGCGAGACGGTCGAACGCGTCGCGCTCCGCCGGCGTGGCTCCAGCCCGGAAGCGGTCGAAGAACGCGCTCTGCTGGGCGATCGCCGAGACGAAGCGGATGTACCCCTCCTCGGAGAAGGTACCCGAAGTGAAGGCCCCGTTGAGCGCCGACCGCTCCCGCCCGACCCGCTCCTTGCCTTCGGCCAAGGCCTGCCACGCCGAGAGATGACCGGCGGTGGCGACGTCGGGCGCGAACCCGGCGAGCGGCTGTGTGGAGGCCAACAAGCGGTCGATGGTCCCGGTGTAGCGCTTGGCGGCATCCGCCGGAACGAGGGTGAGGCCGTCCACGGCGCCGCGCCCCGCGACCAACGCGTCCGTGGCGAGGCCGGCATCGTGCACTGCGTCCGCGAACGCGTCGCCGAAGCGGGCCGGCTGCAGGACCGCCGCTCGCCCCGCCCATTGCTCCCGGGCCGCGTCGGTCTCGCGGCGCCCCTCCCGCAGCTCCTGCTGGAAAACCTTGCCCTTCCCCGCGATGAAGCCAACGGACAGGCCGCGCTCCCGCTGCACGTCGTGGACCAACGCCCCCGTGGCCACGGCGTAGTCGGCGAGCTCCAGCAACGAAGAGGCCTCGGCCATACGCACCCACCGTTCGTGGAGCAACCACCCGCTGAAGCACAGCATGGCTGCCGACGGCAAGGCGAGGGCGACGTAGAGTCGTGCTCGGAGGGACAGGTTCACGGTTCACCCTCGGGCACGAGTGGAAAGCAGGCTCGCTTTCACCATCGACCGCCGCGGCCACCCCTGAAGCCGAATCCAGACCCGGAGGTCGGCTGAAACACCGAAAACGGTCTCAGTCCCCGACCCGCTCCACCCCCGGCAGCCCCTCCAGCCGCACCCCGTAGCCGACCGCGACCCCGAGGTCCCCGGCGAGCTCCCAACGGAGCTCGCCGTCGGCGGCGACGTCATCGATGACGCCCGCCGTGCTGAACGTCACCAGAGTGCTGCCGTCCGCGCCACGGTCCACGTCGCCGAGGGCGAACACCCAGAGGTCAGGGTCGTGGCGGTACTCCCAGACCGGAGCAGCGGCGCCCGTGTTTTGGTCGAAGCGGTACTCCACGGCGCGGGAGTGGCCGCCGGCGCGGTCGTCGAACACCAGGATGCCGTCGTCGAGCTTCTCGAACTGGTGTTGCCACTTCGGCGCCTCCCCCTCGGGGAAGGTCCAATCGCTCCCCTCCCCGCCGATCCGCTCGCCGAAGCGCCCGTCGGGGAGGATCTCGTCGATCTGGTCGAGGTTGCGCATCCCGAGCCAGTAGCTGCCGCGCTCCTCGTCGTAATCCAAGGCGTTCGCATGGCTCCACTCGTCGAACTCCCAGGGCGCTTCGGGGGGCGTGAGCGTCTCCCATGCGGACCACACCTGCTCGCGGTTGCCCTCCCCGTCCACCAGCACGACACTGTCGCCCGGGAGCGAGGCGTCGCCGGTCGCGGGGTCGGGGATCAGGGCGATGCACGCGAGCCGACCGTCGGGCGCATCCACGAAGTCGTGGGAGAAGGCGTCGACCTCCACGTCCGCGGTCTCGTGCCCGTCCCAGGCGACGGTGCGGAGGTGTGCGCTGCCCGCGCCGGCGGTCACGTCATCGGAGACCTCCGCGTAGCGGACGCCGCTGCCGTCGAGGAGGAGGCGGCTTCGAAACACGTGGCGTCGGTCCGTCACCCCCCGGTACCAGACGATCTTCCCGCTCGGGTCGAGGACGATCACGTAGTCTCGCGTCGCCATCAGGGAGGTCAGAAGGTAGCCCTCCCACCCCGCGGCGCCCGTCACGGAGTAGGCCGGCAACGAGCCGGGGATCTCCAGCGTCACGAAGGGCACGTCGGGGCTCGCGCCGCCCGACTCGGTGACGACGCGCGCGCTCCAGTCCGTGGCGGGGAGGAGCCCGAGGAGCGGCACCACGGCGTCGGCTTTCGGCGCCTGCCAGTCGCTCACCAGGAAGGGGCCGTCGGGGCCGTCGACCTCGACCCGCGTGCGCTCCATCGGGTCACCGGTCCACGCCGCGGTCACGAGCGTCGCGATGTCGTCGTCGGGGGTGAGGGTCGGCAGGGGCGCGGAACACCCGGCGCCGGCGAACGCGGCGAGCACGGCGACGACGGCGGTGGGCGGGAGGCGGTTCACGCGGCCGCAGTGTAATCGGCAACCCGGGCGATCCGCCGCGCCCGCTGACGGTGGGTCGAAGCGCGACGGTTCACGGCGGGCCGCGGCCCGCCGGCGCCTGAGCCGGGTGGACCGGAGCGCCGACGTCGGTCTGGCGCCCCCTGTGTCCCTTCGCCGCCGGTTAGTCCAAGAAGGTGCTGCTCTGCCCTTCCCCGCCCCGGTGGCTCGATCAAGCCCTCGGCGACCTCGACACCCTGCTCCTCGACCACGCCCACTGCGAACGACGCGCCGCCAGCACCGTCCTCGGGTTCTCCTTCCGCGCCCCGGAGATGGAGTTCGCCGGCCAGATGTCGCGCCTCGCCCGCGAGGAGCTCACCCACTTCGAGATGGCGCTCCGCGAGCTACGCAGGCGAAACCTCCCGTTTGTCGCGCTCCCGCCCGCCGCCTACGCCCAGCGCCTCGCCACCGGGATGCGCAAGAAGGTGCTCGACGAAGCGATGGTCGACAGCCTGGTCGTCGCCGGGATCATCGAGGCCCGAAGCCACGAACGGCTGGTCCTGCTCGAAGCCGCGTGCGCCGACCCGCACCTGAAGGCGTTCTACGCTGCGCTCGTGGAGTCGGAGGAGCGACACGCCGCCCAGATGTTCGCCCTCGCCGAACGCTGGGGCGACCCCGCGCCCCGAATCGCCTTCTTCGCGGCCCAGGAGGCCGAGATCATCACCGCTGGGGAGGACGTGGTGAGGATGCACAGCTGAGGCGGCCGGGGGTCACTGCGTCACGACCGGACTCTTTTCAAGGCGTCTTGGCACCACACCCCCGGACGCGTCCAGCTCCGGGGTGTACGCCAACTCCGTGGGCGTGTCGCGCGACGATGCCCCCTCAAACCCCACCACCGTTCCCGCAAACGCATAGTCGAACCCCGAGAGCTGCGTACCCGGGGAGTAGTTGGTGGCGGACGCGAGCCCGGCGCTGTCGAGGGTGAGCGTTCGGAGGTAGGCGCCGCGCCCCTCGGGATCGTCCACGTGGAAGCGGAAGTCGAAGGCCTGGAACGCCCGGGCGTCGGGAAGGTCCATCGGGTCGGGGTTCGGCACGTCCTGTTCGGCGTACTCGGTGCCGTCTTCGTTCCACGACGCCGCTTGCGAGAAGGTGTCGATCGAGGCCTCCACCCCCGCGATCCCGAGCACGTCCACCGTGACCGTCGCACCCGCGCCGCTCGCCGCCTCGTCGAGGCACGCCCGCTCGTCCTCCAGGGACAACCCGGAGGCGAAGGCGGCGGTGGCCCGGGCGTCGGTGCCATCCGGTTCGACGGAGAGGGCGAGGTGGGTCGGCAACCATCCGAACGAGGGGTCGTAGCAGCCGGAGTCCGCGCCGGTAGTATCGAGGGTGAAGCCGGTGATCACCGGGGTGAACGAGGCCGGCTGGGTGGCCCATTTCAGCGTGACCGGCCCGCTCGCTCCGTCCGGACCAACACGAAGCGTGGCCGAGCCGCGGGCCCAGGTCAGGCCGGGCGCGGACAACTCGGTGACGGTCATCACAACATCAGCCGTGTCGACGAAGGGAAACTCCTGGCATGCGTCGGGATCGCACGTCTCGCCGAGGTCGGGCGACACGCCCGTGGTCGAGGTGCCGCCAACCACCGCCGCCTCGATGAACCCGGCTCCATCCGCCACCTCCACCTGCGCCTCGAGGTGGGAGAGCCGGTGGTTGAACGCCTCCCACCCGAATTCGAAGCCAGAGAGGAGCTCGACGGAGCCCTCGGTGCACGCGCTCAGGAGGAACAACATGCGCCGAGGAGTATCCGACCGCCGAAGAACCCGACGGCTTCGCGCGTTAGCGGGGGCCCCGGAGCGTTCCCCGATGCCGCTGTTCGTCGCCGCCTTGGTCTCCCTCGCCGCCGCCTCCCCCGCGATGGAGCTGGTCCCCCGCTCGCCGGCGAAGGGCAAAATGATGACCACGACCGTCTCCACGAAGGGCGCCGACATCTCCACCGCGGCCTTCGCCGCCGCCGTCATGGACTGTGATCACTACCCCCTCGGCGCCTCCGTGATGGGCGTGAAGGCGCTTTTGCAGTGCAAGACCCTGGAGAAGCGCGGGGATGGGTACACGGTCATCTACCAGCTCACCGGTGGGAACATGCTGGTGAGCTCCCGCGAATACGTCCTCGCGATGCGCGTGACCGAGCAGACCGACACCCGCGCCCGGGTGGAGTGGGACCTGGTGAAGCACGACGGCAAGCCCGGCACGATGACCGGCCCGTACGCTTCTGCGCTCAACGCCCACCCCGACGCGGTCTACACCCCCTACAATGTGGGCGGTTGGACCTACGACAAGTCCGCCGGGACCATCGCGTACAAGGTGACCTCCGACGCCGGCGGCACCGTGCCCGACTGGCTGGTGAGCCAGGACGCGGTGATGGCGTTCCCGCTGGAGCTGCTCAAGACCAAGTGGGGCGTGAAGCCGTAGCGAGCACCGCCGGCTCGCCGCGCCCACCGCATCGTCACCGCCGCGTGTCTACCGCCGCGGCATCGGGTAGGTCATCCGGCTGCGGTTCGCCGCTTCTTTTGGGAGCTTTCCGGCCGCGCGCGCCTGCTCGATGAGCACTTCCTGGGGAATCTGCTCGGGGAAGAAGTGGTACCACGCTTCGCCGAAGAGCTTGAAGTCCGGGCGTTTGCGATTGCTCATCGCCTCTTGCACCGCCACGAGCCCCGTGTGCTTGGGGTTCGCGATGAGGCCACGCCCGACGACCTGCAGCGCTTCGTCGCGCCGCTTGGCCTCGTTGAGAATGTAGGCCCAGACCGCCCAGAACATGACCTCGTTCTGCCCGTTCTGCCCGGGGATCCATCGCGACGCGCCGCGGCCGACCTCCACCTCCGCGAGCACCTTCGTCGCTTCGTCGGTGTTGTTCTCGCGGTGGTACACACAGGCGAGCATGGTGCGCGTGCGCCAGTCCACGCCCTGGGCCAGCTCCACCTTCGCCTCGGTGAATTTGGCCTTGCTGGCCGTCACCTGCTTCTGCATCATCAGCGAGCAGGCTTCAAGGTAGTCGATCGCGCCGAGCTGGCCGTGGATCTGCCCGTCGAGCATCACCTGCCACTTTCCGAAGGGCAGGGCCGCCCGCAAGGCCTCGCGCGCCCCGTTCATGTTCCCGGCCTGGAGCTGCTCCATGGCCGTGCGGAACATGCCCTCGACCTGCTTCCCGGTGCGCCGACCGAGGAGGAACCATGCCCCCGCGAACGCAAACACGGCAGGAACAAAGCCAGCGATCCAGCCAGCGGCCCAGAAGCCGGCGCCGTAGGCGACCAGGGCGACGCCGCCCGCAATCAGGAGGTTGTACATGGCGCCCTCGCGCTAACCCGCCGCGACGACGCCCGGCGGATCAGAAGCCGGTGTCGAACGTGTCGCCGGTCTGGGCGACAAGGAAGACATCGCCGCGGCCCTTGGAGATCGTGCCCGCGCCGCCCTCCGGGGTGGTGAAGCCGTCGGAGTAGGTGTAGGTACCGGCGAGGCCGTTGCCCCGCCAGGCGAGCGTGGCGGTGTACTCGAAGCTGTGCGCCGCGTCGTCGGACGAGGTGTACTGGCCGGCGGCGGTGAGATCGAAGGCGTTGCAGTTGTCTTCCTGCGGGGTGAGGTCCCCCGACCAGGTGAAGGCCTGCCCGTCGACCGACCCGGGGTCGCCCATGGCCTCCTTCGCGTCCGTCGCGTTGATCTTCAGCTTTCCCGTGGCCTTGGACCAGGTGATGTCCCACCGGGACCACCCGTTGACGAGCACGGGGTAGGTGTAGCCATCGTAGCCATCCACGGTGGCGCCACCGGCGGCCTTGGCGGCATCTCCCGAGTCGGCCGCCGCGTCGCCGCTGGCGTTGAGCACGTCGTGGAAGACGGCGTAGGTCCCGTTGATGCGGGCCGGGTCGTCACAGTCGGCGTCGCACGCGGTGAGGAGGAGGGCGAACACGAGCATCGGCGGAGGATAACCCGGATTGGTGTGCCAGGGGAAGCCGCACGCGCGGCGGAGCGCAAGTCCAACCGGCGTGAGGCCCCGGGATAAGGCCCCTCGTGGTCCCCGCCCGCTGGCCGACGCTCGATCCCGCACGCTGTGTGCCCTGCGGCCTCTGCGAGGTCGCTTGCGTGGAGGCGCGCACCGGCCGCACCGGCCTCGTGCCCGACGCGCCGATCGTCCTTGAACAACGCCGACTGCGCATCCGGGTCCACTCCGGGCTCGCCTCCCTCGACGTTTGCGTCCACTGCGCCGACCACCCCTGCATCCCGGTGTGTCCCCACCGTGCGCTCCTCGCCTTCCCGAATGGCCGGGTGGACCTCATCGAGCCGCGGTGCACCGGCTGTGGCCACTGCATCGCCGCCTGCGGCTACGGCGCCATCCGGCGCGCGACGAGCCTCGACATCGCCGTGAAGTGTGACGGGTGCGCGCCGCTCGATCGTGCCCCCGCGTGCATCGAGGCCTGCCCCTCAGGGGCGCTTTCCCTCGTCGTGCGATAACCTCGGCCCCATGGCCATCGAGCTCCGCTGCTTCACCTACATCGACGTCCTCCAGTCCCAGACGGCGTCGTTCCTCGCGACCGTCAGCCGCGGGTACATGCCGCTCGAGCGCCAGGCGGCGGTGTTCTTCGAGGTGGCCCCGGGGATGGACATCAACGTGGTCACCGACATCGCGCTCAAGCGTACGTCGTGCACCCCCGGCATGCAGATCGTGGAGCGGCAGTTCGGCTGCTTGCAGCTTCAGCATGATGACCAGGGGCAGATCCGCGCGGCCGGAGAGGCCGTGCTCGAAGCCCTCTCCCTCACCGAGAAGGACCGCCTGAAGCCCCGGCTGGTGAGCGCGCAGACGATCACCGGCGTTTCCGGGTACCACGCCCAGATCACCAACCGGATGCGCCACGGCAACTTCCTCGATGAGGGGCGCACGCTCTACGTCCTGGAGGTCCACCCGGCCGGCTACGCGCTCATCGCTGCCAACGAGGCAGAGAAGGCCGCGAAGGTCGACATCCTGGAGATCGTGAGCTTCGGCGCGTTCGGCCGGTTGTACCTCGGCGGCGGCGAAGAGGAGATCAAGTGTGCGGCGGCCGCGGCCATCGCCGTGCTCGAGTCGATCGACGGGCGGCCCAACGAGGGGCCGGGCGCCAGCTTCTACTAGGCGCACGTCGCGGACGGCCGCATCCGGTGCGCCCGCCGCGTCGTCGGCCCGCTACTCCTCGATCACGCTCCACACCTGCGCCGTGAGCGTGCTGCGGTCGGAACGATCGTCGGCCTTCCACGGATCGAGCACGATGTCCACGGTGGAGCCTTCGGCCACCGTGAGGACCTTGTCGTAGTCCACGCCGCCGTCGTCCCAGCCTTCGAGGTACCAGGCCCAGTCCATCTCGCCATCGATGAAGACGTACGCGGCGACGCCGTTGGACGTGCCGTCGACCGAGAGCTTGGCGAAGTGGCCCTTCACCTCGATCTGCCCGTCGACCTCGCTGATCCACCGCCGCACCGCCCACTGCTCCACCGGCGAGCGCCCACCCGTCGTGGTCACGCCGTTGGGGTGCATGGTGGAGGCGTCCATCATCGTCCAGTACACGCCCCCGGTCCCGGCGTACCAGCCCGGATCCGCGCCACCTTCCACGTAGCTGGGCATCTCGACGAAGGTGTTGGCACCCCCGGGTTCCAGGTAGCCGTAGTACCACCCGTCACGGCCCTGTTCGCCCGAGAACTCCGCCACGCTGTCGGCGAGCAGCTCCGAAACGGGCGGGTCCACGACCGCCTCCGCCGTGTCCTCCGCCGTGTCCCCCCCGCCACTCGGGGGCGTGAGGTGCAACCCCGCGGACCCGAACGACGGGGGCTCCCCGTCGGGGATCACCACCGAGCCGGAAGCGCCGTCGGCGTCTTCCAGCGCAGTCACGCCACTCGACACCTCAGGAGCGCACGCAACCGCCCCCAGCGCGAACAAACGCACGAGCATGATCCCTCCATTTCCGGTGCCACCCCACCGGAGGTCAGGGCCGGGACGGCCCCTCTGAAACGTAGCCGGACTTGACCCTCGTCGACGATTTGTTTTCGAGTTTTGCATTTCTTGGACAACGTCGCCGACCCCACCGCCTTTGGACTCCGGAGCCGGCCCGACGTGCCCGCGACCCGTCGACGCGGTACCCGTCGGCGCATGAAGACCCCCATCCACGTCGTCGGCGGGTTCCTTGGGACCGGCAAGACGACCGTGCTCCTCGCCGAGCTCGCCCGCCGCGAGGGCACCGAACGCTGTGCCGTCCTGGTCAACGACTTCGGCGAGGCGCGCATCGACGCCTCCCTTCTTGGCGGCCGGGTTCCCGTCACCAACATCCCGGGCGGCTGCGTGTGCTGCACGGCCCCCGAGGGCCTTGTCCCGGCCATCCGCGCGATCCTGGACGAGCTTCGCCCCGACCGCATCTTCGTCGAGCCCTCAGGCCTCGGGCGCCCCCGCGACATCGTCGACATGCTCGCGCGCGGCCCCGTCGCCGATCGTCTGGAGCTCCAGCCGACCGTCGTCCTCGTGGACCCCACCCGCCGCCCCGCCGATCCCTCCCTCTTCGCCGAGCAGATCGACGGCGCCGACGTGCTCGTCGCCAACCGCTGCGACCACGCCGACCTCGACCAGCTCGCCGCGTTCGACCAGCTCGCAGCGGCCATGTGGCCCGCACCGCTCCTCACCGCCAAGGTGCGTTTTGGTCGGCTCCCCGAGGCCGCCTGGCGCTGGCCCGCCGGGGCCGGCCCGCGCGCGAGCGCCGAAGGCGACGCACACCACGACCACGGGCATGATCACGACCACGGGGCCGCGCCGCGCGCCGATTCTACCGCCGGCTACCACGCCCGCTCGTGGGTCTTCCCCCCGACCACCGTCTTCTCCTGGGACAAACTGCGGGAGCTCGTGGTCGGCACTCCCGGGCTGGAGCGTTTCAAGGGCGTTTTCCGCACCGACCTCGGCTGGTTCCGCCTCGATCTGGCGGGCGGCGTCATCCACCCGGCCGACACCGCCTACCGTCGCGACTCCCGCGCCGACCTCATCGTCACCACTGCCGATCTCGACGCGTTCGACGCCGCCCTACGCGCCTCCCGCGTCTCCGATCGCGACCCGGACAGCCTCGACGGCACCGCCATCGGCCTGATGGACGCGACCGGCGTGGAGCTGCCGCTGTCCCGCGGCGCGCTCATGGCCATGCCCGGGCAGGTGCCGGACGTCAGCGTGATCGCCCCGGGGAAGCGGGGCGCTGGCGTCCGCCTGCGTGAGCTGCTTTTCCTCGCGGGAAACGCCACGCACTACTCCATCGCAGCCGCGGACGGCTTCGTCACCCCGCCCGCGCCGATGGACAGCCTGGGCGACGCCGTGCTCGTCCACTCCCTCGACGGCGGGCCGGTCCCCGAGGATCAAGGCGGACCCTTCCGGGTCTACGGCGCGGCGGGGAGCAGCTGCGCGAACGTGAAGGCGGTGGTGCGGGTGCGGGCTTTGGGGTGAGTCGAAGCGGGATTTTGGGCGCCATACACCCGAAGTGCCCGGTCCACCCTCGTCAGGCGCAACGACCGTCCGCGCTCCCCTTCCATCGCCCGCCACCGGTCAGCCCAGGGCCAGCTCGGCGCTGGCCGCGGTCCACACGTCCTCCTCGCCACGGAGGAGGCGGAGCTGGAGAGGCTCGCCCTCCCGCCACACGGCCAGCTCCAGGACGTCGCCGGGCCAGATCGGCCGGGCGAAGCGGGCGCGCAGCGCGGTCACCGGCCCGAGCGCCTCCGTGAGCACCCGCTCGATGATCCCGACGCCCGCGAGGCCGTGGAGGATCGGCCGGCCGCCGGTGAGCGACGGCCAGGCGGCGGCAACCGCCGGGTCGTAGTGCAACGGGTTGGCGTCCCCGAGCAGGCGGTAGAGCAGCGCGGCGTTCGCGGCCACCGCGACGGGAAAAACGGCGTCGGGGGCACGCTTCGGGAGCAGCCGCCGGGGCCCCCGCGGCGGCGGCGCGCCGCCGAAACCCCCAGCCCCGTGTACGAAGACGTCGAGGGTGACCTCGCCGGCGAGGGCGCTTGCCGAAGAGAAGGCGCAGCGGAGGCGGTGCAGCGCGTAGGCGCCGAGGTCCCAGGCGCCAAGGTGCTCCGCGCGGACGGTGAGCTCGGCGCCCGGGCGGAGGGGGGCCCCGACCCGGACCTCCGCCTCGCCGATGACCGCCCGTGCCTCCTCCACGCCCACGGTCGCGAGGAGCGGGAGACAGGCGTTGAACGCCAGAGGCAGGAGGACCGACGCGAACGGCTGGAGCGGGGTCCCCGCGACCGTCCGCGCCGGGTCGAGGCTCCCGGCGGAGAGCGCATGGAGGACGACGGTCCGCGGCTCCAGGACGATCACGCCCCGAGGTGCCGCACGATGCGGGCCACCTGCTTGAGCCGCCGCTCGGGCTCGCGAACGAAGGGGTTGTCGAGGTCCCACACGTACCCGGCGAGCACCGAGGTGATCTGCTTGCGGAGCAGCGGCTCCTGCCGCTGCGCGAACAAGATCGCCGGGAAGTCCCCGTCGTACCAGCCAAGGACGAACGCCCGGAAGGTCTCTACGCCGCGGGCCATGTAGGCGGTGTACTCCGCGTCCCAGTCGACGGACTCGCCGCGGAGCTGGCGATCGGTGAGCTTCGCGGCCTTGTTGGCGCTCTCCAGCGCCAGGGTGACGCCCGAGGAGAAGACCGGGTCGAGGAACTCCGTGGTGTTGCCGACGAGGGTGTACCCTGGGCCCCAGAACTGGCTCACTGAGGCCGAATAGCCCCGGATGATCTTCGGCTCGAAGACCAGCTCCATGTCCGCGAGGCGGTCGCGCGTGTTGGGGTCCTCGGCGAGCGCGGCCCGGAAGACCTCCTCGTCCGTGCCCGACCAGTGGTCGTAGAACGAGGGCTCGGCGACAAACCCCACCGAGGTGATCCCATCCGAGAAGGGGATCATCCAGATCCACGCGCCTTTGGGGTGCATCACGATCCAGATGCGGTTCTCCAACGGGCCGACCGGCCGCCGATCGCCGCGCACGTGGGCGAACAACGACTTCCGCTCCACCAGGGAAGACGGGCGGTCCAGGCCGAGTAGCCGTGGGAGCACCCGCCCGTAGCCGCTCGCGTCGATCACGTGGCGCGCGCGCACCGTGCGGGTCTCCCCCGCGGGCGTCCGCACCGTCACCGAGGGAGAGGGGCCGGGCGACATCGCCGTGACCCGGTGGTTGTAGAACAGCGGCACGCCCTGGTCCACAGCGGAGTTGGCGAGGGTCACGTCGAAGTCGCCGCGGGGGACCTGCCAGGTCCACGTCCAGCCCTTGGTGAACTGGTCGGCGAAGTCGATGTCGGCGCGCTCGTCGCCACGCACGAAGAGGGCGCCACGCTTCACGAGGTAGTCCCTTGCCTTCACCGCTTCGAGCATCCCGGCTTCGTCGAGCAGGTCCATACACCGGGCGAGGAGGCTCTCTCCGATCACGAAGCGCGGGAACGTCTCGGACTCGATCACCACCGTGCGCCAACCCTGCTTGTGCAACAACGCCGCCGCCGAGGTGCCCGCCGGGCCGCCCCCGATGATCGCGACGTCGACCTCGTCGGGAAACCGGGACGGATCGGTGGAGCGGGCGGGCTGGGCGATCATGGGCACTCCGAAGCGCCCCGTTTCTATCCCAGCTCGTCCCAGCTCACGAGTCGGTCAGTCGACCGCCAGGGCCGCGTCCGCAGCCACGCGAGCTCGTCCGCGTAGCGGGTGTGGGCGGGGTTGCCGGGGTGGACCATCACCTCCAGGGAGCCGCCTGAGCGTCGGCCCTGGGCGAGGCGCTCGCGGGCCACGCTGGCGCTCGCGAAGCCCTCCGTCATCACAAACCCGGCGAACGCCACACGGAAACGAAGGGAGCGCAGGCGTTGGGCTGCCCCGCGGACCGTCCCGACCTCCGGCCGCCACGCCCCGACTCCCCTCACCCGGCGAAGCCCCGTCCGGCGCGCCACCGCCCGAAGGATCGGCCAGTAGGGCGGCAACCAGTGGACATGCTGGTGACTGTCGAGGTGCGACGGGACAATCCCCGCGGCCCGCACCCGCTCCACCTGCGCGACCCACTCGGCCTCCACCACCCTGGGGTGCGCCCGGGCGAGGTGAATCAACGCCGCCTTCGCCTGTTTCGGGCGTACGGCGACGGCGTCGCGGAGCTCCGCGAGGACGGGCGCCCCGCCGAGCGCCGGGAAGCCGGTGAGGTCGAGGTGGACGCCCACGTCGAGGCCAACCGGACGCCCCGCGACCGCGGATTCGAACGCCGGCCCCGTCGCCATCACGCTGCAGGACCGGAGGAGCCCCTCAGCGAACGCGCCGAAGATCGCCTCGTTCACGGCGGGCGACATCCCCAGGTCGTCGGCGTGGACCAGCACGAGCACGCCGCAGGGTAACGCGGACGGGGCTACGCTCACCGGATGGAGGCCTGCCCCCATTGCGGTGGCGCCGTCGCGGCGTTCGGCGTGTACAAACACCGGTGGTGGACCTGCTCGCGTTGCGGTTGCGCCACCCGTGAGCCCCGCCCCTCCCTCGCGGCCGACCGGCTCCCCGCCTTCCTCCGCGCCCGGCTCCCCGCCGCCCTGCTCCGGGACCCGGGGATCACCGCCGCCCCGGGCAACGCCTTCTTCCGCGGCGACGGCGGGGCGGCCGCGGCGCGCGAAGTGGTCGACGTCCGGAGGTGGTTGTCCGAGGGGGGCATTCGGCCAGCGGGGCGGGTCGTCGACGTCGGCGGCGGCCCCGGCTTCGTCGCGGCAGACCTCATGAAGGACGCAGATGTGGTGCTGCTCGAGCACAGTCCGCACGCGATCTCGGCCGCGCGATCCCGCGGCGTCGATGCCCGCCCGTTCGACTTCGCCGGCCCGCCGCTCCGCGCCGTCGTCGAGGGGTCGTTCCAGCTGATCCTCGTCCGCTACAGCCTCGGGTGGTGTCGAGACCTCCCCCGCTTCCTCGTCGACCTCGCCACCATCGCGGCACCCGGCTGCGCCTTGCTGCTGACCTTCGTCACGCCGTCGGTCGGCGCCTTCCTCGGCTCCGCCCTCGAAGATGCCGCCCCCGCGGTGCTCTGGGAGGCCGCCCACGTGGAGCGGGTCCTCCACACGCACGGCTGGCGCATCGACCGGCGCTTCGTGCCCACTCCCGCGATGCGCCTTGCCGACGCGCACGGCCGCGCCTTTCGTGCGTTCTCCGTTCCGTGGCGGATCCAGCCGGCCGGCTGGAGTCGGGACCTCCGACAGCACCACCTCGGCTTCCTCGCCCAGCGAGCCTGAAGAATTCCTCAAGTGCGACGATCTGCCGTACGATGAAGGGACCACGGTAGGCGCGGGGGCACGCAGAGAAGGCCGCCACCCTCGCTTTCCGTTAGCTCGTTGGGGGAGTCGAGCGCGCCTGACCTTGTCCCGGGCGCGCTCGACACAACCCTTGAGCCCCCCCGCGTCGCTCCCTCAGAAGCGGTCCCGCTTCGAACGCAGCGCCGCGAACGTCTGAACGCCCTCCGGCGCGCCGACCGCGTCGGCGACCTTGGGATCATCCCACCGTAAGAACAGGTTCGTCTCGCGCTCTTCCTCGATCGTCCCCGGCGGGGGCGCTGGAGTTCGCACACAGGGAAGCACGCTGTCCGTGAACGCCAGATTCTTCCCCGCGTAGTCGTGACCGTACCAGACCTGCGTGGTGCCAGGGAGGTCGCGGAGGCGGGAGAGTGAGGCCACCATCATCGCGGCGTCCCCCTCGAAGAGCCGCCCGCAGCCCATCGCGAACAGGGTGTCCCCCACGAAGACCTCGCCGTCGCCCGCCGTGAAGTGGAACGCCACGGCGCCGAGGGTGTGCCCGGGAACGCCGATCACCCGCGCACCGTCCACCTCACCACCGTCCGCGAGCGCGTCGGTGAGCCCTGGGAAAGGACGGATTGGGCTCCCGAAGACCCGCAGCCCGCGGAAGCGCTCCGCGAGCTCCGGAACCCCGCCGACATGGTCCGGGTGGTGGTGGGTGGCCCAGATCGCCCGAAGCGGCGCTCCATCCAGCGCCGCCAGCACCGGCGCGGCCTCGGACGGGTCGATCACCACCCCGATCTCGGGCAGCCAGTACGCGTAGTTGTCGGTGAGGCAGGGGATCGGGACGACGTGCATCCGCGCGACCTATCCGGACCGACTCCGGAGCGTGCGCAGGAGCCCGGGGACCCCGGCCAGGAGCGTGTCGAACATCGCGACGAAGGCGGAATCCCCGTCGTAGTAGGGATCATCCACGTCGGTGCCCGGAGGCGAGGCAGGGTCGAACGAGCGGTAAAGGACGATCCGGTCCATGGGGAACCCCGGGGGCGCCTTGGAGCGGAGGGCTTGCAGGTGGGTGCGGTCGAGCGCGATGATCAGCACGTCGCCCTCGAAATCCTGCGGAGCGAGTTGCCGAGCGAGGTGGGTCAGTTGGAGCCCCCGCCGTGCGCCCTCCGCACGGGCGCGCGGGTCGGCGAGCTCGCCCACGTGCCAGCTCCCGAGCCCGCACGAGTCGACCGCGACGGCCGCCAGGCCCCCGGTCCGCAACGCGGCTTCGAGCACCGCGTGCGCCGCAGGCGAACGACAGATGTTCCCGGTGCACACAAAGAGCACGCGTGCCGGCACGTGGGACCTCCTGTCCAACCGCTGCCTGACAGCGGTTTGCCTGCAGGTTGAGCCCCGTGCGCCAAATCGTCGCGACGTATCCGCGCTATTCGCTGATCAAGCCGCAGTGCTGGAACCAGCCCCTGGCGTCCTTGGCCGCGAGGGTGTGCCACCCCGCGGCGATGGCGTCGTGCAGCTCTCGGAGCGATTGTGGGGCGATCGACCGG
>CAIXRH010000082.1 GCA_903921785.1 uncultured Pseudomonadota bacterium
ACTTCGGCGCGCCGACGAGCATCCAGGCGGGTGCCCGGAGTCCCCTCATCCGGCGCTCCGCGCCACCTTCTCCCGGAGGGAGAAGGGGAGGAGGAGGCTGCATCTGTTTGAATCGAGGTGTCGTGACCTTCGACGCGCCGACGAGCGTCCAGGCGGGCGCCCGGAGTCCCCTCATCCGGCGCTCCACGTGGGGCACGCGGGGTCGCGGCGTCCTCGGCGCGATGCATGCGCCCCTCTATCCCCCGGTCGGCAGCCGCACCCCGCCGCCTCGACCGTTCGCGGCGGGCCCCCGGCCCGCCGGCGCCGCCGACCGGTCCACCGATGCGCCGACGTCGGTCTGGCGCCCCCTGTGTCCCTCCCCTCCGCCTACCCGATCACCTTCTCGGCTACGCAGAACCCGTCATGTGCGGCGCTGACGATGCCGCCGCCCCAACCCGCGCCTTCGCCGCTGGGGATGAGGCCGGGGAGCGTGGTGCTCTCGAAGCTGGGGCTGCGGAGGAAGCGCAGCGGGGAGGTGGTGCGCGTCTCGGGGGCGATGAGCACGCCAGCGGCGGAGGCGAAGCCGGGAATCTTCTGGTCGAACGCGAGGAGCGCGCCCTTCATGCCCTCGATGATCGAGGGCGGCAGGACCGCGCGAAGATCGACCGACTGGATGCCGAAGGGGTAGGAGCTCCGAGGAAGATCGGCGCTGAGGCGGTCGGCGAGGAAGTCGTCCACCCGCTGGGCGGGCGCGGCGAAGCTGCCGGTGGCGCGGAAGGCGGCGCGCTCGATCTGGTCCTGGAAACGCTGGCCGGCGCGAGGGTCGTCCGCGCCGTAGTCGGCCGGGCCAACCTGCACGATCACCGCGCTGTTCGCCCAGACCGCGCGGCGGGCGGCGAACGACATCCCGTTGACGACGTTGGTGCCGGGCTCGTTCTGCGCGGGGACGACCATCCCCCCCGGACACATGCAGAAGGTGTACGCGCTCCGGCCGCCGGGAGGGTTGTGGGCGAGGCGGTAGCTGGCGGGCGGAAGTTCGCCGCGACCCTTGGGATACAGCCCGGTGTCGATGATCGCCTGGGGGTGCTCCACACGCGCGCCGATCGCGACGGGGCGCACCTCGGCGGCGGCGCCGGCGCGGAGCATCGCGTCGATGGTGTCGCGGGCGGAGTGGCCGGCGGCGACGATCACCGGCCCACCGGCCACCTCCTCCCCGCTGGCGAGGCGCACGCCCACGCAGCGACCGTCGCGCACCAGGAGGTCGGTCATGCGGGCGCGGAAGCGGACCTCGCCGCCGCCGTCGATGAGCTTCTGGCGAAGCACCGGGAGGATCGCGCGGATCTTGTCGGTGCCGAGGTGCGCCCAGCTCTCTTCGAGCACGCTGGGGTCGGCGCCGGCGTCGACGAGGTGGCGGAAGATCCAGCCGAGGTCGCCGTCGCGGCGGCGGGTGTAGACCTTGCCGTCGGAGAACGTGCCGGCGCCGCCTTCGCCGAAGAGGAGGTTGGACTCGGCGTCCAGTGCGCCGCCCCGCCAGAACCCGTTGACCACCCCGACGCGGCGCTCCACCGGATCGCCCCGCTCCAGCAGGAGGACGGGCGCCCCGGCCTCCATCAATCGCAACGCCGCGAACAGCCCCGCCGGCCCCGCCCCGACCACGATCGGCCGCGTGGGCCAGCTCCGACGGTTCGCGGGGAGGAAGCCGGTGCGCCGGACCTGATCCCGCTCGGTCCACTCGCGGACTCCGGGGAGGCGCTGCCGAAGCACCGCCGCTTCGCCCTGATCCAGCTCCACCCTGAGGTTTCCGCGCCACAGCGCGACCCTGGCCCGCGCGTCGACCCCCCGGCGGACGATCTCCGCCGCGGCGACGCGCCCGACCGGCAGGCCGAGCGCTTCGGCGGCGATGGCGGCGGGCTCGCGGTCGTCGAGGACCACATTCTGGAGGAGCAGCGGCACGGGCCGGGGCTAACACGCGCGGAGGGAGCGTCCGGCGGGGGGCGCCGCCGCTCACCCGCCGCCGCTCACCCGCCGCCGCGCCCCGGCACCTCGAGGGTGCACGGCGCGGCCAACCCGATGCGCGCCGGACCCGACGCGGGCACCCGCTCGAACGTGCCCGCGTCCGCGCCCGCGATCGAGAGGCGCAGGCCTTCGGTGGCGGCGAGTGCGAAGCCCACCGGGCGGAGGCGCAGCTCCACGGGCGCCGTCCCGGTCCGGAGGACCCCCTCGGTCAAGAGGCGCACCGACCCGTCGGCCTCCACGGCCTCCAGGTAGGCGTGGAGGGCCACCTCGGGCGCAGGGGAGTCCGGCGCGTTCTCCGCCGATACCTGGCAACGGAAGGTGGGGCTGCCGAAGGCCTCCAGCGGCGCCCCCAGCGGACCGGTCGCGAAGGACAGCAGCCCCGGCATGTCGCGGCGGTCGGGGGCGGGGAGGGGGTGGAGGAGGCCGGCGGTCCAGCGGGTGTCGGGGCCGTTGGTGGCGGCGAAGTCCACGTCGAGGGCACCAACGGCGCCGGGCGGCGGTGAGGTGTCCGCGGCGACGAGCTGGTGGTCGGGGGTGAGGCTCCAGGCCCAGGGGGCGCCGGACGGCCAGCTCGGCGCCTCCGCCCAGCGTTCTTCGCCGGCGACGTACCAGCGGCGGGGCGCGGCGGGCGTGGTCGCGCGGAGGTGGGCGTCGAAGAACGCGACCACGTCCGCGAGCGGGATCGCCTCCTCGTGGCCGCGGGCGAGCGGGCTGGCGGTCGCGTCGCCCTCGTGGACCCAGGGGCCGATGCGCGCGTCGACGAGGTGGACCGCGGCGTCCGCGCGGAGGACGGCGTCGGCGGTGCCGCCGTCCCACCAGCTCCCCCAGAGGCCGATCGCCGCGGTGGAGGTGGCGAGGTCGGGCTCCCAGCCGGCGGGGCCCACGGCGCGCGCGGCTGGACCGCCCTCGCCGAACGGGTCGTCGGGCGCGCGGACCCGCTCCACCTGCGCGGCGACTGTCGGCACCGGACGGGCCGCGAGCCGGGCCGCGAGCGCCGTTCCCTCGGGGTCGTCGTCCGTGCGGCGGGGCCCGTTCACGATCCAGCCCGGCCCGGCGGGGAACAGCTCGGGCCAGGCGCCGCGGTCGAGGGCGGCGACGGAGCGGCCCCACCCGTCCACGAAGACGGTGTTGCGCACGCCGCCCGGGGCGATCAGCTCGTCCACGAGGTCCCACTCGATCTCCCGCGCCAGCACCGCCTTGAGCGCCGGGCGGTGCTGCGTGGCCGCGAGCATCGCGGTCGTCCCCTCGTAGGAGACGCCGTAGGTGCCGACCGTGCCGTCGCTCCACGGCTGGGCGACGATCCAGTCGATCACCGCGCCCATGTCCGCCACTTCTTGCGCCGACCAGGGCCGGGGCCACGCCCCTTCGGAGGCGCCCGTGCCGCGCACGTCGAGCACCACCACCCCGTAGCCGGCGGCCACCAGCGCGGGCACGACGTCGTCGCGCGGGCCGATGGGGATCGCGCCCGGCGCCTGGGAGAACTTGAGCTGGAAGCTGCGCCAGTAGCGCGTCTGGATCAGCACCACCGGCACCCGCTCCGGCGTCGTGGCCACGGGGAGCACCACGTCCGCGGCGAGGCGGACGCCGTCGGCCATGGGGATCGTCGGCGCCGACACGCGGGCGGCGGGGCCCGAGCAGGCGAGGAGGGCGACGAGGACGAACATCACGGCACCGCGGCGATCATAGCCGCTCACGACACCGCGGGGGGGCGGGGGCGCCCGGGGGGGGGCCTCCAACCGGCAATGACACCGTCGCGCCGGCCGTCCTTCTGCAGGTTCGTCGACGAAGGTCGAGCGAGCGGCCCGGGTGCCGCGGCGTGCCGCCCGGCCGACCTCGGTGGTCGAGGAGCCGCCGAGGCGAGACTGGCGGGGGGCGGCCCAGGCGGCCCTCCTTACCCGGGTACCTCACACTCGCCGTGATCGCAGGCGCCCCAGCACAGGAGGCGGCCGTCGAAGGTGACGCCGCAGGCATCAGAGTACCCGCACGAGAGCTGGCTCAGCGGCTCCACCGGCTCGCCCATCGGGCCATCGCCCCAACAGGTGGGGTAGCCGGCCTCGTCCAGCGCGCAGGCGTGGTCGTCGGCCGTGAGACAGACGGTGGTGTAGGCGCCGGGGGGGACGGTGTCGATGACTTCGCCCGTTCTGCCAACGTCATCGGTCGGATTCCAACAGTCCAGGCTGCCGTCGCCGCCATGAACGGCACAGAGACGAACACAGCGGTGTCGCCGTGATATGGCGTCATCACATCCACGGCCGAATACGGAGGCGTACCAAGGTCCACCACGGTGAACCCGTAGTCATCCTCCCGCATCCAGAGTTCGCCGTCTGACCGGAGCACAACCACGACGTTCATGGCGACCGCAACATCCACCGAGTCGGGTGGCGTTCCCCAATCCGGGTCACAGTCAACTCCACCGCCAACCCTTGCGGCGCAGGCGCCCCCGGGGTCCACTCGGGTGTATCGGTAGCTCCTCGGGAGCTGCGCTGACTTTCGACCCCAGCAAAGCGCTCCGCCATCCGTGGTTGTTCCGCAAACCGTGTCATTTTGGCTCGCCCCAACGTGCGCCGCCATCACCGACACGGTCGAAAGCGCCAAGTCGGGCACCTCGAACTGCCCCCGGTCGAAGAACCCGCCACCCGTGTCCCACCCGGTGTCCGCCACGGGTTGGTCTCCCCAACACTCGGCGCACCCGTCCGCGTGTACGCCGCAGAAAATCTCCTTGCCCGCGGCGGCGTACATCCACGGCACCGAAGGGTCGCACCGCGGGGGCGGGCCGGTATCGGCGTTGCCAGAGTCGCTGGGGAGGGTCGCGCAGCCGGCGAGGCCGATGCACAGCGCCGCGCCCGCGATCAGCGTCACGTCACGCTCCGGCAAGCGGGGACGGTCGCGCGCCACCGGTCGCGGGGGTAGCCGTAGGGGAAGGTGCGCGTCGGGTCCCACATTCCTCGGGTCTATAAGCGCAATCCTCCGATTTTCTCCTTCGGAGGCGTCCAGAACACCGACGCGGGGATGGAGAGGTGCCGTAGGACTTGTTCGGCGGTGTAGGTGAACTTCTGGGGAGGGCGCACCCACTC
>CAIXRH010000083.1 GCA_903921785.1 uncultured Pseudomonadota bacterium
GCGCCACCACCTCTTCGGGAGTCAGATGTGGCGAAACTCTCAGGATCGAAGGCATCTTTACCTCAGATGCGGCCGTAATCCGGTTCCCAGCGATTGTCTAGGTTGTTTCACGATCTTCTTCAGGCTCAGGCCGTATGAGCCCCTGCTCCTCGCCTCCGTCCCGCGTGATGTGGCCCTGCCCGCGAGGCGCCGCCATCCGGCACGAGTGCAGCGCCGGGTGTTTCCAATTGGAAATGGCGAGCGCCCCCCGGCGTCGTAACCCACAGATAGCGGGCGGCGATCGGGCTATCCCGTCCAGGGCGGCGTCACGGGCGACCCCGGGCGATGGCTAAACGGCCACCGGGTGGGGCGTCGGGCACCTCTTCCCCGCCTTCAGCTCCCTGCGCGGAGGAGATCGACCGCGCCGTCGCGGAGATCAACCGCCTTCACCATCGGACGCGCCTCGACGCCGCTCTTGCGGTCGGGAGGTATCTGCTCGGGCGCTACTTCGACGGAAGCCGCAAGCGCTTCAAGCTCCACCACCGGGGTCACGTGTCCTACCGCGTCCTGGCGAACCACCCGCAGCTCGCCGCGTCCCCGAGCTACCTCAACACCGCGGTCCGCATCCTCGACCACGTCGACGTGTTCCCTCCCGAGGTGCTGACAAACCTGCCCCTCTCGTGGCATCGCGCCGTGCTCCCCATCGCCGACGTCCGAGAGCGCCTGATTGTGGTCGAGGAGGTACTCCGTACTGGGGGCGGCTACCCCGACCTACTTCAGCGCGTGCGGACCCGCACGGCGGCGAAGGAGCGGCCCGTGGGGCGACCGCGGGCGACCGCACAGGAAAGCCTCACCCGACGTCTGGAGGCGCTGGCCCCCTCCATCCGCGAGTGCCTGGCCACTGGGGCCGCCGTGCATCTCCCGACCGACGTCCTGGCCGACCTCCGCGCGCTGCTCGCCTGTGCCGTAGAAGACGGCGCTCGTGGGGTCGGGACGCAGTCTACAACGTAGAACAGGGTGGGGCCGCCGCGACACATTTAGACGCGATGTCGACTTCTTTTCTTGAAACTATCTTTTGCGTGGCTCCACGATCCAGCTTGCCGATGCGGCGAGGGTTGCGTTACGTTCTGAGGGTGCAAGGGAATCCCTCCCTGCCAGTGTCCTCCCGGAGTATCGCGTGCCCATCCATTCCCCCATTCATCTCGTTGCCCTCTTCAAGTCCCTCCAGGTCAGCACCAACGGCGCCAGTACCGGCGACGACGCAGCCAAGAGCTACCTCGACCTCCAGGTGCCCCAGATCCGAAACATGCTGCCGCAAGCCTCCGGTCTGTTCGTGGTCGGATTGACGGAGAACGCAGTGGCGACCGACTTCGAGTGGAACATCCAGTTCATCTCCGGCTTCGACCGCATCCACGAAGCGGCCCCCATCAACATCGCCGCCAGCAACTTAGACTCCGCCTCCGGGATGCGCTCCGCCGAGTACACCACCACCTCCAACTTCCTCCTGGAGAGCCGCCTGCGCCTCTGGTGGCGCAACAAGAACGGCATCAGCGGCGTGAAGAATGCGCAGCTCAGCGCGGTCCTCGGCGTTCACCTCATCACGGCCTGAGGTTCGCCATGCGCATCGGACAGCCTATCGACTGGAGCAAGGCGGCGGCGCTGGCGGGGTCGGCTGAGGAGACGGACGGCGACGGTAGCTCGACTGGAATGTCGACGCGGTCTCGAACCACTGCCGCGTCACGTCCCCGCGCGCAGTCGCCCGCCGAGACAGCCGTGCTCGGCCACGGACAGCCGGTCGATTGGGGTAAGGTGGCGCACCCCGTGGAGGACGTAGGCGTGGCCGAGACCCGCCCTGCGGGGCGCCAGGCCAACCCCGGTGGCGAGAAAGCCGCCCGCGGCAGCGCGTGTGCGTGTGGCGGACCTGAGCGCGCGGCCGCCGCGCACTCGGCCGGCTCCGGCGAGGCCCTGGATTGGTCTCGGGCCGCGCACCGAAATGTGGCGCTGGTGGAGCACCCTTCTGTGGAAGACGGTGCGACCGTCCGCCTGAGCGTGGGCCCCAGCAAGAAGGCGGCTCCCCTGCTACCGATCATGGGCGCGGGCTTCGCGCCGTCGCGCAGTTCCAACCCTCCCGTCATTGGGAACCCTCCACGCGCGTGGGAATCGGCTGACTGGCAGGTTAGGTGGCCTGACATACTGCCCGTGAATCCCTCGGGACCTGAGTGCTTCCGCAACGCGTTCCCCGAGGATCCGGGCGCAAGCGGCCTGGATGAACTAGCAGCAGACGTAACGTTTTTGGCGAACTATCTAACCACATCCTTCTCACCATCCGACACCGCATCGGCAAGCGCGTGGGTCGCCGCGAACCCCGGAGCGGGAGAACCGGCGGCGACCCGGCTGCTCCTCGCGCTATCGGACGACGGCGTCACGTGGTACAAGACCGGGTTGGTCGTGGCCAACCACGCGGGAGTTCCCGCCGTGGCGGTTGAGGGCGACAGGTTGTACGTGTTCTTCAACGCAACCCTCGACGGAGCAACCCTTGTGGACGGTTTACCGGCCACGGCCGATACCGGGGACCCCTTGTGCTGCGCCTACACGACGGATCTGCGTTCGTGGACGTACCGAATCATAGGCAATCACAGCAACACAAACGGTATTTCCTACAATTCTAGTGGTGCCGGCGAGGGGGACATCATGGCCCTGAACGCCCACGATCCGAGTGTCGTCAGGAGTACTCTCAGCAGCGAGGCTGGCGGGGGCGAGGGATGGTGGCTGTTCTACACGCTGCATTGGGACCGCGACGGCACGAGGACTTCGGGAACGTTCTTTGCCGAAGCGCCAACCCTCGACGCGGCGAACTGGCTCCAGCATGCTGGCAAGATTTTTCCGCGAAGGGAGACGCAAGGCTTCGGCTCGGCGGAGGACCCGAGCGTCATTCGCGTAGAGACGGCGACGGGGTACTACCTGCAATATGCCGCCGGGTGGACCGCCGTGGACCCAAGCGGAGACACCTACAACAACTGGATCGTAGCCTTGCCGTCATCCATGACGCAAGACGACCTCGACGCGGCGCCCTGGACCCTGGATTCTTCGAGTTGCTGGAGTTCCGGGTATGAAATTCGCCTGGGCAATCCGATGGCGCAGAGCGCGGGCGAAGGGTTCGGCGTGTCTCCCCCCCCCGCACGATCTTCCGCCCACCATGAGCGGAACGCCGATTCGTTGGTTCGCGCACGTCGCGGCAGTGGATCCGTCTGACAAGACCAAGATGCTGGAGCCTCCCTACATTGTCGCGCCATGGATGTCATCGACTGAGACGGCGGGGGGGGAAGTGTTGTTGGAGGCAGACACCTGTATTCCTGTGCTACGAGCGGACCGGCGCTACGAGTCCGATGGCGTGTTCGGACCTGCCGTCACCTTCTTCAAGGGCTGCTGGATCATGGTGTATGTGAGCGGTATTCCTACCGCAGTGTAGGCCGCTTTCGGGGGAGGTCATCGCATACTGCTACCAAACTGAGGAGGTGAAATGACTTGGCTGCTGTTGGCGCTGCAGACGTCCGCGTCGGCGGCCGATGCTGAAATCGCCTTCGCCTCAAACAAGCTTGACGCGCCCGGGAGGGGCGGGTACTTCGGCTCGGCGCTGGGAGGTGGCGACGTCGATGGCGATGGGTACGACGACCTAGCTGTAGGCGAATATGGAGACAATGCGGTCTACCTGTACTCCGGCGGAATCGACGGGCTGGGCGCGACTCCGACGCAAACGGTTACTCCTCAGACCTTTTCCGCGGGTGGGGGAGGGATCGCGGGGAGCTTCGGGGTGAGTATTGCGGTGCTCAACTCCAACGGCGACGGATTCTCCGACCTCGCCGTTGGTGTGCCCTACTCCGCGTTGGTGGCCCTGTACAACGGCGCCGCTTCGGGGATGTCGCTGGACTCTGAGTTGGTGGTTGATGAACCTGTGGGCGAAACCCGTGGGTACTTCGGACAGAAAATGGCAGACGGGCGCGACACCGACGGGGACGGGTTCGACGACCTTGTCGTGAGTGACCCGCTCTGGAGTCCGGTTGGGTACGTTGGGCGGCATGGTGGCGGTGTCTTCGTGTATCGCGGGAGCCCGTCGGGAACGGACACGTGCCCTGAGTTGCTGTCAGTTGCTCCTCCGGCGCACGGCGGGTTCTCTCAGGTGGGGTTTTACGTTGACGCTGGCGGTGATGTGAATGGCGACGGCTATTCGGATGTCGGCGCCAATTGTGAGGGCTGTGACGACGACAAATCCGACTACATCGCGTACTGGCTCGGCGGGGCGATCGGCTTCACGTCCGGCCAACGCCTCGACGACGAGAACTGTTGCACCGTGGTCATGTTGGGAGACCTCGACGGCGATGGTTTCGACGAGATCGCCTCGGTGAACGCGGCGCAGGACGCGAGGATCTACTATGGAAGCCCGACTGGACCGGACGGCAGTGACCCGCAGGAAAGCTCGGCGTTCGAGAGCGACCTCGCGGACGCGGGTGACCTCGACGCGGACGGCTTCGATGACGTGATTGGCGGGGATGAATATCTTCTGTTTGTCGGTGTCGTCTTCGGCGCGGCTGACCGGGCGGACGAGCCAGCCGCCATGGAGTTGCCATCGCCCGCCGATGCCTACGCTTGGGGGCACGACCTGCTCGGAGGTCTCGACGTCAATGGAGATGGTCGTCCCGAGATCGTCTCGGGCGACTACTTCGGCGGGGTGGCCGGGAGCGTAACGGTCTTCTCTCCCGTCTGTACCTGGTACGCAGACGCCGACGGCGACAGCTACGGGGACCCGGCCACCACCGACAGCACCTGTCACGACCCGGGAGGCGGTTGGGTGGCCTACCCGAACGATTGCGACGACACGGACGCTGCGACCCAAGGCCAGTCCTGGTACACCGACGCGGACGGCGACGGCTACGGCGCGGGCGCCGCGGTGCTCGCATGCACGGCGCCCTCGGGCGCGGTCGCCACCAACCACGACTGCGACGACACCGACGCCGGCCGCAACCCGGCCACCGCGGACGCCACCGCGGACGGAATCGACGACGACTGCGATGGCAACGACGGCCCGTGGGCGCGTACGGCCCCGGTGTGCCCGGACTTCGCGGACACCTGGACGGTGGTCGACACCGGCGACACGGCCGACACCGGCGACACGGCCGACACCGGCGACACAGCCCCGCCCGTGGACACCGCGCCAGTCGACACCGGCGACACGGGAGATACCGCCGCGCCCGTGGACACTGCTGCCGGTGACACGTCGGCCTCAGACTCCGGCGGCACCGCTGACGGGCACAGCTCCTCCGTGCCCGGCCGTTGCGGGTGCAGCAGCGGTTCGGCGCCGGGGGCCGCAGGACTTGCCAGCCTGGTTGGGTTCGTTGCGCTGACGCGCCGTCGGCGCGTGCCGTTGCGCTGAACGCCCGATCATTGGCGGAAATCGCGGCGTCTTGGGCCCAGCTCGGGAAGCGGCGCATCGGTGAACCCGCCGCAACCCCGGTCCGAGCACTTGACTTCGGCGGTGAGTGACCCCCACCCCAGTCTCGCCCCGGCGGCTCCTCGACCACCGACGTCGGCCGGGCAGCACGCCGGGGCTCTCGGGCCGCTCCCTTGACCCCGTGCGGATCGTAGCCGCCTTCGCGCTCCTTCTGGCGATGACCGGCGAGTGTGTCGCCCCGCGCGACAACGCGGCCGCCACGAGCCTGGTGATGCTCTCCGGCAACGCGGGCGGGGTGGTGGTGATCGTGCTGATGGGCGCGCTCGGCCAATGGGAGACGCTGGTGCCGTGGGCGCTCATGGGCGCGACGGTGGTGGCCACGATCGCGCTCGCGGCGATCGCCCCGGAGACGTTCCCCGGCGGATCGGGGGCGGCGAAGCCGGCCTGATCGTCGTCGACGAGGGTGTCGAGGGGCGGGTGGCGCTACACCGGTTTGCCCGGCGGGAGGCGTCGGCGGTCGAGGAGCCGCTGGGGGGAGAAGGGCGGGGCGGTTATGCGGGTCGCGATGCACCCGACGCGCACCTTCCCCTACGGCTACCCCCGCGACCGGTGGCGCGCGACCGTCCCCGCTTGCCGGAGCGTGACGTGACGCTGATCGCGGGCGCGGCGCTGTGCATCGGCCTCGCC
>CAIXRH010000084.1 GCA_903921785.1 uncultured Pseudomonadota bacterium
CGCCGCCGGTGGCGTCACCCGCCCGGTCGCGGCGGCCTTCATCGTCGCCGCCCGAGGTACTGGGTCGTCAGCGAACTCAGCCCGCATGGGCTGACTGCGACGGCTCGACAACGTGTCCGTTCAAACCGCCGAGGCGCGATCCACCGCGACCACGCCGCGGACACTCTTGAGCTTGCGCACCAGGCCGTCGAGCTCGGCGATGTCGTGCACGGCCACGCCGAGGTCGCACACGGCGCGGTCGTCTTCATCCTGGCGGACGTCGGCCTTCCAGAGGTTCACCTTCGCCCCGGAGCAGACGCTGGTGATCGCCGCCAGCATGCCTGGGCGATCTTCGAGGACCAACCTCAGGACGCTCTGGTGGGTGGTCTTGGCCGAGGCGTCCCAGCTCACCGGGACGAACCGCTCGGCGTCGAGGCCCTTCACCTGCGAGCAGTCGGCCTTGTGGATCGACAGGCCACGGCCGCGGGTGATGTACCCGACGATGGGCTCGCCCTTCATCGGCCGGCAGCAGCGGGCGTAGTCCACCAGGATGTCGGTCTCCCCGGAGACGACGATGGCGTTGTCCGCCTGCTTTCGCACCCGCTGGATGAGCGACTGGAGCGCGGAGGGGGCGGGCGCGGGCGTCTCGGTCGGCGGCGCGAGCAGCCGCGCGGCCTCCGTCGGGCTCATGGAGCCGGCGACCACGCGCTCGGCGAGCTCGTCGAGGTCGGCGATCTTGGCGGCTTCGAGGCGGGCGAGGGCTTCTTTGTCGGCCGCGACCCGCTTGAGGTTGGTGCCGAGCTTCCGGAGCGCGCCTTCGAGGATCTCCTTGCCGAGGGCCACGGCCTTGTCGGACAGCGTCTCGCGGAGGCGCTTGCGGATCTTTTCGAGCGCGCGGTGGCTGTGAGCCCACTCCAACCACTCCCGGCTGGGCTTGGCGTCGGCGCGGGTCATCACCTCGACGGTGTCCCCGGTCTTCACCGAGGTGCGGAACGGCACGAGGCGCCCGTTCACCTTCACGCCCACCGCGCGGTTCCCCACCTCGGTGTGCACGTGGTAGGCGAAGTCGAGGGCGGTGCTGCCCTCGGGGAGGAGGATCACGTCCTTCCGCGGCGTGAAGACGTGGATCGTGGCCGAGAGGTCGGAGCGGGCGGCTTCGAGGAAGTCCGCCGGGTCTTCGATGTCCCGGGCCATCTGGATGAACCCGCGGAGCCGGGCGAGCTCGGCGAGGTCGCCGTTGGACACGCTCAGGCGGCCGTTCTTGTAGCGCCAGTGGGCGGCGATGCCGGTGTCCGCCACGCGATCCATCGCCTCGGTGCGGAACTGGATCTCGATCTCCCGTCCGTCGGGCCCGATGACCGTCGTATGCAGAGACTGGTATCCGTTCTGCTTCGGCATCGCGACGTAGTCCTTCATCCGCGCGGCGACGGGGAAGAACGCGGCGTGGATGAAGCCGAGGGCGACGTAGCAGGTGTCCCGCTCCGGAACGATGACCCGGAACGCGAGCAGGTCGTAGAGCTCCGAGAGGTCCTTCCCGGTGCGCTGGAGCTTCTTCCAGATGCTGTAGAGGTGCTTCACCCGCCCGGTGACCGTGACCTCCAGCCCGCGGGACCGCAGCGTCTCTTCGATGAGCGCCTTGGTGACCTCCACGTAGGCCTCGCGCTCCACGGCGTCGAGGTTCACCGCGGCTTCGAGCTCGGCGAACTCCTTCGGGTGCAGGTACTCGAAGGAGAGGTCCTCCAGCTCCCGCTTCATCAACTCCAGGCCGAGGCGGTGCGTGAGCGGCGCGTAGATGTCGAGCGTCTCGCGCGCGATCCTCACCTGCTTGTCGGGCCGCTGGTGCTGCAGGGTGCGCATGTTGTGCAGCCGGTCGGCGCACTTCACGATGATGACGCGGATGTCCTTTCCGAACGCCAGCACCAGCTTGCGGAAGTTCTCCGCCTGCTCTTCGAGCTTTCCCTTGTAGGCGAGCTTGCTGAGCTTGGTGACGCCTTCCACCATCTCGGCCACGCTCGCCCCGAACCGCTCCGTGATCTCGTTGCCGGTCGCCTGGGTGTCCTCGATCGTGTCGTGGAGCAGCCCCACGGCGATCGTCTCTACGTCCATCCGGATTTCCGCGAGGATATAGGCTACGTTGATCGGGTGGACCAGGTAGTCCTCCCCGTTCTTCCGCACCTGCCCACGGTGGTGGAAAGCGGCGTAGAGGTACGCCTCGGTGATGAGCTGGGTGTCCGCCCCGGGGGCGTAGGTCTGCACCCGCCGGAGCACGTCCTCGATCGTCTTCACCGTCTGCCCGCCTTCTGGCACGTCACCCCCACCTTTCCAGTGTGGCCGTTCCCCGGCCGTTGTCAAGACCGGGTTCAGCGGCGCGCGGCTTGGATCCAGGATTCCCGCCGAGACCGGCGCAGCAACTCGGCCACGAGGATCGACTGGAGCTGCCCGTGCGCCGCGTCCAGATCGTCGTTGAGCACCAGAAAGTCGTAGTCACCGGCGGCGGCGAGCTGCTCGTCGGCTTCGCGGACCCGCCGCTCCACGATGGAGTCGTCGTCCAGGCCGCGACCGCGGAGGCGCCGCTCGATGGTGACGAGGCTTGGGGGGAGGATGAACACCGAGACGGCTTCGGTGTGAGACCGGCGCACCTGCTCGGCGCCCTGTACGTCGATGTCCAGCACGATGCTGCGTCCTTCGGCGAGGGCGGCCTCCACGGGCGCGCGGGGCGTCCCGTAGTAGTTTCCGTAGACCTCGGCGTGCTCCAGGAGCGCGTTGTCGGCGAGGAGCGAGCGGAACTTGTCGTGGTCAACAAAGTGATAGTCGACGCCGTCCACCTCGCCGACGCGGGGAGCGCGGGTCGTGGCGGACACGCTGAACTCGAGGCCCGGGATCACCCGGAGGGCCTCGCGGAGCAGGGTGGTCTTCCCGCTGCCGCTGGGGCCGCTGACCACGAAGAGGGCGCCCCGATCGGGCACGGTCCAGCGTTTGAAGAGGGGGTCCAGGCCGATCATCGCCTCACTCCACGTTCGCGACCTGCTCGCGCATCCGCTCGAGCACGCTCTTGAGCTCCACCACCCGCGCCGACACGGGCTGCTCGCTGGCCTTGCTGCCGAGGGTGTTGACCTCCCGGTGCATCTCCTGGAGCACGAAGTCCAGCTTTCGTCCGACGGGCTCGTCGGCGCTCAGCGCCGCGTCGAACTGGTCGGCGTGGGAACCGAGGCGAGCGAGCTCTTCGCTGATGTCCGCCTTATCAGCCAGCAACGCTGCTTCCTGGGCGATCCGCGTGGGCTCCACGCGATCTCCGAGGAGCCGCGCGACGCGCTCCTGCACCCGGGCCTGCAAGCGCCCCACCACGCCCTCCATGGCGGCCTCGATCTCCCCGCAGTTGCGGCGAAGCTCCACGAGGTGCCGCACGAGGTCCCGGGCCAGGGCCGTGCCCTCCGCGCTGCGCATCGTCGCGAGGTCCTCCAGGGCGGCGCCGACGGCCAGCTCCACGAGGTCCCACTCCGCGAGCGCATCGGCGTCATTGTCGGTGGTGACCAGCACGCCGGGTTGGCCCAGGATGAACGCCAGGGGAACCTCGGAGGCATCCCGCTGCATTCGGTGGGCCACCTCGTGGATCGCCAAGCGGTATTGCTCCACCAGCCGTACGTCCGCCATGACGCGCGTGCCGCCCTCGGTGCAGGTGCGCCGAACGGCGACCTCCAGCCGGCCGCGCGACACGGCGTCCTTCACCAGGTTGTTCACCCGGGCTTCGAAGGCGTTGTACTCCCGAGGGACGCGCACCTGCACGTCGCGGAAGCGGTTGTTCACCGACTTGATCTCCACGACCACGGTCGTGGCGCCGTTGGCCGCTTCGCCGCGGCCGAAGCCGGTCATGCTGTTCATGCGGACCCCCCTTGCAGCCAGGTGCTCTCCACGCCCCACGCCGCGAGGCGCTCGGCTGCTGCGCTCGCAGCGCGCCCGCCATCGCCGGGAGAGACGACGCACACCGGGCCCCGTAGCTCCCTCCACCGCTCGATCGGCAGCCGGGAAGCGCCCGGGAACGCCGGACCTTCGCCCACCTGCACCAGAGTGGCCCCGAACGGGGGACTCACCACCACGCGGGGCACCCGCACGGGCGGCGGCGCGGACGGACGCTCGGGCTCCGCGCGTGGCGGTTCGGGCCGGGCGGTCGGCGGCCGGACGAGGAGGCGCAGGCGGTCGCGGAGGCCCATGGCGCGCGTGACTAATCCGCTTGCGGCGGCCGCGCGCCCCCTCGCGCGCTACGCGGGTCCGATGTGGTGGCTGCTCGCGTGTACGACCGCGCCGGACCCGGCGCCTGCCGTCGACCCCGAAGCGGTCCTCGCGGCGTTGGACCTCGGCGCCCTCACCGTGGACCGCGACGTGGTCGCCGACCCTGGCCGCCTTGATGACGGCGAGTGGGTGGGGGACACCCTCGAGGACGGCGTCACCCTGAATGGGGCGCCGCTACAGGACGGTCGGGCGCAGCTGTCCCTGCCGTGGGGGCGGAGCGTGGTGCGGGTGCGTCGGTCGTGCGGCGAGGTTGCGGTGGGGGTGGAGGTGGGCGCGGCGGCGGTGGTGTCGGTCCCGTTTCCGGCGTGCGCCGCGGCGAGGGCGGGACAGGCCTTGCCGTCAGGCGTGATGGTGGACCGGTGGGAGCGCACCTGGGGTGAGGTGGCGTCGCTGGCGCGGCTCGGGGTGATCCCGCCGGTTGCGCCGCCGCCCCCGGGGGAGGAGGCGGCGCCGGCCCGCTACGTCGACCGCGCCACGGCGGAGGCGGTGTGTGCCTTCTGGGGCGGTCGCCTGCCCACGGTGACCGAGTGGCGCGCCGCGGGCGGCGGGGAGGCGCCGAGGTCGGATCCGGGGGGGCCGCTTGCCGTGGACGACCCGGGAGCATCTGAACGTTTCGCGGCGTCGGGCGCCGGAGACCTCGATGGCGGCGTGTCGGAGTGGGTCGCCGACGCCGCGGCGAGCGTGCAGATCGTCAGCGTGGCGGGGGGGGCGGAGGGAGCGGCGGGCGCCGCGGAGGAGGGGGGCGACGCCGGAGTCGGCGGCCGCGTCAGCCCGACGGCGTCTCCGTCCGAACGCGACGCGACCGGCTACGCCGTGGTCGTGGGTGCGAGCTGGCTTCGCGCGGATCCGCTGCGCATCGTCCCCGCGTCGGCGCGCACCGACGAGATCGGCTTCCGCTGTGCCTTCTCGAGGCCAGCTCCACGGTGAGGGCGGCGGCGTCGGGTCCCCACCCGCCGTGGGTCAGCAGCTGCCCTTCTCTCCGTCCGTGCAGCTGTAGCTGCAACTGCCGTCGTCTTTCACGGTGTAGTCGCAGTCGAACGAGTCGCTTCCGCAGTCGTAATGGGCCGCGCCGGCTCCCGAGTATTCCCGCGCCTCGGTGACGTCGCAGACGGACTTGCCGTTCTGGGTGATGGCGTAGTCGGAGGTGTAGCTGCCGTCCAACGCGGTGTGGGAGGTGCCGGCGTAGTCGTACGGGTCGCCGGTGACGGTGAACTCCCGATCGGAAGTGCCATCCGGGTGATCCACGACGTGCTCGTCGTCTCCTTCGGCCACATAGTCCGTGGTTCGGGTGAGGTCGTCGGCGAGGGAGCCGGACCAGTCGGCGCTGTCGCTGGCCACGGTCCAGTCGAAGCTGTGCGCCGACCACGTGCCGCTGAGCTCGGTGAACGTGGGCTCGTCGGCCGTGGCGTCCCAGCTCCACTGCGTCTCCGCGCAGCCCTCCCGAAGCACCCGGTTGCCGGTGCTGGAGCTGTTCCCGAGCATGTCGGTGGTCTGGACCGTGAACTCCACGTCGAGGTCGCCGTTGTGCCAGGCGGTGCCGAAGCCATCGGAGACCTCCGACGAGTCGAGCCAGTACTCGTCCGCGAAGGCGACGCTCCAGGCGAAGTCGCCGGTGGCGGGGTCGTAGTTGCCGCTGAGGCCGGTGCGGGGCTCGTCGGCGGGGTCGAGGTCGAAGCTGCCGTCGCCCGGGCCGGAGAGGACCCAGGACTCCAGGTCGTCCGCCCAGGTGTAGGGCTCGGCGGCGCAGGCTGGGCGCTGGTCGATCCAGGTGGGGTCCAGGGTGTCGCAGCCGAGGAGCAGGAGCAGCACGCAGCCTCCACGAGGGGGGCAGGAGCTAACCGGCCGGCGTCGGGGCGGATAGGTCAACGGCACGGTGGGGGTGGCGGGACCGGTCGACGCTACGTGCGCGTCGCCGCCAGCGCGTGGAGGCCTTCGACCAGCGCCTGACGGTCGCCCTCGGTCCAGTCCGGGAGCCGCACCAGGGTGCCGGTGCGGGTGAACAGGACTCCGGCGCGAACGACCTCGCCCTGGGCGTTGGCGGCGAGCACCCGGCTGGCGGCGAGGCTGTACGCGAGGAGCTGCGTTCGATGGCGGCTGGCGGTCTCCAGCGGCGCGGGGCCGGGGTCCTCCGTTTTGTAGTCGACGACCATCCAGCCGGCGGGGCCATGGGCCCCGGCCAGGTCCCGGCAGAGGCGATCGATGCGGCCTTCGACCCGGATTCCCCCGAGGTCCAACCGCATGGGGAGCTCAGCCGCCCCCTTCGCGTCGAGCACGGCGAGCAGGTCGGGGCTCTCGCGCATCGCGCGGAGCTGCGCCAGCACCGACGGCCAGGCCTCCCGGACCTCCCCTACGCTGAGCCCCTCCGCGATGCCCTCGGCGCGCCACCGGTCGGCGGCGAGCGCCTCCTCCCACAGACACTCATCCTCCAGGAGGCCGTGGATCACCAGGCCGCGAGCGATGGCCACCGCGCGGCGCACGCGCGCCCGCTCGGGCTCGGCGGTGTCGACGGGGAGCGGCTCCTTCGGTGGGGTGAACGCGGGTTCGGCCGGCGGCGCCAGCAGCCCGGCAGCCCGGAGCTGACGCTCGACGGAGCTGGCGCCGATCACCCACGTGGTGCGGGTGGGGATGGGCGCGAGGTCCGCCGCCGAGGGCCCAGCGGGATCGGCCGCGGTGCGGGCCGGCAGGTCGCTGCCGGCTGGCCGATCCACCGGCTCCATCGTCTCGCGGAAGACGAGCCCCTCGGGCGGGAGCTCCCCGAGCATGTCGAAGAACGACCCCGGCTCTCCACCGGTCTTCTTCTTCTTGGGTTCGTGCGCCACGAGCAGCAGGTGATCGCGGGCGCGGGTGCAGGCGACGTAGAAGACCCGACGCGACTCCGCCAGCTCCAGCTCCGCCACCCGATCGCGGGCGCGGACCAGCCCCGCTGGCGTGGCCCGGCCGATGACCGGGCCATGGAGGTCGGGCACGGCCAGGGCGAATTCCCAGCCTCCATCGTCTTCTCGGGCGAGCACGATCCGCTCGCGGCCGGCGCTTCCCCGCAGCGGCGACCCCAGCTGTGGCAGGATCACCACCGGCCACTCCAGCCCCTTGCTGGCGTGGATCGTGAGCAGCACCACGCGCACGCCGCTGTCGGGCAGCACGGCCTCGGCTTCGCGGACGTCGTCGGCCGCACGATCCAGCGCGTCGCGCGCGAACGCCTCCGGAGAGACGCCGGCACTCGCGGCTTCGTCGGCCCGCGCGAGGAGCTGGGCGACGTTCGCCTCGGCGCGCCCGTCGGGGGTGGCGAGGGTGAGCACCCAGGGCGCCCGCGCTTCGGCCAGGATGGCCTCCAGGAGCCCGGCCACGCTCCGCTTGGGCAGCTCCTCCCGAAGCCGGGCGAAGGCCGCCCACGCCCGCACGAGCTCCGCTTCTCCGGCGAGTTCTGCTGGCGCCGCTCCTTCGGCGAACGTGGGCAGCCGACCGGTGCGGGCGAGCAGGGCCAACGCGCGATCGGGCACCCCGAACAGCGGCGAGCGGAGCGCCCCGACCGTGGCCGCGGGATCGCCGGTGGCCAACGCCCGGAGGCTGTGCACGAGGTCGAGCACCTCGGGGCGGCGCCAGAACCCGGAGCCATCGGCCACGAGGCAGGGCACCCCGGCCTCGGTGAGCGCGGCTTCGAACATCGCGAGGTGACGACGGCGATGCACGAGGATCGCGATGGGCGGCTTGGGGTGCTGGCCGACGTCGGCGTACGCGGTGCCGGCCCAGGGGCCGGTGGCGCCCAGCACCCGATCGCGGATGGTCTGCGCGATCCATCGGGCTTCACGGGCGGCCTTCTCGGTGCTGCCGAGGTCGCCCGCCGGCGCGAGCGCGGCCACCACGGACCCGCCTGGGCGGGCGCTCGCGGCCTTCATCGGATCGTACCCCACGTGCCACAAGGCGGTGCTCCCCGGCGGACGGGAGAGGATGGACCCGAACGCGTGGTTCACGAAGTCGACGATCTCCGGCCGGGAGCGGTGGTTGTCGGCGAAGACGCAGCCGTTGGCCATGGTGCGGCGGGCTCGCTCGAACACCGCGACGTCTCCGCCACGGAACCCGTAGATGGACTGCTTGGGGTCGCCCACCACAAAAAGCCGGTCGCTCGGGCCCTCTGCGCGGGTGATCGCGGCGACGATCGCCCATTGGTCGACGTCGGTGTCCTGGAATTCGTCGACCATCACGTAGCGATGGCGGGCGTGGAGCGTGCGGGCCAGGCCGCCTTCGACGACGGCGCGGCGGGCACGGGCGATCATCTCGGCAAAATCAAGCTCGGCGGCGGCATCAAAGCCGGCCACGAGGCGGCGCTCGGCCTCGAGGACCAGGCCCGCGAGGGCGTGGCGCACCTCGGCCAGGGTGCGGTCGTGGCGCGTGGGCACCCGCCCGCTCCGGAGCACCTCCTCCTCCCACTGCGCGAAGTGTTCGGCGACCAGCTCAAGCTCCGCCTTCACGGTGCGGAAGGTGGCCCCGTACAGGTCCTTCTTGCCGATGGAGGTGTGGTGCGTGATGTCCCGGAAGCCGCCGCTCCGGTTCTGGAGCGCTCCGAGCGCGTTGCGCCACCGCTCGCTGAGCTCCAGCGGGTCTCCGGAGGGGGCTGCCCGGACCGCATCGAGCACCGACGCGAGCTCGGTGAGCCAGTCGGTTTGCGCGCCACCCGTGGCTCGGAGCACCCGCGCCGCGAGGGCGGACCACTCCTCGAGCCGCTCCCGGAGCACGTCCTCGTTGACGCCGTACTTCGACAGGATTTCCGTATCGGATTCTTGGGTCGCCGCGTAGCGGAGGAAGGTTTCCCGGAGCTCACCACGGCGCCCGAGCAGTGACTGGACGGCCTCGGCGAGCGGGCGCGCTCCGCCGAACGCGGAGAGGAGCAGGGGCACCTGGGCGACCCCGGCGTCGAGCCAGGGGAGCACGGTGTCGAGCGCGGCCTGGTGCATGCGCAGGGCGGATCCCGGCTCATCGAGCGCCGTGGCGCCGGGGGACGTGCCGGTCTCCGCGGGGAATTCGCGGAGGAGCCGGGAGCAGAACCCATGGAAGGTGTGGATCGTGGCGCCGGGGAGGCGATCACGGACCAGGCGCCAGGCCCGCTCCCGCTTCTGCAGGGACCCGCGGGCCGAGGGGGGCGCGGTGCGTGCGGCCTCGGCCAGCGCGGCCACCATCGCTTCGACCATCGTGCCGCACCGCTCGCGCATCTCGGTGGCGGCGCGCTGGGTGAAGGTGAGGACGAGCACGGCGTGGGGCGGAGGAGCCTCGCCGCTGCGCTCGATGAGCGTGTGCAGGAGCAGCACATAGCGGGCGGCGAGCGTGGAGGTCTTGCCGGCGCCGGCGCCCGCGACGACCGCGAGCTCCGCGTCGTGCGCCAGCGCCAGCGACTGCTCCGCGCTGAGCTTCGCGAAAACCGGGGGGCTCCCTGGCTCGGCGCCCAGCGTGACGGCGGCGCTCATTCGGCCTCCGGGGCCGAGAACGGCGTTTGGATCGAGGGGGTGGGCGCGGCGAGCGCGGCGGTGGCCCGCGCTTCGTCCCATCGGCAGTAGTTGGCGTGGGGGCAGTATTCGCAGCCGGCGAGGCTGGGTTCGGCCACTGTGGGGTGAAAGTGACCGGCGGCGAGCCGCTCGGCCGAGGCCACCAGCCAGCCGTCGAGCGCGGCGCCGAGGGGGCCCTCCGTCTCGAGGAACTGAACGCGGGAGCCGGCAATCTCCGCCACGAGGTCCCCCGGACCGGCCCAGGCGCCGCGCTGAACGTCGCCCGGGGCGCGGACGCCGGCGTACCCCGCGAGCACGCGGGGGCGGGCCGCGGTGGCCAGCGCCCGCCCGTAGAGCACCCCTTGCACCTTGAGCGCGGCCCGGACCTTCTTGACCGGCACCTGTCCGGTCTTGTGGTCGAGGACCAGGAGGGCATCCTCCCTCAGCTCATCCACCCGATCGACCCGGCCGGCGAGCTTCAGCGGCCCTAGCGAGAACCTCAGCTTCTGCTCCACGGCCACGACGGTCGTCGGCGGCGCCGCGGCCTCCTGGTCGAGCCAGCTCCGCAAGAGCCCGGCCTGACCTCCATCGACGAGCCCGGACGCCCACTCCCGTATCACCCACGCCCGTTGCGACGGTCGGAGCCGCTTGATCTCGTCGTTCGTTTCGACGGCGGCGTGGGTGGCCTCGGCCAAGAGCCGGGCGAGGGTCTGGCGCTTGGACGGGTCTTGCTCCTGCAAGGAGGGGATCCCGTTGGCGATCGCGGCGAGGAGGAAGTTCTGGAGGACCTCGTGGAGCAGCGAGCCGTGGGCCATGGGGGGCAGGTCGGGGTCCCACGCCTCCTCCTCCTCCACCCCCAGCACCTGCCCATAGAAGAACCGGGCGGGGCAGGCGAGGAACGTCTCGAACGCGGTGACCGGGATGGCGCCGGAGCGGGGTGGGGCGCCGGTTTCCCCATCCCAGACGCCGAACGTGGAGCCCCGACGGGCGAGCAGCGGGGCGGCGCGTGCTTCGAGGTCCTCCCCGAGCATGGCGAGCCACGGCGGGGCGCCGAGCCGCGCGGCGTGCCTCGCCCACTCGGCCACGCCGTACCGACCCTCCGGGGACTGGGCGACGACCACCCGATCCCGAAGGGGGCCCGACGCGGTACGCACCGCGAGCAGCTCCTCCACCACGGGCGAAGGCAGCACGAATTTCCGCCCGCGCATGCGCGGCCAGCTCAGGTGCAGCTCATTCCCGGGGGTGTTGAGCGCGTTGCGCAGCGCGGAGCCGAGGAGGTACCGGGCCTGGGCCACCGAGTCGGTGAGCTCGAGGGCCTCGCGGCAGCCGGCGTCGTACACCCAGTCATCTACCTGGGCGGCCGGGAAGTCCTCCGCCAGGAGGCCGCCGATGAACGAGACAGGGGGGTGCACGCCCCGCAGCTCCAGCATGCCCACGACGGGCACCGCACCTTCGCGGCCGCGCCCCTCCCGCACCGTGGCGGCGGCGAGGCGATCGAGGAGCAGCTCGGTGAGCGCGGCCGCGCTGAGCTCCACTCGCGCGGCGAAGACCGCCTCGCTCAGCGACTCGGCAGCTTCGAGCACCTTCTCGGCGCCGGAGGCGCTCTGCTCTCCCGGGCGGCTCCCTGCGCCCGCGCCTGCCAAGCTGGCGGCGAACGAGGGGGCGGCGGCGATGGCCCCGGGGGTGGCGGGCGGAGCCTCGTCGGCGCGCACGAGTCTCCAGGCCACGGCCAACGCGCGCAACGCGGCAACCCAGGTCGGCGCGTCCGCCGCTTCGGCGAGCGCGCGGAGCGGGGCGAGCGCGGCGGTGAGCGCCGGCGCAGCGTCGGGTGCGAGCTCCGCGAGGCGCTCGGCCCAGGCGGCGCCTGGCGCCCGGGTGAGGCCGGCTTCCCGAGCGAGGCGGGCGAGGCGGAAGCCGACGGTGGGGGAGGGGGCTCCGGCGACGGATGTATCAAGTGCTTCAGATGTATCCGCTGGCTCCGTTGGCTCGGCGCTGCCCGCAGGCAGGATGAGCGCCCCGGGGGCGTCGGCCAGGGCATCGAGCACCAAGATCGGGTCGGAGAGCCGGGCGGAGGCGCGCAGCGCGCCGGCGAGGGCGCGGGCTCCCGGACGCGCAAGCAGCGGCTCCCCGCGCGACACCTCGAACGGCACCCCGACCTCCCCGAAGATGCGCCGCACCAGCCCGGTGTAGGTAGGCAACCCGGGGAAGGCGACACAGAGATCGGAGGCGGGGGTGCCGCGATGGAGGCGCTCGCGGACGGCGTGGGCGATCGCCCGCACCTCGCTCTCCGGATCGGGCCAGCTCGTGAGGTGCAGCCCTTCGGCTTCGGCTTCGGCGGGGGTGCCCCAGACATCCGTCGGGTCGGCCCGTTCGATGGCCGCGAAAAGCGGGCCCTGGGCCGCGCCCCGGGCATACTCGGCGCCGGCGACGACCACATCCGCGCCGTACTCGGCGATGAGCCCCTCGAAACAGGCGCGTCGGGCGCGGGCAGTGGCGGTGAGGGTGGGGGACACCCGCTCCCCTTCCTCGGGGACCCCAAAGTAGCGGCCCTCGGCGGACTCCCCGGACACCAGCCCGCATTCGAAGCTGATCACGACGTGGGTGCCGGCGGCGGCCCAGGCTCGGGCGAGCGCCACGAGCACGGACCGATCCAGCGGCGGGGGGTTCAGCACGTCGTCGATCACGACCAGGCCGGTGCGACGGAGCCAGTGCAGGAGCGGCTGGGAGGGGGCCTCCAGCGCCCCGATGAGGGCATGGAGGGCCGAATGGCGGGTGCGCCGGGCGCCATCGGCATCGAGGGCGGTGGCCAGGGTGCGCAGCCAGGGCTCCAGCCGGGCGCCCCGAGGCCCGGGGAGCGTGGGACGATCCGCCGCCTCCCATGCGGTGAACGCGCGTGCCAGGTGGGGCGCGGCGCGGGCCGGGGTACCTGCGCCGCGGAGCCAATCGGGCGGCTCCGCCGCCAACGCCGCGACCACGCGCGGCACGATCGCCCCCTCGGACCAGATCGCCCGCCCGCCGACGTAGCGCCCGGCGAGGCGCGCCTCGAGCTCCGCGAACGTGGCGACCTCCGGCGGGAAGCTCGCTTCGTGGCGGTACTGGACGAACTCCTCCTCCACCACCCGCTTCTTCCGCGCCGAGTCGGTGACGAAGAGGAAGTTGGGCCGCCCGAGCGGATCGGTGCCCGAGTAGGATTCGACACGGAGGGCCCGCCGACGGCGATCGCGGGTGCGCCCGAGCAGGAGGGTGATGGTCGCCACCCCCGTCCGCTAACCGGAGCGATCTGGGCGACAGGCCAAAAAATGGCTGGATCAGGCACGAGCTCCTATTTCGTTCATCACCGAAATACTCCTTGCCGTGCGACACCGCGGCGCCTATAGTTCGGTCGCTGCCGAAATAGTATGGCCCTCACCGACCTCTTCACCGCCCTCGCCGACCCCACGCGCCGCGAAATTCTCGCCCTCCTCCGGGAAGGCGACTTGAGCGCCGGGGAGATCGCCGAGCGATTCCCGTTGGCGAAGAGCACGTTGAGTGGACATTTCTCGGTGCTCCGGGACGCGGGGCTCGTCGTGAGCGAGCGCCAGGGCACCCGGATCGTGTACTCGGTCAACCAGTCCGCACTCGAAGAGGGGCTGGAGCTCGTGCTCCGGCTGCTCGGGCCGCGGGCGATGGAGGAAAAATGAAGGGCATTTCTGTGCTCCCGTGGCTGCTCGTCGCGGGGATGTGGGGTGCGGCCGCCTGGCTCTGGCGGAGCGCCCCGGAGAGCATGCCGGTGCATTGGAACCTCGCCGGCGAGCCCGATCGGTGGGGCGGCCGTGCGGAAGGGCTCCTGGGCCTGCCGGCGATCCTCACGGTGTTGCTCGTCGGGTTCCAGGGGATCCCGCGGCTGGATCCGGGGCGGAACAACTGGGCGCAGATGCGCGGCGCGTGGAGCGGCTTCCAGGTCGCGTTCGTGCTGTTCATGGCGGGCGTGTACGCCGCCGCGCTCGGGGCGTTCCCCATGCCGGAGACCCTGCCTTGGTTGCTGGGCGGGCTCTTCGTGGCGCTCGGCGCCGTGATGGGGAAGATCCGCCCCAACTTCTTCTTCGGCATCCGCACACCGTGGACGCTCACCAGCAAGCGGGCGTGGACGCGTACCCACCGCCTCGGCGGCTTCGTGTTCATCGCCGTGGGGCTCGTGGGCATCGTCGCGGGGCTCCTCGTCCCGCCGGCGGCGCTGATCGTGGACGTCGGGGGCATCCTGCTCGGGTCCGCGGCGCTCGCCGTGTACTCGTGGCGGGTTTGGCTCGCCGACCCGGACCGGATCGAGCCGGCGGGGACGCGCCCGGAATGACAGGAGGGCTCGGCGGCGACCTGCACCGGAGCGCTGACCGGGTCTTGAAGCTCGACCGCGCGCTCGTTGTCGGTGGGTTGAAGCGCCGAGGGTGGGGATGCGCCTCGTGATTGTGAATAAGGCGCCGCGGTGACCCGCCCGCTCTCCGTCCTCTTCGCGCTCGTCCTTGGCTGTAACGGCTCAGGGGGCCCCGCCGTCGACGCGTCCGATTCTGCGGAGACGCGTGATACACGCGATACATCCGACAGCGGCAGCGCGACACCCGGACGCGTGCGGATCACCGAAGGGATGACCGACAACGAGGACACCCTCGAGGATGCGGCGGGAGAGACACCCGATTGGATCGAGCTGTACAACCCGGGCCCGTCTGCGGTGGACCTCGGCGGGTGGACGCTGATGGACGGGGACCACACGGCGGTGCTGGAGGCCGGCGAGCTCCCGCCCGGCGGCTTCGTGGTGGTGTTCGCATCGGGAGAGGCCTCGACGGCGACGGAGCGACATCTGCCCTTCAAGCTCTCGGATGAGGGGGCTGTCGTCCGGCTCCTTGCTCCCGACGGGGTGGTGGTGGACGAGCTGGTCGTCCCGGCGCTGCGGGAGGACACCTCCTGGGGGCCTGAGCAGCCGGTGGCGGAGACGGTCGTGGTGGACGTGGGGAGCGCTGCGGTGGCCTCCGGTGCGCCGCCGGAGGGGTGGACCACCCCGACGTTCGACGATTCTTCCTGGAGTCCGGTGACCCTCGGCGTCGGCTTCGATGGGGCAATCGCCAGCGGTGACCCCACGAATGTGGCCCTCGGCCAGCCCACGACGCAGAGCTCCGACGGCTACGGGTACACCGGGGCCCAGGCCGTGGACGGGGAGCCGAGCACCTTCTCCCACACCGGCGACGCCGACCTCGCCCCGTGGTGGGCGGTTGATCTCGGGGGCACCTGGTCGATCGACGAGATCTCGATCTACAACCGTGCGGACTGTTGCGGCGATCGGCTCTACAACCTCACCGTGCGTGTCATAGACGCGACGGGTGCCGAGGTCTGGGCTTCGGATGTTCTCAATCCCGTCGTCGAGGGCGCCACGCCGGGCTCGCCGGGGAGCGTGCTCCTCGCCGCTCCCCCGACGCCGGTCGTGGGGAGCGCGGTGCGCGTCGAGAAGACCGCGGTTAACGGGGCGTACAGCAGCGAGTGGATGTCGTTGGGGGAGGTGGAGGTCCGGGCGGTCGCGGCCGCTCCGTACGGCTCGTGGATCACCAGCGACGTCGGGGACCTGGTCGGCGACGCCACGCTCGCGGTCCGGGTGCCGATCGACGTGGACGAAGCTCCCGATCGGGCTCGGCTCGACCTACGGTACGACGACGGCGTGCGGGTGTGGCTGGACGGGGAGCTGCTCCTGGAGGCCAACGCGGGCGACGGGGCGGCGCTCGGAGAGCACCCGGGTACCGCGCTGGAGAGCTTCTCCCTCGACGCTTCGGCCTTCACCGCGGGGAGCCACGTCCTGGCGTTTGAGATTCAAAACGTGGCGATCGGCGATGACGATCTGCTGCTGGTCCCCACGCTCACCCTCCAGCGGTTTGATACATCTGATACACCGGCGATGTTCGCGGTCGCCACGCCCGGGGAGCCGAATGGCTCGGGCGTGGACGGGCTGGTGGAGGCGCCGATCGCCGCTCCGGAGCGCGGCTTCTTCGACGCTCCGACCGAGGTGACGCTGACCGCGCCCACCCCCGGGAGCACGTTGGTCTACACCCTGGACGGCAGCGCCCCGACGGCCGACCACGGGCGTCGGGTCGAGCCCGGCGACGTGTCCGCCGTCGCGAGCACGACCGTCCCGATCACGACGACGTCGCTGGTGCGCGCGGTGGCGCTTCGCGAGGGTTGGGCGGACTCGGACGTCGTGACCGACACGTACCTCTTCCTGGACGACGTGATCGCCCAACCGGCCCTGCCTGCGGGGCTCCCCGCCACGTGGGACGGGATCTCCGAGGCCCCATACGCGGGTAACTACGAGATGGACCCCGAAGTGGTGGACGACCCCGCCTACCACGACGACCTGCTGGCCGGGCTCCGGGAGATCCCCACGCTCTCGGTGGTGATGGACCCCGCGGACCTCTGGGACAGCGCCACGGGCTTGTACATCAACAGCGCCGAACGGGGCGATCAATGGGAGAAGCCGGCGTCGGTGGAGCTCATCCTCCCAGACGGCACGACCGGCTTCTCGGAGACCTGCGGCATCCGGGTCCATGGGTACGGGTGGCGGTATCACAGCTCCACGCTCAAACACTCCTTCCGGCTCGAGTTCTCGGACAAGTACGGCCCCTCGAAGCTGCACTACCCGCTCTTTGCCGACTCCCCGGTGGAGCGCTTCGACAGCGTCGTGCTCCGCGCGGGCGGCAGCAAGACCTGGCTCGACTTCCGTGACCCGGCCAACGCCCAGTATCTCCACGATGCGTTCGCCCGCGACACCGCCCGGGACATGGGCAAGCTGGACGGGCACGCAACCTACGTTCACCTGTACCTCAACGGCCTCTACTGGGGGCTGTACAACCCGGTGGAGCGCCCAGAAGCCGGGTTCGGAGAGGAGTATCTGGGGGGCGACGATGACGAGTACGACGCCATCAACCGGCGCACGACCACCAACGAGGCCATCGATGGTACCCTCGACGCCTACCTGGAGCTCCTCGCCCGCGCGGACGCGGACCTCTCCACGCCCGAGGGGCTGGCGTCGGTCGAAGACATGCTGGATCTGGATGATCTCATCGACTACATGCTGATCCATCAGTACATGACCAATCGCGATGGGCCGTGCTGCTTCGAGAGCAACAACATGCGCGGGCTCCGGCGTCGGGCGGAGGGGGAGCAGTTCCGCTTCTTCGTGTGGGACATGGAGTACTCCCTCTGGGATGCCACGGACGACACCAACGTGGACATCGACGTGGCCGGCTCCATCTCGCACGTCTACACCCGGCTCCGGCAGAATCCGGACTTTCGCGCTCGCTTCGCAGCTCGGGCGCGGATGCACCTCACGGGCGACGGCGCGCTCACACCGGCTGCGGCTGAAGCCCGCTACGCCGCCCGCGCCGAAGAGATCTTCGATCCTCTGGTCGCTGAGTCCGCCCGCTGGGGGGACACCTACCGGGCCACTCCCTACACGCGCGACGTTGAGTGGCAGGCCGAGTACGATCGGCTGATGACGGAGTATTTCCCCCGCCGCACGGACGAGCTGATCGCCCAGCTCACGGCGGCGGGGTTGTACTGAGGGGTGGGCCTCAGATCACGGCGCCGAAGAGCTTCACCGCGCGGAGCTCGGTGTAGCTGCCGGAGCCGAGGCTGCCGTCGTTGCGGGCTTCAATCCGCAGGTAGCGGGTGAGGGTCGCGGTGTCGCTGGACAGCACCGTCGGACTTCCGACGGTGAGGCCGGTGCCATCGATGTCGGTGCCGGCGCCGATCGCCTCGAAGTCGCCGATGGGCGTCCACCCGGTGTCGTTCCAGGCGGGGGCGTTGGCCCCGAGGTCTGGATGGCTGGAGATCCGTACGGAGGTGGTCTTGCCGTCGGAGAACATCTGGAAGATGTGTGCTTCCATGAAGTCGATCGCGACACACGATTCATCGGCACATGCGTCGATCACCAAGACGCCGGTGATGTCGGTCGAGCCCTGCCACGTTGCGCCCGAGCTGCCGCTGGACTTGCTGCTGATGTCGGGATCGTCGGTGGTGGGACTCTCATCGCAGAGCGGGTGCTGCGGGGCCCAGTACGCGTCGGTGCAGCCGAGGGAGAGGTCGTCGTTGTAGACGTAGTCGGGGTACTCGGTACCATCGAGCGTGAGGTAGGCGTGGATGGCCACGACGGACGCGGCGCCGCCAGTGAACGTGCCGTTGAGCTGGTTGAGCGCGCTGCCGTTGGGGGTGGGGTCGTCCGCGTCGGGGAGGCCATCGCCGTCCGCATCGACGAGGGCGGTGTCGGCCGTGTCGGCGGTGTCGCTGCCCGTGTCTGCCGTGTCGGTGTCGCCGCTGGTGTCGGTGTCGCCGCTGGTGTCGGTGTCGCCGCTGGTGTCGGTGTCGCCGCCGGTGTGTGCGGGGTCGCCGCTGTCGGTCGGGTTGGTGGTGCCGCAGGCGGAGAGCAAGGCGAAGAGGAAGAGCGACGAAGAAACGTGCAAGGGTGCCCCGGGGCGGTGGTGAGCTCGGCGGCGCCTATCCCACCGTGGGGCTCCGAGCGATCTTCACTTCTGTCGCGCCACCGATCTTCGCGTCCTCACGGCGCGTTCGCCGCCCCCGGCGTCACGTTCTCGGTGATCACCCACTCGACGCCGCCATCGGGAATCCGTGCGGCGGAGACCTCGGTGGCCATCCCGGTGAACTCCACCTGGTCCAGCACCTCAGCGGCCCCGTCGGGGTCCTGAAGGAGGAGCACCCGGTCCCCGGCCGACTGCAGCGTGAAGAGCGCGTGGAAGTCGCCCTGTTCGGGGGTGCCGTCGCACCACACCGTGAGGAAGGCGCCGGGCTCCAGGACCTGCCCCGCGGGGAAACGGTACTGGCCGAGGTTCTCGGTGTCGTCGGTGAGGGAGGCGTTGCTGAGATCGGCGGCTTCCCCGCCGGCATTGTAGAGCTCGACGAAGTCGTCGAACTCGCCGTTTTCATCGGCTGCCTTGGTGTCGTTGCTGGTCATGTACTCGTTGAGGACCACCCGGGCGGGCTCCGGCGGGTCCCCCGAGTCGGATGTATCCATTGTATCGGCTGTATCGCTCGCGGAGTCGGCGGTGTCGGCTCCGCCACCGGTGTCTACGGCCGAGTCTCCGGGGGTGGCGGCTTCGTCGAGCACGCACCAGTCTCCCTCGGCGTGGGTGCCAGGGCCACAGTAGTAGCGGGGAGCGCAGCCGAGGGTGACCAGGCAGAGGAGCAGGAGAGGGCGCATGCGGAGAGTGTACCGTACTCTCCGCCCGCTGCCTCAGCGTACCCGCCGCCGCCGGGCCAGCGCCGTTGCCGCGAGGAAGATGGCGCCGAGCGGGGGAACGGCGCTCGTGGAGGCGCACGCGCACTCCTTCTCGTTCCCCGCTCCGCCCGCGGCCGTGTCCTCCCCATCGCCCCCGCCGCCGCCCGAGTCGTCGGGCGCCGCGGTGTCGGGAATCCCGTCGTCCCCGCCGGACGCGCCATCCGCGAGGTGCACGAGCCGCACGCGCGGCTGGACGTCCCGGTCGTAGGCGACCAGCACGTCGTCGCCCTGTCGGGCGAACCAGGGCCGGTTGTCCTGGCCGCCGGCGCTGTTCACCTCGATCTGGTCCACCACCTGGAAGTCGGCGTCCAACGCGGCGAGCCACACGTCGCCGAAGGGGGTGTTGGAGGTGGTGGTGAGGTAGGCGAGGAGCCACCCGTCTCCCAGTTTCTGGATGCGCTGGGGCCAGACCACGGAGTCGGTGCTCAGGGTCACGTCCACGCTGTCGACCTCGTTCCAGTCCAGATCGAACTCGTGGACCGTCACGCCATGGGCGCCCGGGCCGCCGCCATCCACCACGAGGCTCGCCCCCTCCTCGCCATACTCGGCGGTGGAGGCTCCTTCTGCTGCGATGCCGGGAATGTCGATGGCCTCGCCCAGCTCGCCGCCCGCCAGGGGTACGAACTCCGCCGCCCCGTTGCCGCCCACCGCGCCGGCGAAGATCCCGCCCTCGGCGGCAGCCGTGCACACCGGCACCATGTCGTTGTGCTTGTGCGTGCTGTCGCGCTCGGCGACGGTGACGTTCCAGAGCGGGTTGAGCTCGCTGTCGAAGCGCCAGGCCTGGGCGGAGTCGTCGAACGCGTCGAGGGTGTAGCTGCCGATGAGCAGCCAGCCGCCGTCGGCGCAGCGTTCGATCTGTGCATCCTGGATCTTCGCGATGTGGCTGAGCTGAACGCGGTCTCGATCGCTGTAGCCGGTGAGATCGGCGCCGATGTCCTCCATCCAGCCGTCGCCGCCCGCCACCTGGAAGAACCAGTAGCCGGCATCGGTGGAGTGCACCCGCGCCCAGGTGCCGCCCATGCCGAGGGTGACCTCAGCCTCGACGGAGTCAAAAACATCGCCTGCGCGCGCGGCGCTCAGCAGCAGCAAGAAGGTCATGGGGGCCCTCGCGAGGCAGTGTACCCGACCCGGCGCTGTCGTGCAGTTCCGGCGCAGCGTCACGGTGGGGCGTCGCTTCGGGGCCGTGGGCGGGCTAGGGGAGGGGGCGTGCCCGTCGTCCGCCTCGTGCCCACCCTGTCTCGCCCGCCATGGGGGGGCTTTCGCCTTGGTGCCGAGCTCGGCAAGGGGGAGGGGAGTATCGGCGAGTCTTGGGAAGTGTGGCGGGAGAATAGGGTGATCGGAGACTCGGCGCGCCTCGGCGATCGGGTGGACTTCCCGCTCCTCGTGAAGTTGCTCGACACCCGGGCCCTGCTCTCGGTGCAGGTGCATCCCGCCGACGTGGACGCTCGGCTTCGTGCAGGCGCCCCCCACGGAAAGGCGGAGGCCTGGGTGGTGCTCGCTGCCGAGCCCGGCGCTCGCATCGCATACGGGCTCTCCCGGGAGCTCACCGAAGCGGAGCTCCGTGAACGAGCCGGCTCGGGGGCGATCGAGGCGGATCTGGCCTGGATCGAGCCCCAGCCCGGCGACGTAATCGACGTGCCGCCAGGCACGATCCACGCCATCGGGCCGGGCCTGCTGCTGTACGAGGTGCAGGAGCCGATCGACCTGACCTGGCGCCTGTACGACTGGGGCCGGGGTCGCGAGCTCCATCTCGACCACGCGTGCGCCGTGGCCATCCGCGCCCCCCAGCCGTCCCCGTACCGGGCGTCGGTCGCGGTGGCGCCGGGCATCGATCGGCTCTTGGAGACCCGTCACTTCGTGGTGGATCGGGTCCAACTCCCGGCGCGACGGCGGGGCTGGGAGGCGATCACCGTGATCGAGGGCAGCGCCCACGTGGAAGGGCACACGGTGCCGCGCGGAGGCACCGTATTGGTGCCTCCCGAGGGCGCGCTTCTCGAGGGGGAGGGGGTGGTGCTGGCGGCGCGTCCCGGCGCCTAGGACGCCGCGAGATCGGCGAGGCTGGTCTCGGCAACGAGGGTGCGGAGGCCGGCGGACGCGGCGGTCCATGCGTGGTGCAGCGCGCATGGCGCATCGGGAGTGCACGGGCGCGCGCCCATGGTGCAAGGCGGCTTTCCCCCAGCGCTGTCGGCGGTTGGAAAGTGTCCGATCACCTGGGCGATGGTGATCCGCGCCGCGGTTCGGGCGAGTCGGTATCCCCCGTAGTGGCCCTTTTTGCCCTCCACGATCCCCGCGGCGACGAGGGTGGTGAGCAGCTTCGCAAGAAACGGGGCAGGGGCGTGGGCCTCCGCCGCGAGGTCCGCCAGGGGGACAAACGACTCTCTCGGGTGGCGAGCCAGGGTTGCGCAGCCGGAGAGCGCATAACGCTGGGCCAACGTGAGGGTCGCGACGCAGGCGGTGACGGAGGAGGAACGCGACATGTTTCTTCCGGCATGCAAGCGGCGGGCCACGCGCGCGCCGCGGGGGAAGGGCAGCGATCGCCCAGTCGTGGATCGGGCCGTGCCATTTATCACAGGCGGGGCGTGAAATGGCCCAACCATCACACCACTAAACGACCGCGTAATCGCTTGATAGTGAAAAAATGTAGGAATGACGCTGTGGCATGCCCCTTGCATTGACGCCGAGCCACCCGAGGTTCTCATGCTGGCGCCTTCCCTCCTCCTCCTCCTCGCTTCCTGCCAGAACGGGGAGGCACCCCCTCCCGCCGCGACGTCGAGTGGCGGCGGGGGCGACCTCGCGGCGGTGATGGCCGAGCGCGGCCTCACCGAGGACGACGTGCTCGCGGCCGCCAAGACCTACGCCCCCTCCGGCAAGCTCGACGACTACGTGATCTTCGCCTCCGGCGGCCACGGCGGGAACATCATCGTGATCGGCGTGCCGAGCATGCGGATTCTCAAGTACATCAGCGTCTTCGGACCGGAGCCCTGGCAGGGCTACGGCTACGGCGGCTTGAGCGACGACGTGCTCTACACCCAGGGCGCGCAGGGTGGCAAGGAGATCTCCTGGGGCGACGTGCATCACCCCAACCTCTCCGAGACCGCCGGGGACTACGACGGCAACTTCCTGTTCGTGAACGACAAGGCCAATGCCCGCGTGGCCGTCGTCGACCTCAAGGACATGATGACCAAGCAGATCGTCGCCAACCCCTTGGTGATGTCCGACCACGGCGGGGCGTTCGTCACGCCGAACACGGACTACGTGGTGGAGACGAGCCAGTACGCGGCCCCGCTCGGGAACGAGTACGCCACGATCGACAAGTACCAGACCGACTACCGCGGCGCGGCGGTGTTCTGGAAGTTCGACAAGACCAAGGGGCGGATCGACGAGGCGGCGAGCTGGGCCGTGGAGCTTCCTCCGTACGCCCAGGACCTCGCGGACGCCGGCAAGCTCGGCAGCGACGGCTTCGTGTACATCAACTCCTGGGACACCGAGATGTCCGCGGGCAGTGAAGGCAAGGGCAAGCCGTTCATGGAGTCCGGCGCGAGCCAGAACGACATGGACTACCTCCACATCATCGACTGGAAGAAGGGCGAGGCCCTGGTGGCGGCCGGCAAGACCAAGGTGATCAAGGGCATGCGGGTGATCCCGCTGGACGTGGCCGCGGCCGAACACGTGCTGACGTTCGTCGGAGAGCCGAAGAGCCCCCACGGCTGCGACGTGACACCGGATGGTTCGGCGGTGGTGGTCGGCGGCAAGCTCGACACCCACACCACGCTCTACGACACCGCGAAGATGAAGGACCTCATCGCCAAGGGCCAGTTCACCGGGAAGGACCCGTACGGCGTGGACATCCTCGACTTCCAGTCGGCGATCCGTGGCCAGAAGGAGATCGGCCTCGGCCCGCTCCATACCGTGTACGACGACAAGGGCTACGCGTACACCTCGGTGTTCCTCGACAGCACCGTGGTGAAGTGGAACTACAAGAACCTGGACGAGCCGACCGAGTCGCTCGGCGTGCAGTACAACATCGGCCACATCACGGCCGCAGAGGGTGACACGGTGTCGCCGGACGGACACTACGTGGTTGCGATGAACAAGATGTCGCAGGACCGGTTCACCAACATGGGGCCGCTCCTGCCGCAGAACTTCCAGCTCATCGACACCAGCGGGCCGACCATGAAGGTGATCGCCGACATGCCGATCGGCCTCGGCGAGCCGCACTACGCCCAGATGATCAAGGCCGACAAGCTCCACACCATCACCGCCTACACGCCTCCGGGCATCAACCCGTACACCGACCAGAAGTCGGAGTTCGCGGTGGCCTCCGGCGAGGAGCGCATCGTCCGCAACGGCAAGAAGGTGGACGTGTACATGAGCGTGATCCGCTCCCACTTCACCCCGGACAACATCGAGGTGAACCAGGGCGACGAGGTGACCATCCATCTCACCTCCTTGGAGCAGGCGCTCGACCAGACGCACGGTTTTGCGGTGGACATGTACAACATCAACGTCTCCATGGAGCCGGGGAAGTACGAGGAGATCACCTTCAAGGCCGATCGTGCCGGTGTGTTCCCCTTCTACTGCACGGAGTTCTGCTCGGCGCTGCACCTCGAGATGATGGGCTACCTCCTCGTGAAGCCCGAAGGAGCCTGAGATGTTCACCTTCGTTCTCGCCTTCACTGTCGCCTGCTCGTCGGGCCCTGCGCCGGCCCCGTCCACGGGGGCCGCCCCCAAGGTGGCGGCCCCCGTGGCCGCGGTTGTCGTCGGTCCCGAGGGGCCCACGAAGATCGCCATCCCGGCGATCGACGCGGTGTCCACCGATCCTGCGGTGGTGACGGCGGGGACGAAGGTGTTCACCGATCGTGGGTGCGGCGGCTGCCACAAGTTCGGCGAAAAACTGGTGGGTCCCGATCTCAAGGGCGTGTTCAGCCGCCGGCAGATCCCCTGGGTCGAGCGCATGATCACGGACCCGGCCGTGATGGTGAAGGAGGATCCGCAGGCCAAGGAATTGTTCCGCTCGCTCATGGTGGAGATGCCGAAGCAGGGTGTGCCGCCCGAAGACCTGCCGGCGCTGCTCGCGTATCTGAAGTCGCAGGGGGGCTGAGGTGTCCGGGTCCATCGCGGAGAAGATCCGCGCGTTCGAGCGGGGGCGCCGTCGGGCCGTGGTGCTCCTCGGCGTGCTCGCCGCCGCCTGTTTCGTTGCCTCGTTCTTCCTGCCCTGGTGGAACTTCCAGCTCTTCGCGCCGCAGTACCCGAAGGGGCTGACCCTGGTCATCCACCTCACCGGTGTGGAGGGCGATGCGGCGGAGATCGACACCATCAACCACTACATCGGGATGCACTCGCTGGCGGACAGCGCGCTCCTGGAGCGGGCGGCCAGCCACTGGATCGTCGGCGCCACCGCCGGGCTCGTCGTGGCCGCGGTGCTCCTCGCTGGCCGGAAGCTCAACTGGCTCGGCCTGGCGATCGGGATGGGGCTGCCCCTGGGCTTCGTCGCGGACACGACGTATTGGATGTATCGCTCGGGTCATGATCTCGACAAGCGGGCGCCGATCCACCTCAAGCCCTTCATGCCCGCGGTGATCGGCGATGGGAAGGTCGGGCAGTTCCTCACCCAGGCGTGGCCGGCTTGGGGCTTCTGGCTCGCGATCCTCGGGGTCGTCCTCCTCGGGGTCGCCACCTGGCAACGAAACCGGGTGTGTCGGGTGTGTCCGCGTCACGCCACGTGCGGAGCCCTGTGTCCGCACACGGTGCTCGGGAACCCGGCATGATCCTCCTGGCCCTCACCCTGGTCCTCGCCGACGATCACGACGCTCCCGCCGTGGCGCCGGTGGTCCTGGCGGGGAGCGCGCCGATCCCGGTGGGGCCGCCCCGCACCGTGGAGGTGGCGCCAGGGCAGGATGTCAACGCCGTCATCGCGACCTTGCCGGCGGGGAGCACCGTGGTGCTCCTCCCGGGTGACCACGCGGGTCCGCTCCGCGTGGACCGTCCGCTCACCGTGACGGGGCCGGCCCGGGTGGTCGGCCCGGGGCACGGCTCGGTGGTGCTCGTGGGCGCCTCGGACGTGACCCTCCGCGACCTTGAGATCACCGGCAGCGGTCTGGACGCCACCGCGGGCGATGCCGGCGTGGTCGTGAGCGGTGACCGCTTCACCCTCGACGGCTTGCGCGTCGTCCATACGTTTCTCGGTGTCGATCTTCGCCAGTCGAGCCACGGGACGGTGCGTGGCTGCGACATCGTCGGTCGGGAGGACGGCCCCATCGGGACCCATGGCGACGGCATCCGCCTCTGGGAGTCTGACGGCAACCAGGTGGTGGGCAACCACCTGGAGCACGTTCGCGACATGGTCGCCTGGTACAGCGAAGACAACACCTTCGCCGAGAACCACGTGGAGCATTCCCGGTACGGGCTCCACCTCATGCACGCGGAAGGGAGTCGGATCCACGGCAATCGTTTCGAGCACGACGTGGTCGGCATGTTCGTGATGTACAGCCGCGACGTGGAGATCGTGGACAACCTGGTGGTGTCCTCCGACGGGCCCGCGGGGATGGGGATCGGGCTGAAGGAGAGCGACGGGTTGACCGTCACCGGCAATCGCCTGCTCGCCTCCACGGTGGGAATCTACCTTGACAGCAGTCCGAACCGTCCCGACAGCTACGCGCGGTTCTCGGGCAATCTGCTGGCTTATGACCACACCGGCCTCCGCTTCCACAGCCCGCGCGAGGGTGCGAGCTTTGAGGCAAACGACCTCCACGAGAACGCGCGCGGCGTGATCGTCGATGGGGGTGGGCAGGCGGGGTCCGTCCATTTCAGCGGCAACCGCTGGAGCGACTACACCGGCTACGATCTCGGCGGCGACGGGGTGGGCGACGTGCCCTACGCACCACGCTCTTTGGCGAGAAGCGTGGTCGATCACCATCCCGTCGCTGCTTTCTTCGATGGCACGCCCGCCGCGGCGCTGCTCGATCTGCTGGCGGCGGCCTTCCCGATGTGGGCGCCGCCGCCGCTCGTTCACGATGACGCGCCCCGGATGGGGCGGCTGGCGGGAACATGAACGTCGCGATTGAACTGCGTGATCTGCGAAAGGACTACGACGGCCGGGCCGTGCTTCGGGGGATCAGCCTCACGGTGCAGCCCGGTGAACGCGTGGCCCTCGTCGGCCCTAACGGTTCTGGTAAGACGACGCTTCTGCGCGCTGTGTTGGGCTTCGTGCGGGCCGAAGGCTGGGTGCGGGTGGACGACCACGATCCGTGGCGGGACCACGCGGCCGCGATGCGCTCGGTGGCCTACGTGCCGCAGCGTGCGCCGGCGCTCCCCGCGCCCGTCGGCGAGCTCGTCACCGCCTGGGCGCAGCTCCGCGGCGCGCCTCGCACCGCCTTGGAGTCGGCCGCCCGTTCGTTCGGACTGGACGTGCACGCCTTGGGCGGGGTCCGATTCTCGGCGTTGTCGGGTGGGATGCAGCAAAAGCTCCTCGCGGCGATGGCGCTGGCCAGCGCAGCCCCGATCCTCTGCTTCGACGAGCCCACCGCGAACCTGGATCCCGAAGCGCGGGCGGTCTTCTTGGACGCGCTCATGGCACGTGCTCCGCGCCCGACGATCCTCCTCTCTTCCCACCGGATGGAGGAGCTCAGGGACCTCGTGGACCGCGTCGTGGTGCTCGCGGACGGGGAGGTGCGCTTCGACGGGCGGCTCGACAGCTTCCTCGCCGAGCCCGGCCTCGCCGGAGCTTCCGGGGTGGCCCGCGGTGCCCTCCTCCCGTTCCGGAGTCCGCAATGATGTTTGCCTTCCTCCTCGCCTGCACACGAGACCCGAGCGCTCCGCCCACGGTGAACTACGATCTCGACGCGTGCACCGACTGCGGCATGCTGGTGAGCGATCCGGCCTACGCCGCGGCGCTCGTGACCAAGGACGGGAAGACGCTGGTCTTCGATGACCCAGGGTGCCTGTTTCACTACATGGTCACCCAGGCGCCGGCGGTGAGCGCGATGTGGTTCCACGACGCCGCGGACGATCGTTGGCTTCGGGAGGACGCCGTCGCGTTCGACCCCACCGGGCACTCGCCGATGGGGAGCGGGCTTCGGCCGGTCCTCGCCGGTACTCCCGGTGCCCTGACGGTCGGCGAGGCTTCTTCGAAGGCGGTGTCCCCATGAACTTCGCGCTCGCCCGCCTCGAGGCCCGCTCGGTCATCCGGGCGCGGTGGTTCTTCGCGTCGATCGTCCTCTCGGCGTTGCTGGTCGGGTTCTTCCTGGTCGTGGCCGCCCGGGAGAGCTCGGTTCTGGGGTTCACCGGCTTTGGCAAGGTGATGGCGGGCGTGGTGCAGGCGTCGCTGCTGCTCGTGCCGCTCTTGGCGCTGGCCAGCACGGCGCAGGCGGTCACCGCCGCACGCCAGGCGGGCGTGCTCGAGTGGTACATGTCGCAGCCGGTGAGCCGCAATGCCTGCTTCGGCGCGTTGTTCTTTCCTCGGCTCGCGGCGCTCGTGCTCCCGGTTGTGGTGAGCCTCCTCGGGCTCGCCGGGGCGGCGGCGGCCCTCGGTCAGCCGGTGCCCATCGGGCTCGTGCTCACGTTCCTCGGGGTGCTCGTCGGTCAGGCCCTGGCCTTCGGGGCCCTGGGGATGTGGGTGAGCACGCTCGCGCGCGCACCCGAGCAGGCGCTGCTCGGGGCCGTTGCGGTTTGGATGGGCGCCGCGATCCTCGTGGACTTCGTGCTCCTCGGCGTGCTCCTGCGCTGGGATCTGCCGCCGATGATGGTGTTCCTCCTCGCGGGCCTCAACCCGATGCAGGACGGGCGCATCGCCGTGCTCGCCGCGGTCGACCCGCAGCTGGGGGTCCTCGGTCCGGTCGGCACGTGGGCGGTGGCGACGCTCGGCGCGCCAGCGACGCTGGCGATCACGGTGGGTTGGCCCTTGGTGCTGGCCCTGGTGTTCAGCCTGCTCGCCCGACGGACGTTCGCGCGGCGGGACGTGCTGTAGGCCCTGGCGCCTCCCTCGGGGAGGCTGCCGTCCCGGCGGGTTGGTTGGCCCGACGCGCCATTCTCCCCCCGGCGGCTCCTCGACCGCGGCGGGTCCGGGGGGGAAGGCCGGTGGCGGCGCCACCAGCCCCCCGTCATTCCGGGCTGCCGTGCGGTTATTTCGCCGGGGGCAGCAGCACCTTGTCCACGACGTGGACGACGCCGTTGACCGCGTGGATGGACGCGACGATGTGGGCATCGTCCACCATCACCGATCCGTCCGCGGCGACGTGGAGGGTGACCTTGGTGCCGTCGGCCATCGCCAGGGTCTGCCCGTCCTTCATGTCCTTGGTGTCCACGATCGGGACCGCGGCGTGGTGCTGCACGATCGACACGAGCTTCGTCTTGTTCTCCGGCTTGAGCAGGTCGTCGACCGTGCCGGGGGGCAGGGCGTCGAACGCCGCGTTGGTCGGAGCGAAGACGGTGTAGATGCCGCCCGGGCTGCCCAGGGCGTCGGCCTTGCCGGCGGCCTTCACGGCCGCGACGAGGGTGGTGTGGTCCGGGGAGCCGAGCGCGACGTCCAGCACGGTCTTCTCGGCGTCCGCCTTGGGCACGACGGGCTTGGGGGCGGGGGTGGCGGCGACCCCCTTCGGGGTGCTCGGCGCGGGGGCGGGCGCGGGCCCGGAGCAGGCGCAGAGCCAGAGAGGGATCAGGACGGTGAGTCGGAGGAGCATGCAGGCCTCAGGTGCGCGATACATCCATGCAAGTATCGTACCATTCTTGTTGTATAGAAATGATTATCGTTGAATCAAACGAGTAGTAAATCGCGTAATTGTTCGGGGGCTGTGTGGGCTTGTGAACACCCCCCGAGGGGGAATTGCCCCGCCTCCGTCGGAGTCAGAATTCTGAGCGCGGTGACTCAAGCGATCCCCGCTCCCGGCCGAAAGGAGGTCACCATGCGCAACACCGGCTCCGTCACCCAGGTTGACCACCCCCTTCACGACGACGATCTGCTGATCTCCCGCACCGATGTGCGCGGGGTGATCACGTGGGCCAACGAGGGATTTTGTAGGGTTGCCGGCTACTCCGTCGACGAGCTGGTGGGGCGGCCGCACAACCTGGTCCGGCACCCGGACATGCCTCGGGGAGCCTTCGCGGACCTGTGGGCGACGGTGAAGGAGGGCAAGGCGTGGCGGGGTATCGTGAAGAACCGCTGCAAGAACGGCGATCACTATTGGGTCGAGGCGGACGTGACGCCCATTCGTCGTAACGGCGAAGTCGTCGGGTTTCTCTCGATCCGGGGTCAGCCCGATGTCGCCGAGCGGCGTGGGGTCGAGCCCGTGTACGCGAAGATGATCGAGCAGGAGGCGGTGGGTGGGCTCAAAAAGCCGGGTCGCGTCGCGCGCGTCCTTGGCTGGTCGATGCCAGCCGGTGGGCGAGCCGCGGTGCCGGTGCTGGCGCTCGGCCTCACCGTGCTGAGCCAGGGCCTGCTCCCCGTGATGCTCACCCGCGGCTTCGGCGTCGTGGCGACGTGCATGGCGCTCTGGGGCATCCGCGAGTTGGTGCTCCCCGTGCGCTCCCTGAGCGAGGTGGTGCGCTCGGCGGACCTTCACGCGCGGGTGCCGGTGATGGGCGCGGGCCCGATCGCGGAGCTCGGTCGCGGCTTCAACATCATGCAGCAGCGGTTCCTCCGCATCGTGCGGGAGTTTGGTCGACAGGGGCGTGCGCTGAGCAGCTCGGTGCGTGAGCTTCGGGCGGCGAACGACGACCTGAGCAGTCGAACCGAACAGCAGGCCGCAAACCTGGAGGAGAGCGCGGCAGGAATTGAGGAGCTCAGCGCCAGCGTCGAGGTGACGGCCCGCCAGGCACGCAACGCTGCCGATGTGGCGCGTCAGGCTCGGGACGGCACCCAGGCCGGGCGCCGCGCCTTCGTCGACCTCGCGGCGAGCGTGAAGGCGATGCATGAGGCCTCGGCCCAGGTCGGCGAGATCATCGGGATGGTCGATGAGATCGCCTTCCAGACCAACCTCCTCGCGCTCAATGCCGCCGTCGAGGCGGCGCGCGCTGGGGAGCACGGCCGCGGCTTCGCGGTGGTGGCCAACGAGGTGCGGGCGCTGGCGCTGCGGAGCTCCGGCGCCTCCAAGCAGATCCGCGAGATCGTGAGCCAGAGCCAGGAGCGGGCCTCCGCGGGGGTGGGGGCGGCCGAGGGCGCCGCGTCCCGGATCGTCGCCGCCGCTTCGCAGTCCGAGGAGGTCTGCGCGCTCATGGAGACCATCGCGGACGCCACGCGGGAGCAGAGCCGCGGCTTGGGCGAGATGAGCAAGGCGGTTGCCCAGCTCGATCAGATCACCCAGCGCAACGCCGCCGCGGTGGAGGAGCTCGCCGGCGGCGCCGTGGACCTCGAGCGCCAGGTCACCGAGATGCTCAACCTCGTGGAGTGTTTCGAGGCCACGGCGCCCGCGGCTGCGGGCGGGACCGCGGCGAAGGTCACCCTCGGTGGGCGCGGAGCGGCTCCCGGCGGCGCGGGCCGTCGGTCCGCCCCCGCGGGGGGAGGCGAGGTGAGGCTGTAGGGAGCACCGCCCCCACCGCGCCCACCACCGGAGCGCCGTCAGAACATATGGTCGAACACCACGTAGACCCCGGGGTTCGGCACGGGGGTGCGTGAGCCGTTCGGCTCCTCCACCTCGTCCAAGCCCAGCGCCACGTCGAGGCGGCCGACGAAGGTGCCCTCGACGATGGGGTGGATGCCGACGCCGAGGCCGGGGTGGAGCGGGAAGTCGCCGACGGGTTCGGTGCCCCAGACCATCCCCAGGTCGAAAAAGGGGACGACCTGCCAGCGGAGCTCTCGATGGAGCACCGTCTGGCTGCCGACGTCGATCCGCAGCTCGTTGTTCCACACGGCCTTGTCCAGGTCGTGGTAGCGGCCGAAGCTCACTCCGCGGAGCGTGTCGCTGCCGCCGAAGCCCATCATCGGGGTGAGGCCGCCCCACGTGTTCAAGTCGTAGAACGGCACGTCGCCGAACATGGCCTCGCCCATCAGCCGGCTGCCGAGCACGACCTTCGGCCCGAGCGTCCAGAACGCGCGGGCGCTGGCGAACACCGCGACCCACTCGGCCTCCGCCGCGCCGATGCGGGGCATGCCGCGCACGCTGAGCTCGAGGAGCACGCCCCGGTCGGGAGTGAGCTCGGGCTCACGAGTGTCGAACAACACGCCGATTCCAGGTTGAACACCGAACCCGGGCACCATGCCCAAGGGGGCCTCCTCGGCGAGCAGGGAGCCGGAGTAGGTCTCTACGTCCGACCATCGGCCCGCGAGGAAGGTGAACCACGCCCACGGACCGCCGAGCTCGCCGCGCAGGGTCAGCCGGGCGAAGGGCTGGATGAGGGTGTAGCGATATCGTTTGTCGGCATTGGCGGAGGTGCCATCGACGACGCCGCGGTCGAGGGTCGTGGCGTTCCCCATGCCCCAGTAGCCGTCGTTCAGCCACTGCCGATAGGCGAAGTGGCCGGTGAGCCGGAGCGTGTGTTTCGGACCCAACCCGGGCGCGTCGAACCGGACACGGTGGTGATGGTAGCCGTTGGTGGTGAGGAACGCCTGGGTGACGAAGGCGAGCTGGTAGGGTGAGTAGCCGGGCTTGTACCAGTCGAGCTCGGCACGGGCCCCGGCGCCGAACCCGTCGTCGACGTCGTAGCTTGCGTTGGGGATCGCCACCCAGGTGAAGCGGGTCTCGGGCGGCGCGGGCGGGGCGGCCGCTTCGGTTGGCGGGGGCGCGGCTGCCGGGACGGTCGGCGGCGTCGCCTCCGGCTCCGCGCGGGCCGGCTGGGCGAGCGCGAGCAGCAGCGCCAGGCTCAAACGGCCACCAACCCGGCGCGGCGCACGGCCTCGAGGAGGCGATCGAGGCCCTTGGGGCCGGTGGCGCGGACCTCCTCCCAACTCAGCGGCGGCTCGCCGGGGCGGGCGGCCATCAAGACGTCCCCGAGCCAGTCGAGCGCCGGTTGGGGACCGCGGAGCGTCAGCGGGCCGTCGATGCCGTGGAGCACGAGGCCGTCGTCGTCGACGAGGGGGTCTCCGCCCAGCCACACCAGCCGGCCGCCGAACGGGGGCGGCGGTTCGGCGAGGGCGCGCGCCACCCGGTCGGGCGGTTCGGTGGCCACCGGGGCGCCGCGGCCGAACCAGCTCGCCGCCGAACGATCGAACCCTCTCCCAGACTTGTAGGCCTCGAGCGCGCGCACCAGCGGCGAGTCGAAGCGGTCATGGTCGGCGCCGAGCGGGTCGAGGTGGGGGACGTCGTTGCGGGCGAAGCTGGGGGCTTCGGGTGGGACGGTGACGCCGTAGGCCGCGGGGTTGGCGTAGACCGGCGAGTGGCGCGTGAGCACGAAGCGGTGCCAGAAGGCGCTGCGGAGCGCGCCGGCCGCGAAGAGCTGGCGGACGAGCTCCAGGCTGTCCACCGTCTCCTGCTCGGTCTCGGTGGGGAACCCGTACATCAGGTAGGCGTGGACGAGGACCCCGGCGTCGGTGAACGCGCGGGCGGCGCGCGCCACCTGCTCCACCGTGACTCCCTTCTCCATCCGGGCGAGGAGCCGGTCGCTCGCCACCTCCAGGCCCCCGGTGACCGCGACACAGCCCGAAGCGGCGAGGAGGCGGGCGAGGTCGGGCGTGAACGCCCGCTCGAAGCGGATGTTCCCCCACCAGGAGATCGCCTCCCCCTGGGCGAGGAGCTCCAGGGCGAAGTCGCGGAGGCCGCGAGGGGGCGCGGCTTCGTCGACCAGGTGGAAGCCGCGTTGGCCGGTGGTGCGCACCAGCTCGCCGACCTGCTCCACCAGCGAAGGCGTGGGCGTGGGGTCGAAGCGCGCGATGTAGTCGAGGTGGACGTCGCAGAAGGCGCAGCGCTTCCAGTAGCAGCCGTGCGCGATGGTGATCTTGTTCCAACGCCCGTCGGACCACAGGCGGTGGGCGGGGTTGGGGCTGTCCACGAGGTTGAGGTAGGGGTCGAGCCGGAGGCCGGCGTAGTCCGCCGCTCGGGCGGGCTTCACCTCGACGGGCGGGGCGTCGTGGCGGCCGGCCGCCGTGAGGGTGCGGTGGCGACGGTCGGGGCCGCCGGACCGGTGCTCAAGGATGGCGAGCAGCGGGCCTTCGCCCTCGTCGAACGTGAGCGCGTCGACGCACGACCACAGCGCGGGCTCGTCGACCTCGCGCAGCTCCGTGTTCACGTAGCCGCCGCCCATGACGATGTATTGGCCGCGCGCCCGGAGGCGCTTCCCGATTCGGAGCGCGGCGTAGAGGTTCCCCGGGAAGGGCACAGACAGGCCCACGACGGGCGTGGTGATCGTGTCGGTCAGCTCGTCGAGCCAGCCGTCGAGCAGGGTGGTGCGCTCCAGGCGCTCCGCGATCGGCGCGAAGGGGACCGCGCCGGCGGCGAGGTGATGCTGGTAACGGGCGAGGGCGAAGCCGTCGTCGATGCAGGCGGTGACCAGATCGGCGACGTCGCTGAGCCAACGGGTGGCGAGGTGCCGGGCGGCGTCGTCCTGGGCGTCGGGGCCGAAGCCGGAGAGGTCGACCTCGGCGCTGCGCGGCCCACGGGGGAGCCAGGGGGTGCCGAGGATGCGGGGGCCGAGGCCACGGTCTCGCCCCTGGAGGAAGGCGACCACGCCCTCGATGGCGGTCTCGTAGTGGCGACGAAGCGCGAGCGCACGCCAGGCGGGCTCGGGGAGGTCGTCGCGATCGGCGATCGAGTCGAAGATCGCGGCGAGGCCGTCGCGGCTGTAGACGCGGAGGGCAAGCTCGATGCCGAGGTCCCGTTGCGCCACCTCCAAGCCGACGCTGCGGAGGAACCGCGCGAGGTAGCTGATCGAGGGGTACGGGGTGTTGAGCTGGCAGAGCGGCGGGAGCGCCAGGGTGATCGCGATGGGCACCGCGGACTAGCCGGGGAGGCGGAGGTAGCGGCCGTGGGCCGGCGCGCGGGCGCTCACCCGGATGCGACGGGCCTCGACGTCCACCGTCTGGCCGGGGAGGAGGGTGGCCACCGGGCTCTGCCCGGCGTGCACCGTGAGCTCGCCCGCGAGGCAGCGCACCCGATAGGCCCGGGCGCGGGTGCCGACGAAGAGCACCTGCCCGAGCTCCTGCTCCGGCGCGGGGGACAGCGTGATCTCGCCGAGGGGTTCGCCGAGGTCTCCCCCTCGGGGGCGCCCGATGCGCAGCACCTTCACCGGGTGCGTGGACGCGGGGCCGGGGGACACATCCGGGTCTGCCGCGTGGGGGTGGGTGTCGGGGTCCCCACAATCTTCTTCGGCGAGGCGCAGCTCGGGCCGCGGGCCTTCGCCAATGGGCGCGTCGTGGGCCAGCCCGCCATCGACGAGCCGCACGGCGGGCGGAGCCCCAGCCGCCTCCTCCGTGGGATCGGCGATGCGCAACGCGTGCACCTCCACCCCACGGAGCGGCAGCCCGCCGAGCGCTCCGAGGACCTCTCGAAGGCTGCCCAGCAGGGCCTCGCGATCATCGCCCTCGACGACTTCGAGCTCATCCAGGGCATCCGAGACCTGGCCGAGCACGTCATCGAGGTCGTCAGGGTCGCGCGGCGGTCGAGGCATCGCCGCCGCGCCTTAACCCGGTGTCGTCCCGATCAGCGACGACGACGGCGCGACTTCTTCGCTCCGCCCTTCTTCCCTTCGAAGTTGCGCCGCCACCACTGGGCCGCGCCCTCGGCGGTCTTGATGTCGAAGAGCTTGGCGAGCTCGGTCCAGTCGGCGCCACGCGCGATGGCCTCCTCACCCTGCTTGAGCCGCTCGGCGCGCCAGGCCTTGCGGGCCTCCCGCTGCTTCTCCCGCTCCTCCGAGCGGTTCTTCGTCGCCTGCTTGCGCATGAGCGGGTAGGTCAGGCCGTTGGCCTTGGCCCAGCGACGCGCCTTGGCGCGAAGCGCGTCGGAGGACAGACCCTCCTTGTCGGCGAGCTTCTTGAGCGTCTTCTCGCGCTTACGGGGCGCTTCGTTGCGCTCGTTCATCTTCTTGAGCAGGTTGAACAGTTCTTCGCCGGTCATCTGAACCTCGTGGGTTGAGAAATGCGTTCCTTAGGGAGGTTTTCCCTTTCCTAACTACAGTGGGCGTCCTGCCCGTCTATCCGCGATTCTGCGCCTGATCGATGTAGCAAATTGTCGCAGGTGAGGCAACACCCCCTCCTGCGGACGGATCACTCCCAGGCGATTCGCCAATCTCCAATCCGAAAGCTTGTTGCGCCCTGAATAATCCGATGCAGACCCGGGTCAGTGGGCCGGCCGTTGATCTCGGCGCCCTTCGCGCGAATCTGTACGTCGGCGTACAGATTCCACAGGGGGCGCTTCACCCTGAGGATGATCGTGCTTTCTTCCGCAGCGCCGAGGCGCACGACGCCGTCCGTTCCCAGGACGATGGCGGCCTCCTTCCGATCCGCGATTTCCAGGGTCTGGCGGGGGCCGCCCCGGTAGCGTGCGGTCAGCACGCCGCCGAGGCGGAGCGGCAGGCGCTTGCCCTGGATGAACACAGCCAGAAGGCCGGTTCCGAAGAACACGCCCACCAGTACGGAGATCGCCGCGGGGAGCGGAAGGCCGTAGTGGCGGTGTACCGGAACCGTCACCGTGGTGGACAGATCTCGTCGCGACCCCTCAATTCCCCAGATCGCGAGGGCCTCGGCGGGCTCCAGGCGGCCCTGTCCGGAGACTGTGACTTTCACGTCAAGCGTGTCGGAGCGGGGGAGGAGCGACCAGGGGGGGGCGGGCACCGCCAGGTCGATCGGGAGGATGGCGTCGGGGGCGAGGAGCACGCTCTCCCCCGCGGGGGTGGTGGCTCCCGTGAGCACGAGGTGCTCCACCCGCAGGTCGAGCACGCCAGCCGTGTTGTGCAGCGCGAGCTCGGCGTGGCCGGCGGCGTCGGCGGGGGTCTGGAGGGTGGCGGTGAACGTGGCGGTGTGCGCGTCGAGCTCGGCGGCAGGCTGCGGGCGGGTGGCGTGCAGCCGGGCCCGGAAGTTCTGCAGCCACGCCGCCACCCCGTCGGTGACCAACTCCCCGCCGAGCTCCTTCATCGCGGTGGAGGCGCCCGCGGTGTACACCGGGGTTTCCCCTGCCTTCACCGGGAACCAGTGCAGGGACAGCCGGCCCTCGGCCATCGGCGTTGCCGCCGCCTCGCCGATCTTGTGCTGATCCTTGATCGGCCCGCAGCCGCGCGAGCTCATCGACCAGGGGCTGAGCACCGACGGTGCGTGGCAGAAGTTGCTGACCGTGAAGACGTGCTGGAACGCGGGCGCCCCCGGCGCGGCGAGCTCGGTGGCCAGGGTGGAGAGGCCCGCACCCAGGTCCCGGTCGTAGCCGCTGGGGAGCTCCAGCGTCGTGAGCCGGGCGACCAACGCCGCGCGACCCGCCTCGGTGACGACGGTGCGCGGCACGGCCACGAACGGGCGCGTGTGAAACGCGATGACCTCGATGGAGTCTCCCGCGGGGACCGCCTGGGCGAGCGCCGCGATCTCTACCCGAAGACCATCGGCAGTGGCCTTCATGGCCTCCGACGTATCCAGCAGGAATACGTAGCCAATCGCCGGGACCCGCGCGTTGACCCGGGCAAGCGCCGCCTCCGTCGCCTCCGGGGAGGGCGCGGCGAACGTCGGCGCGAGGAGCAGGGCGGGCCACATCGGGCCGGCCACCCTACTGCCCGGCCCCGTCGCCGGCAAGCCCTGGGGCATTCATGCGACAGATCGGGTGGGGCACGCGCACCCCACTGTCCGGTCGTAAGGACGAGAATCGCAGGATTATGTAGGTTGTACGGATGGCACGGCGTTTGCGTATGTCCGTGGCGCCGGAGTTCCGATGCTCACCTTGCTCTTCGCCGCTGCCTGCTCTCCCGTCGAAGCCCCGACCGCCGTGAACGACGCGCTCGACGAGGCGTCGGCCGAGTACGACGTGCCCCGCGATCTCCTGGCCGCCACCGCCTGGTCGCTCTCCCGCTTCGACCAGCGGGATGGCGCGCTGAGCACCGAAAACGGCATCGGCGCGATGGACCTCCGGGACGATGCCCGCTTCCCCTCGTTGAGCGAAGGCGCCCGCCTCGCCGAGCTCGGGGAGGGCGCGGTCACCGACGACGTCCGCAGCAACCTCCTCGCGGGCGCCGCGCTCCTCCGTCAGCGGGCGGACTTCGAGGCGGATCGTACCGGCGAGGAGGTGGACGACATCGAGGAGTGGTACCCGGTCGTGGCCGCCTTCTCCGGCGCTGACGACCCGCTCGTCGCCTACGGGTTCGCGGATCAGGTCTTCGACGTGATGCAGGCCGGCTTCGTCTACACGCTCGACAGCGGCGAGGTGGTCGAGCTCATCCCGGAGCCGATGCTCTGGCGCCACCAGGACATCCGGGGCTCGGGGCTCGCCAACAAGTGGGTGCCGGCGTCGAGCAGCAACTACACCGACGACAACCGCTCCTCGATCACCCAGGTGGTCATCCACACCACCCAGGGCAGCTACTCCGGCTCGGTCTCGTGGTTCCAGAACGCCTCGGCCGCCGTCAGCGCCCACTACGTCGTTCGCTCCAGCGACGGCGAGATCACCCAGATGGTGCAGGAAGAGGACATCGCCTGGCACGCCGGCGACTGGACCACGAACCAGAACAGCATCGGCATCGAGCATGAGGGCTACATCGAGGACCCGGGCAAGTGGTACACGGACGCGATGTACCGCAGCTCCGCCGCCCTGGTGCGGGACATCTGCGACCGCAACGGGATTCCCAAGGACCGGAGCCATGTCATCGGGCACAACGAGGTGCCGGGCTGCAAGGGCGGCTCGGGCGGCGGCTCCGGCTGCCACACCGATCCGGGGAGCGGCTGGGACTGGAACTACTTCATGTCGCTGGTCACCGGCAGCGGCGCCGGCTCGTCGAGCCTCGGCGGCACCGGCCTCGCGGACGGCAGCTACGCCGGCCACTTCACCGCGACCGTCAACGCGTCGAGCTACGGCGTGACCGACACCTGCGAGGGGGACCTCAGCGGCGCCGCGGCGGGCGGTCAGCTCTACCTCTCCGGCACCTGCCGCCTGAAGAACCACCCCGACGCCTCCGGCGACATGAAGGTGACCTGGACCGGCGCAGCGAACGGCGACACGATCAGCGGGCAGATCCTCGCGGATGGGCGCAGCGCCAACTGGGACGGGACGCTCAACAAGGACGGCACCGTCTCTACGCACACCGTGGGCTCCTCGGACGTGGGCGGCGACGTCGGCGTGCTCGGGTACGACGTGAGCTGGAGCGTGAGCCAGTAGCCCGGTTCAGCGGTCTACAGGATCGATACCGGTCCCCGGCGCCGCTGAGCGAGCCCGTGCAAAACCCCCAGGTGGGCTTCGCGACGTCGGGCGAAAATCCTGTCCTTGTTCGCCGACGGTACAAGGTGAGGTGACGCGGCGGGTGACGCCACTGGCGGCGGGCCGAGCTCGCCGAGGGCCCGTCGCCCGTGGCGGCAGGACCCAGCGCTTACGCTCACTGTTTCCGAGGCCACAAGGGCTCGACTCACGACGTCTTGAATCCCGCCTCCCGGGCGCCGTGTCCTCGCCGGGCGAGCGGGGATCCCGATCGGTCGGCATTGCGCCGTGATAATGGCCCCCGTGGCCGGACGTTGGCGGAGACTGCTGTTTTCGGCCGTGGTGTTCACCGGGGTGGTGGGCGCCGCGGAGGCGCTTTGCCGCGCCCTGCCGTTCCAGGCGAACATCCAGGGGGTCTACCGGACCGGCTTCACCGGCTGTTGGCTCACGGAGTCCGCGGGGACGGTCACGCTCTGCGAGGCGGACAGCGGCAAGTGGGGCCCGCAGACCTTCCCCGCCGCCCGGGGCGACGGGTGCCGCGTGATGTTCCTCGGTGGTTCGTCGGTGCGCCTGCCCGGCCACCGGGGATGGCCGGAGCGGGCCACGGTGGGCGACGTGCCGGTGGAGGTGGTGAACCTCGGCGTTCCCGGTGCCACCTCCCTGGCCACGGCGCTGCGGGGGAAGGAGGCGTTGGCGTACAAACCGGACGTGCTCGTGGTGTACGAGGGCCACAACGACTTCGCCCAGTGGTCGTTCGGCTCGGGCGAGCCGGTCGTGCAGCGGGACCTCCGCACCGCCGGTCTCGTGCTCCAGCTCGAACGATCGGCGTTTTTCCGGACGCTCACCTGGGCCTCCGAGCGGTGGACGCCCGAGCGGAAGCGCGAGCAGGTGGAGGGGCTGCGGGTCTCCGCGGCGGTGGTGACGGCGGAGGAAGCGCCGGTGGTGGCGAAGGAGCTGCAGGCGAACTTCACCGCCCTGGTGGAGGCGGCGAAGGGGAGGGGGGTGCCGGTGATCCAGGTGGTCCCCATCTCCAACCCCGGGAAGTCGCCGATCGCCACGCTGATGGACATGGACCCGGACCGCGGCCGGCGGGTCGACCAGGCGGTGATCACGGCCGACCAGTTCCTCGAACTGAAGGACTACGCGGGCGCGCTCCTCGGCGCGGACGCGGCGCTGCGCGAAGACGCCCACCACGCGGGGGCGTGGTGGGTGAAGGCGCGGGCGTTGCAGGCGCTGGGGCGGGGTCCCGAGGCGGTCGAGGCCTACGGAGAAGCACGCACCTGGGACGCGATCCCGCTCCGGAGCACCCCGGCGGTGGACGACGCGATCCGCGCGGTCCCTGCGGACGAGATCGTGGACCTCCCGAAGCTCCTCGCCGAGGACGACGGCCTCGTCTCCGACACGCTGTTCACCGACATGGTGCACTTCAGCGACCTGGGGCACGCCACGTTGGCCTCCACGATGTCGCCCTTCATCCAGGCGAAGTGCGCGGAGGCGCTGGCGCGGCGCTGAGCGGGCGCCGCGTCCTCGCCGGGCGAGCGGAACTCAGGGGCAGACCGTATCAGCCCCGCTTGCGCAGGTGAAAGTCCACGGTGAGCTCGGCCACCAGGACCCCGGCTTCGTCGTGCAGGGCCACGGCCATGGGCACGTCCACCTTGCCGTCGCGCTCGACGCCCGCGACCGACGCGAGCACCTGCTCCTCGGAGAGCGTCGCGGTGGCGCTCACCGCGGTGGCGCCGGGCTTGCGGTAGCGGATGGCGAGGCCCTTCGCGAGCAGCAGGTAGCCGCCGGTGCGCGGCTCGTTGAGCAGGGCGATCCCCGCCGCGGTTTCGCCGACGAGCACCAGGGCTGCCGCGTGCACGGTGCCGACGTGGTTCTGGTTCTTCCGCTCGTTGGGGATGCGGACGATCACCCGGTTCGGGGACGCCTCCACGATCTCGAGGTCGGCGCGGTGGGCGAAGGGGACGGTGGCGAGGAGCTCGGCGGGCGACATCCGCGGCGGCTAACGCGCCGGCCACGGTCGTACCGGCTCCGGGCGGGCGCGTCGGGCCCGCGCCGGATACCACCCGGACGGACCGCCATGCCCATCTTCACCCGCGCCGACGGGCGCATCGATCTCAAAAGCCTCTCCCTCCCCGAGATCGAGGCCGCGCTCACCGGGCTCGGCGGCGAACGGTTCCGGGCGCTCCAGGTCTACAAGTGGCTCTGGCAGCGCGGCGTACGCTCGTTCGACGAGATGACCAACGTCGCGAAGGTCGTACGCGCGAAGTTGGAGGAGCACTACTACATCTCGTTCCTCGAGGTGGTGGCGGTGCAGAAGTCCATCGACGGGACGCACAAGTTCCTCTGGCAGACCGAAGACGGCCACAAGATCGAGTCGGTGCTCATCCCCGACGATGAGCGCAACACCCTGTGCGTGAGCACGCAGGTGGGCTGCGCGATGGCGTGCACCTTCTGCCTCACCGGAGACCTCGGCCTGCGCCGCCACCTCCGCCCCAGCGAGATCGCGAACCAGCCGCTGCAGGTGCGCGAGAAGCTCGATGCGACCTACCGGATCACCAACGTCGTGATGATGGGGATGGGCGAGCCCCTCCACAACATCGACAACCTGATCCCCGCGCTGGAGATTTACCTCGGCGAGCAGGCGCTCAATTTCTCGCATCGAAAGGTCACGGTGAGCACGGTCGGCCTCGTGCCCCAGATGCAGCGGCTCGCGGACGCCCTGCCGGTGAACCTCGCGGTCTCGCTCAACGCGACGACCGAGGAACAACGCCGTCAGGTGATGCCGATCACCCGCAAGTACCCGATGGAGGAGCTGCTCGCGGCGTGCCGCACGCTCCCGCTGAAGGCGACCAAGCGCATCACCTTCGAGTACGTGATGATGGCGGGGTTCAACGACTCGATGGCGGACGCGCAGCGGCTGGCGAAGCTCATGCGCGGCATCAAGTCCAAGGTGAACCTGATCCCGTACAACGAGAACCCGGATCGGGACATCAAACGCCCGCCGGACGCGGTGGTCAAGGCCTTCCAGCACCACCTCGTCACCCACGGGATCCAGGCCAGCGTGCGGGTGACCCGGGGGCGCGACATCTCGGCGGCGTGCGGGCAGCTCGGCAAGGCCGACCCCACGAAGTCCACGGTGGAGGAGGAGAAGATCGCCGCCATCCGCATCCGTCGCGAGGGCGAGGGCTACGACGCCAGCCGGTTCGCGTTCGACGACATCGTGTAGAGGGGCGGGCGGCGCTCCACCCTCTTGCCGCCCGGACCGGTCGGCGGTCGAGGAGCCGCTGGCGGCGAGAATGGCCCGTCGGGGCAGGGCGGCCGCCGCGGCGCCGAGGACGCCGCCTCTCCGGCGGTTCCCTGGCGGTGCGGGCGCCCGACGAGTCCGGGCCCGGGGACGTTGCAGGGGGCGGGCCCCCTGCCCCACGATCCACAATGGCGTACCGCGGACCCCGCCCGCCTCGCTGCCGACAATCCGCTGCGGCGCGCGCGCTCCGCCTCGGCTACACTGCGCCCGCATGCGTACCCTCCCCCTGCTCGTGGTCCTCCTCGCCGCCTGCGACAGCACGTCCGACAAGACGGGCACCATCCCCGTCGACACGTCGGAAGACGGCGACACCAGCGATTCCGCCGTCAAGCCGCCGGACATCGTCCTGGGCGACCCCTACGTGGTCATGGTGGGCGCGAGCTCGCCGGGCAGCTTCAGCTCCACCTGCGCCCTCGACCTGGAGCTCAAGAACGTGAGCGACGGGGCCGTGGCCGCCAAGCTGGAGCTCGACTCCAAGGGCTGCGACTGGACCGGCGCCGACCTCACGGGCGGCGTGCAGTACCGCGGCACCTTCAACGCGACCGGCTGCAACGCCGGCGGCGACAAAGCCTACGACGTGCAGACCTTCTCCGGCCAGGAAGGCTTCATGTTCGTGATGTGGTACTCCGGGGTGAACATCGGCTACAGCCAGCTGGAGCAGGGCACCGAAGAGGGCGACTTCACCGGCGGCGAAGCCCACGTCACCGTGTCCAACGCCTACCCTGACTCCAACGTGCAGTCGATCGCGTCGAACCTCGGCGTCACCGCCACGCTCGAGACCACCGACGCATCCGGCAACATCTACCTGGTGACCTGGACCTCCGAGCTCAACGTCGGCGAGGTCCTCAGCGCCTTCACCACCCAGGCCGGCGCCGACTTCGTGGCCGGCGAGCCGACCTGGATCCAGAAGCCCAGCTGGTGGCCGAAATGCGGTTGATCGTCTTCGTTCCTCTCGTCCTCGTCGCCTGCGCCACCGACGCCGAGCCCACCGACACCGGCGAACCCTGGGTGGCCCCGCTCGCGGCGCCGTTCGTGGCGATCACCGCGAGCACCTTCGATGGGGCCTTCCGCTCCACGTGCACGATGGCCGGCTCGGTGATCGACGCCGACGGCAACGAGGTCTCCGCGATCACCCTAAATCCGGCCGACGGCGGGTTCTGGGCGGGCGTGGCGCTCGATCCGGGCGAACAGCGCAAGATCGTCCTCTCGTGGAACGACTGCGTGAACAACGACAACGGCACGGGCGAGTTCACCTCGGGCGTCTTCTCCGGTCAGGACGGCGACCTGTTCGTCGCCCACTACAACGGCTCCACCTCGGGCCTGGAGTGGATGGTGCAGGGCACGGATCACCTCGGCGGCGAGGTGCACGCGCAGTTCGACCCCGACGTGACCGTCGCCGACATCGATGACTTCGTGGCCGGTCTCGGCCTCGCGAGCGAGCCCGATCCCGACGACGCGAGCTTCCGCTTCCTGAGCTGGACGGACACCACCAGCGTCGTGGAGGTGCTCGCTTCGCTCCGCAGCAACGAGAACTTCTTCTGGGGCGAGCCGGCCTGGGTGGCGCAACCGTCCTGGTGGTAGTCGGCGGTTCGGTAGCCGTTCCGTAGGCCGAACGCGCGCGCGGCGTCGGGGAACCTGATAGCCTCGCCGGCACTCGGAGCGACCATGCGGATCGGGGTCATCGGCGGCAGCGGCATCTACGCGATGGAAGGGCTGGAGAACGTTCGGGAAGAGCGGGTCTCGACCCCGTTCGGCGACCCGTCGGACGCCGTGATCCTCGGCACCCTCGGCGGCGTGGAGATGGCGTTCTTGCCCCGCCACGGGCGCGGCCACCGGTTCAACCCCACCGAGGTGAACTACCGCGCCAACATCTACGCGCTGAAGACGCTCGGTGTGGAGTGGCTCATCTCGGTGAGCGCGGTCGGCTCGCTCAAGGCGGAGATCGTCCCCGGGCACGTCGTGGTGGTCGACCAGTACATCGACCGCACCGTGAACCGGAAGAGCACCTTCTTCGAGGATGGCATCGTGGCCCACGTCGCCTTCGGCGATCCGGTCTGCCCCACCCTGCGCGGCATCCTCCTCGAGTCCGCGCGGGCGGCGGGGGGCACGGTGCACGACGGCGGCACGTACGTGTGCATGGAAGGCCCGGCGTTCTCCAGCAAGGCGGAGTCGAACCTCCACCGGAGCTGGGGCGCGAGCGTCATCGGCATGACCAACATGCCGGAGGCGAAGCTCGCCCGTGAGGCCGAGATGTCGTACGCATCGCTCGCGATGGCCACCGACTACGACTGCTGGCACCCCGACCACGACCACGTCACCGTGGACCAGGTCATCGCCGTGCTCCACGCGAACGCTTCGCTCGCTCGCCAGGCGATCATCAACGCCGTGCCGAAGATCGTCGCGTATGGCAAGCCGTCGCCGCAGTCCTCGGCGCTCGCCATGGCGATCATGACCCAGCCGACGCTGATCTCCACCGAGACGCGTCGCCGGCTCGCGCCGCTGATCGGGAAGTACCACCCGGCGTAGGTTACGCTCCGGGGATGAAGCGCCTGCTCCTCGTCGCCCTCGCCGTGGCCGCCTCCGGCTGCATCACCGAGCGTCGGATGGAGCGAGCCCACGCGCAGGCCGATCTCGGGATCGCCTACTTGCAGGAGCACAACCCGGAGGGGGCCATCACCGCGCTCCGGGAGGCCGTGCGGCTGGACCCGCGCAACTGGCACGCCCGCAACGCGCTGGCGATGGCCTACTCGGCCAAGGGTCAGCCCGACCTCGCCGAGAAAGAGTTCAAGGCCGCCCTCGCGGTGGATGGCAAGCAGGGCGAGTTGTTGCTCAACTACGGCGCCTTCCTCGTCACCGTGGGGCGCCCCAAGGAGGCCATTCCGGTCCTTGAAAAAGCGCTGGAAGACCTCGAGTATCGCAACCCGGCGCTGGTGATGTCCAACCTGTCGCGCGCCCACCTCGACGCCGGGGAGCCCGAGAAGGCCCTCGCCCGCGCTGAAGAGGCGCTCCGCCGCGCGCCGAAGCTCTGTCCCGCGCGGTTCCACGCCGGGCTGGCCCACGAGGCGCTCGGCAACACCGACGCCGCGCTGCGCGACTACGCCTCCCTCGCCGAGGAGTGCCCGAGCGAGTCGCTCGGCGGCTGGCTGCGCACCGGCTGCATCCTCGCCAACCTCGGCGACGCCCCGGGGGCCTCCGCCGCGCTCCGTCACGTCACCGAAGGCGCCGCGGACTCTCCCATGGCCACCGAAGCGCGCGCGTGCCTCGCCAAGGCGGGCCCCAATGGCTGATGATCTCCGCCGCATCCGTGAAGAACAGGGGATCACCTTGGAGCAGGTGTACGAGCGTACCCGCATCCCGGTGAAGTGGCTCGATGCCCTGGAGCGGGGAGACACCGCGGCGTTCCCGCCCGGGCCGTTCCTTACCGGGTACACCCGCCAATACCGAACGTTCCTCGGGCTCTCTCCGGTGGCGGCCCCCAGTCCGTCCGGGCCCTCGCGGCCGCTGGAGCTCCCGGACCCGCCGGTGCGTCCGCGCGCGGCAAAACCGGCCGAAGCGTCCGGCGAGGCGTCCGCCCCCGTGCCTCCGCCGCGCCGCCCACGCGAGCCCGACGTGGCGCCGGATCCGGTCGGTCAGGTGCGCCGCACGCACGAAGAGTCCACGATCACGCTCACGTCTCCGCGCGCGCGCATCGCTCGGGTCGGGCGGATGGGGGCCGCGGGCCTCGTGCTGGCCGGGTTGTTGTTGGGCGGCCTGTGGTTCGCCCAGCGGGTCACGCCCGACGAGGCGGACGGTGGCCTCGACCAGCCGCCCGACCAGGTGCTGCTCATCACCTCCGCGAGCGGCGTGCACGCCCGCGTGGAAGCCGACGGCCGGGAGCTCTACAACGAGGCGCTCCCGCCGGGGCGGCAGATGAAGTTCGCGGCCCAGGATCGGCTCTCCGTGGAGCTGGAGGCGCTCGACGGGGTGAGCCTCGTCTACAACGGCCGCACGCTCAAGCCGCTCGGCGCCCAGTCCCGCGCCCGCCGCCTGGTCTTCCTCGACGATCACGGGAGCTGAGGTGGCCGACACCCTCCTCGGCCAACGGGTGGACGCGATCCGTCGCCTCGCCCGCCGGGGGCACACCGCGCCGCTCGCCAAGGTGGTGGCCAAGGCCCGCGCCGAGGACATCGCGGCGGTGATCGAGCACCTCACCGCGACCGAGCAGCGCCTCGTCTTCGCCCAGGTGAAGGAGGAGCGCGTCGCCGCAGACGTGCTCTCCCGCGTCCACGGGGAGGAGCTGCTCCACCTGGTCTCCGAGCTCGCCGCGGATCGCCTCGCCGGCCTGCTCAGCCACCTCGCGGCCGACGACCAGACCGACCTCCTCGGGCGCCTCCCAGAGGAGACCCGCGCGGCGGTGCTCGCGCTGATGAAGGGCGACGCGCGCGAAGAGGTCGAGGAGCTCCTCGGCTACGCCCCCGACTCGGCGGGCGGCATCATGTCGCCCTCGGCGTTCACCCTCCACGAAGGCACCACCTGCCGGGATGCGATCGCCGCCGTGCAGCGCGCGAGCGACCACCACCTCGTGTACTACGCCTATGTGGAGAGCGAAGCGGGCCAACTGGTCGGCATCGTGTCGCTGCGCGGGCTGCTCCAACACCCGCCCTCCACGAAGCTGGGCGAGATCATGTCGCGGGACGTGATCAGCGTGCGCCCCGAGGTGGACCAGGAGGAGGTCGCGCGGATCGCCAGCCGCTACGACCTCTACGCCGTCCCTGTCGTGGACGCGCAGGGACACCTCCTCGGCATCGTCACCATCGACGACGTGGTGGACGTGCTCCGGGAAGAGTCGGGCGAGGACCTCCTGATGATGGCGGGGGTGCGGGACGCGGAGGTCACCCTTCGGGCGACGGTCCGCCGGCTCCCCTGGCTCGCGGTGCCGCTGGCCGGCGGGCTGGTGGTGGCCGAGCTGCTGCGGTTCGTCGGGGCGCCGGCCGGCCTGATGCTGCTGCCGGCCCTGGTCTTGCTCGAAGCGAGCGTGGCGGTGCAGGCTGTCGCCCTGATGCTCCGGCGTCTCGGCACCGGCCGCCTCGACGGCGGAGCCGTTCGCGCCGTGCTCTCCGAGGTGCTCCGTTCCGGGCTCCTTGGGCTCGTGCTGGCGGCGGCCGCGGCCGGGTATGCGTCGGTTCGGGCTCCGGCCGCCACGCTCTCCCTTCCGCTCTCGCTCACCGCCGGCCTGGCGATCGCCGGCGGCCTGGGCGCGGGGTTGCCCGTGTTCTTCCGCCGGGTCGGCTGGGATCCCGGCCTCGCCACCGCGCCCGCCGTCGGCACGCTCGCCACCGTGTGCGGCGTGGCGACGTGGGTCGGGCTCGTGCAGCTCCTCCCAGGTCCCTGATCCATGCGGGATCCCGGCCGTGAACGCCAGGCGCTCGTGCTCTCGGCGTCTCCCTACGGCGACGACGACCGCATCCTCCGCCTCCTCGTCCCGGAGGACGGGCGGGTAGGCGCGTTCCAGCGCGGCGGTCGCCGCAAGCCAGCCGGCCTGGACGTCGGCGTGCGCGCGTTGGTGCACCTGCGCGCGCGGACCGGCGGCCTGGAGACGCTCGGCGCGGTGACGGTGGAGGACGCCCGCGTGCACCTGCGCCGCGGCTACGGTCGCCTGGCCTTCGCCCAGCTCGGGTGCGAGCTGGTCGGCGCTTTCTCCCGCGAGGGCCACCCGGAGCCGAAGTTGTTCGGCCTCCTGGAGACCTTCCTCCTGCTCCTCGACGCGGTCCAGACCGACCCCTCCGCGGCGTTCCTGGCGGCGATGGAGCTCAAGGTGCTCACCTTCGCGGGCGTCGGCGCCGCGTTCGACCGCTGCGCCGTGTGCGGCCTGCCCCCGGAGGCGGAGATGAACTTCGACGCCGAACATGGTGGCGCCCGTCACGTCGGCTGCGGCGGCGGGAGGCTGGTGCCCCTCGCCGCGTTGGCGGAGCTGGAGCTCCTGCGCCGCACGCCGCTCCGCGAGCTGGTCGACCACCCGGGCGGAGAGGGGTCGGAGCCGATGGCGGCGGAGTTGGTCCGCGCCCAGCTCGGCCGGGAGCTCGGGGCCCGGGCGCTCCTCACCGGGCTACAGTAGGACGATGTTCGTGTGGCTCCTCGCCGCTTGTACCAGCGCCACCTCGACCGCGGACACGGTCGCGTGGGCCGGCTGGGTCTACACCGACGGGCAGACGGTGGAAGAGGCCAAGATCACCGACGGCGCGGTCACCGTCTGGCCCGAGCCTCCCGCCGCCGACGGGCAGATCGCGGCGGCCCAGCCCTACCCCGACTACCCCGGCTATTGGTCGGCGGACGTCCCGCCTTCGACGCCGGTCAACGTCCGGATCACCGCGCCGAACACCCGCCCGACCGTCTGGGCCGGCGACACCCCGGCGGCGGACGGCAGTTGGTTCTCGGGCGCGCTCTTCGGCGCCAGCGACCGGTGGCTGGAGGATGTCTTCGACGCCCTGCTGGTCAACGGCGACGAGTGGGTGGCCGTTCCGCTCCGCGGCGACGTGCTCGTGCTCGGACAACCGGTGAACGACGAGGTCTTGTGCGAGGACCTGCTGGTGGACGGCGTGCACCCGAGCTGCTGGCGGGTCGGGGACGATGGAGCGCCCGAGGCGGTGCAGACCGGTCCCGTCACCTGGTTCGCCGCGAGCGCCGCCCCGGGCGCGGTGGAGCTCCAGCTCGGCGCGTCGGTGGAGACCTGGTACGCCGACGGCGGCGATGTGGTGATGGCCTGGTACCTCTCGGAGGCTGAGTGATGTTCTGGTTGTTCCTGGCGGGTTGTGATGAGCCCTTGGGGAGCGTGCAGTTCTCCGGCATGGTGCAGGACGCCCCGGGCAACCTCGGCGGTGCCGTCGAGGGCGCGACCGTGACGGCGCAGAACCGCTCCGGTGAGGTCACGGGCACCGACGAGACGGACGCCGACGGGGCCTTCAGCGTGACGGTGGGCGCGGGCGTCTCGATGTTCATCACCGTGGCCGCCAGTGGCTACGTCACCACCTCCTTCTCTGGCCTCGCCGGGACCGAAGACTTCGACGCCGACACGGGGTACCCCTGGATCGCCACCGAGGACTGGGTCGCCACCCAGCGCGCTTTCTTCGACGGGTGCCCGAACGCCACGACCGAGGGCACGATGGTGCTCGGCCAGTCACTGGTCTACGTCCCGAATTCGAACGATCCCGGCTCCTGGCCGGCGCTCTCGGGGGTGGAGATCCACGTGCTCGGGAGCGACGGGGTCACCTACTCGGCCTGTTACCTCGACGACGACAACGTCTCCGCGCCCACGGCCACCAGCACGGGCGGGACGGGGAGCTACGCGGTGTTCGGCGTCCCCGCGGGTGGCATCGACGTCACGGCGGACGCCATCCGCGGAAATGGGGAGATGGGGACGGACGTCTTCGAGTTCATCGCCCCGGAAGGGGGGCTCATCCCGATCTTCCCGACCGCGATCGCCATCTGAGCCCTTGCCCGCGCCGGGCCTGCGGAGTTAGGAGCCGACCACAACGCGCGGCGATCCTCAGCGGCGCGCAGACCTCCCCCTCCCCGGAGTCCCTCATGGGCACGATCAGCAAGCCCGACGCCAACCCGATCCTGCTCGCCGTCCTGAACCTCGTGTTCGCCGGCGGTCTCGGCTACTTCCTGATGGGCCAGAAGAAGAAGGCCTACATCACGTGGGGCATCATCCTGGGTGTCTCCATCATCTCCTGCGGCTTCCTCTCCATCATCGCGGTGTTCGCGTGGGTCACGGCCTACGACGCCTACCTGCTCGCCCAGAAGCTCCAGAGCGGCCAGACGATCGGCGAGAACGAGAACGGCCTGTCGTTCCTCAACGCCATCTTCAAGGACTGATCGCGCGCCGGGGTCCGCCCCGACGTCGATATCGAAGCCGCACCGGGGCCTCCCTGGTGCGGCTTCGTCGTTTCAAGGGACCGGAAGACGCCGCCGCGATACTTCGGCGCCATGGTGATCCCTCCCGCCATCGGCGCCGCGGACGACCTTCACGCCTGGATCCTCCGGGGCTGGGTGGAGGCCGGCGTCCCCGACGTCACGCTCGGCGGCGCGCCGGGGGCGGGCGGGGTCTTCTCGGCGGAGAACGTGGTCGCCGACGGGGGCGTCGAGGGGCTGGAGCTTCGCTTCCCGGGGTTCGATCCCGGGGAAGAATGGGTCTTCTCCGCCGTGGTCGCCGGGGCCTCCGTGCACGTCGCCTGTGCCGACACGCTGTTTTCTCACGCCTACGCCGGCGTTCCTCCCCGCGAGCTCGGCCGGCGCATCCTCGCCGACGCCCGCGCCCACGTGGACGCGTTCACCGCGTGGCGCGGCCAGGGGGGCCAGCCCGGGCTCGGTGAACAGCGGGCGATTCGCCTGCCTCGGGGCACCGCCGCCAGCCGCGCCCTCGTGAACCTCCTGGAACGTCGGTACTCCGCCGGCCAGACGCTGGTCGACGGCCCCGCCAACGGATGGTGGCTCGAGGCGCACGCGCCCACCGGCCTGGGGGGCCAGATCACCACCGGCGCCGGGGTGGACCCGACCTACCGCCTCCGCGGCGAGGTCCCCATCCACGAGCGCCCCGAGTATCGGGAGTACGCCGCCGCGATGCGTTCCTGGGGCACCTGGCTCATCGGGCTGTCCGTGGCGGCGATGATCGCCGCGGGCTTCGCGCTCACCTACTTCGGCTACAACGTCTTCACCCAGCGTGCGGACATCCTCCTCACCCGCGGGCTGGACCTCACGAGCATCCAGACCTTCGCCACGCAGAACGCCTGGCCGCTCCTCTCGTTTCTCACCTCGGGCCTGTTCTCCGCGTGCTGGTTGCTCGCCGGGCTCCGCTTACGCGCCCTCGCCAACCGCACCCTGATCCGCGTGCTCCTCGGGATCACGATGCTCCCGTGCACCGGGGTCTGCTGCTTCGTCGGGGCGCCGGTGGGCGGCTGGGTCCTCTACCGCCTCGGCGACGAGAAGGCGCCCGCGGTCTTCGGCGCCGGCAAGTAGGCATGGCGGCGTACGCCGAGCGGGTGGAGGGGGAGCTCACCGACTTCGTGTTCCGCTCGGAGGACGGGGGGTTCGCGGTCGCCCGGGTCACCACGGCGACCGGGGAGGTCACCGCGGTGGGGGCGCTGGCGCACGTGAAGGAGGGCCAGCGGGTCGTCGCCACGGGGCAGTGGCAGCAGGACCTCCGCTTCGGCCCGCGGTTCAAGGTCGAGACGGTGCTGGTGGAAGAGCCGCGCACCCTGGCCGGCCTGGAGCGGTTCCTCCAGAGCGCCGTGCAGGGGGTGGGTCCCGAGCTGGCCCGGCGCATCGTGGACCACTTCGGCCTGGACACGCTGCGCATCCTCGGCGCCGAGCCGGAGCGCCTCTGCGAGGTGGACGGCGTCGGCCCCAAGACCCGCGAGAAGATCGTCGCCACCTGGGTCGCCGAGCGCGCGGGTCGCGAGCTGGAGGTGACGCTCCGCGGCCACGGCCTCGGCGCCGCCGCGATCCGCCGCGTGCTCGGCACGTTCGGCATGGGCGCGATGGACGTGGTGAGCCGTCAGCCCTACCGGTTGGTCGAGGTGCCCGGCATCGGCTTTCGTACCGCCGACGCGATCGCCCGCGCCCACGGCGTGAGCCGCACCGCGCCGGAGCGGGTGCAGGCGGCCGTGGACTTCGCGCTGAAGACCGCCGAGGACGAGGGCAACTGCTCGCTCCCCGAAGCCGCGCTCATCGAGCGCCTCGTCAGCCTCGACGTTGACCGCGCCGCCGCGATCGCCGGAGTGGACGACGCCGCCGCGATGCGCCGGATCGTCCGCCATCCGGCCGCCGAAGAGGGGGATCGCCCGATCTACCGCGCCCCGATGGACGAGCTGGAGTCCCGGGTGGCCCGGCGCGTGGCCACGCGGAGCGTGGGCACGGGGCCGCCGCCGGACGACGTGGAGGAGGCCGCGCGGGCGGTGGGGATCGCGCTGGCGCCGGGGCAGATCGCGGCGGTCGAGGCGGCGTTCACCGCCCGGATCATGGTGATCACCGGCGGACCGGGCACCGGCAAGACCACGCTCGTGCGCGTGCTCGCGGAGCTGGCGCGGCGCCGCAAGGAGACGTGGGCGTTCGCGTCGCCGACGGGCCGCGCTTCACGGCGCTTGAGCGAAGCGTGCGGGCAGGAGGCGAAGACGCTGCACCGGCTCCTGGAGTGGGGCGGTGAAGGGGGTTTTGGCCGCGACTCGGCCCGGGTGCTCGAAGCGGAGACCGTGGTCGTCGACGAAGCCTCGATGGTGGACCTTGCGCTCTTCGACGCGCTCCTGGACGCGCTGGCGCCCCACGCGAGGTTGATCCTCGTGGGTGACGTGGACCAGCTCCCGAGCGTCGGCCCCGGCCAGGTCTTGCGCGACCTCATCCACGCGGGGACGGTGCCGGTGGCGCGGCTCACCCACGTGTACCGGCAGGCGGCCGAGAGCGCGATCGTACGCAACGCCCACCGGATGCTCGTCGGCGAGGTGCCGATCTCCGCGGAGAAGGAGGAGGGCGCCCGCGACTGCTTCGTGCTCAACCGCGAAGACGCCGAGGACCTCGCGAAGCTGGTGCTCACCGTGGTGACCGAGCGCCTCCCCAAGAACGGCTTCGACCCCCGCCGGGACGTGCAGGTGCTCACCCCGATGCACGCCGGCCCGCTTGGGACGATCGCCCTCAACCAGCGGCTCGGCGCGGCGCTCAACCCGGATGGCGCGGAGATGGTCCGGGGAAACCGGCGCTTCCGGGTCGGCGACCGGGTGATCCAGACCAAGAACGACTATGACCTCGAGGTGTTCAACGGGGATGTCGGGCACGTCGTGGGCGTCACGCCCGCCACGCTTGAGGTCTCCTTCGAGGGACGCCTCGTCCCCATCCCGGCGGACGCGCTCGACAGCCTGGAGCTGGCGTGGGCGATCTCCATCCACAAGAGCCAGGGCAGCGAGTACCCGGCCGTGGTGATGGTGCTTTACACCGGTCACTTCGTGATGTTGCGGCGGAACCTCGTCTACACCGCGCTCACCCGCGCCCGGCGCTTCGCGGTCATCGTCGCGAGCCCCCGCGCCCTACGGATGGCGGTTACCCGGGCCGGGGTTGACGAACGCCATACCGGCCTCGCCCGTCGACTCGGATACCTTTCCCGCCCCATGGAGCCCTGATGCTGCTCGCCGTTTCGCTCGCCTTCGCGTTCGACACGAAGAAGATCCCCACGCAGGACCTGTACATGGACGACGGGCAGCGGAAGGAGTTCGCCTCGACCGTCGAATTCGCCGTGGTGGGCAACGTCCGCGCGGCCAAGGCCGGCGAGGCCGAGGCCACCAAGCGGGTGGCGGTGAAGGGCGCCCAGGCCGCCGTCCTCGGGGACATCTCCAAGACGATCCAGGAGGGCCGCACCGAGTTCATGGTGCTCCTCGGGAACCTCGTCCCCGGCTCGTCCCTGCCGGCCTGGAAGTCCTGGGCGAAGCAGTGGGTGTCGGTCATCAGCGGCGGCGAACCCCCGGAAGACGGCAAGATGCGCACGCGCGTGCTCCCGGTCCCTGGCGCGGACGACGCCCTCGATGACGACCGTTACGCCGGCTTCGGCGCCGCGTTCCCCGGAGTTGGCGCCGACATCGGCTTCAACCGCGTGGCGACCTGGTACAGCGTGGACCTCGCCGTGGGCGGCCACACCTGGCGTTTCCTCACGGTCGACACCAACCGCGCCGCCCTTGGCTCGCGTTGGGAAGAACAGAACGCCTACCTGGAGAAGACGCTCGGCGAGCAGGATGCGTACGACTCCCTCGTCGTCTTCATGTACGACCCGCTCATCACCCTCGGCCTCGGCCGGGTGAGCAACCTCGACGAGTCGCCCAAAGAGCTCCTGGAGACGATCGACGGGGCCACCCGGATCGGCGCGCTCAAGGCGGTGTTCGCGAGCGGCACGGCCAGCAACGAGGTCTTCCTCCCGCACGGCAAGTTCGGTGAGATGTACATCAACACCGGTGGCGGCGGCGTCCCGGCGGACACGATCGAACGCTGGGGCCACGCCGACGCGGCCGGGCTGCACGACGTGAAGCTCGAGACCACCTTCGACTTCGCGATCCTCCGCGAGTTCGAGCGTCAGGCGGAGGTGCGCAAGTGCTCCAGCGTCGCGCTCGACCACGCCAAGTCCGACCAGTCCTGGAAGGGCTTTCCGGGCGCGTTCGAAGCGAGCTGCATGCCGCTGGTCGGCTGGTGGGATGTCTCGCTCACGGGCGAGAAGATGCAGCTCAACTATCGGCAGTTGCAGCCCGACAACTCGCTCAAGTCCATCTACACGGCGGACTACACCGGCAAGAAGAACGGCTGGGCGATCGGGAAGTAGCGCCGGCGCGGCCACCCGATCCGATCGCGGCGCCCCTCGGGCCCGCGGGAGCGGGCGGCGGCGCCCGCCCGCCGAGGCGCAAAAGACTACCGTCAAATCCCGATCGCCCGGCCGGTCCCGCCCGGCGCCCTACCCGAGCTCCGGATCCAGGTCCTCCGCCCGCAACATTCGCCGGCGTTCGTGGATCTGGCTGGTGTCGTGGAGCACGAAGAGCCCCTTGATGACGTCGGTGGCCACTTCGAGCTGCTTGCGGAAGCCCACCATCGCGAACAGGTAGTAGAACGCCCAGAAGTACCAGGCGAGCTGGCCCGAGACCGGCAGGCCCATCACGCTGGCGACGGTGCTGTGGCGCCCGAGGCCCACGATGTAGCCGAGGTCGCGGTAGCGCAGCGTGCGGTCCGCGGCGCGTCCCTCCAGCGCGGAGAGCAGGTTCGCGGCCACCACCCGGCCACTCTGGAACGCACCCTGGGCCACCTGGGGGATGGCGCGGCCGTCGGCGTCGGTCCAGTCGGCGGCGTCGCCCACGGCCCACTCGGCGGCGCCGATCCGCCCGTGCGCGTCGACCTTGAAGCGGCCGGAGCGACCGAGGGGGAAGGGCCAGGGCGTGTCGGCGGAGGGGCCGCGGATTCCGGTGGTCCAAACGAGGGTGTGGCCGGGGATGACCGAGCCGTCGTCGAGGGTGACGCGCTCCGCGTCCACGCTGGCGACGCGACGGTGCAGGACGACGTTGACGCCGAGGGACCGAAGGTGCTTCTCGGCGACGGAAGCGTGGGTTTCGCGGAGCCCGCCCAGGAGGCGCTCCCCGCCCTCCACGAGGTGCACGGACACCAGGGAGAGCGGAACCCGAGGGTAGAGGCGCCGCATCGTCCGATGGAACATCTCCATGAACGAGGCGCACACCTCCACGCCGGTGATGCCGCCGCCGGCGACCACGAAGGTGAGGAGCTGCCGCCGGACCGCGGGATCTTCGGCCTGGTCCGCCAGCTCCCACATCTCCACCAGGTGGGCGCGGAGCCGGATGGCGTCCATCAGCGTCTTGAACGGGAAGGCGTTGGCCTCGGCGCCGGGGATGCCGAACCAGTTGGTGGAGGCGCCGGCCGCGAGGACGAGCTGGTCGTAGTGGAGCGAGAGGCCGTTGTGGAGATGGAGGGTGCGCGTCTCGGGGTCCACGGAACGGAGCTTGTTCCGGATGAACCGGATGCCCCGCGGCGCGCAGAACGCGCGGAGCGGGTAGACGACGTGGCGGGTCTCCACTGCGCCGGTGGCGACCTCGGGAAGCAGAGGATTGAACTGGAAGAAGTTCTCCTTGTCCACGAGCGTGAGCCGGAGCTTCCCCGCCTTGTGGGCCCGGGTGAGCGCCTTGCAGACCTCCAGCCCGCCGAAGCCCCCGCCGACCACGACCACCTCGGGGACCGCGCCGGAAGCGCTCATCGCCCCTCCTCGACCCAGCGCCGCACCCGGGCGACCAGCTCACCTTGGCGGTCGAGCTGCGGGCAGTGGCCCCACTCCAGCGGCTCTTCCACCACCCCACGGAGGTGGGCGCGGAAGAAGTGCAACGAGGTGTTCGGGAGCAACCGCTCCTTCCGCCCCCAGAGCAGGAGCGAAGGTGCGGGGATCACAGCCATGGATTCGGGGGTCATCGCCTGATCGGTGCGGAAGCGGGACACCAGGTGGCGTATCGCGGGATCCCGGAAACGCCGGAGGATTTCCGGGGCGATCAGGCGGGCGTACGCGACGGGCTTCGCGTACAGCCGGTCGACGAACGCGGTGGCGGCGCGGACATCGGCGAGGTCGAACAGCGCGCGGAGCTCGGTGATCTCGGCCTCGGTCCACGGGGCGCCGGCGGGGGAGACCAGGAGCAGGTTCTTCACCCGCTCGGGGTTTTTGGCGGCGAAGTGCAGCGCCAGGGCGCCGCCGAGGGAGTTGCCGAGCACCACCGCGGGCTCGGCGATCTCCGCGCGTAAAACCTCCTCCACCGCCTGGATCATCGCCTCGGGCTCGAGCTCGGCGGGGGCATCGCTCCAGCCATGCCCGAGGTTGTCCATCGCGAAGATCCGGCCCGCCGAGCGCCGAAGGCCGAAGAAGAGCGGCCACCAGGAGGTGCTGTTGGCCACGATCCCGTGGAGCAGGACCACCGTCGGCTTTCCCGGCGTCCCCCGCCAGTCGTACACGCAGATCTGCCCGACCGAGGTCGACACCTGCCGGAGGGAGACGCCGCCGAGGCGAAGCGCGAGCCGCAGCCCCCACTCCACCAGCCGCAGCAGCCGGCCCGGCTCAGATGACAAGGGTCTCCGCGTGGCCGATCTCGCGGTCCACCCGGAAAGCGCCGACGGGGACGGGCTCGCCGAGCGCGGTCACGTGGTCGACGTCGCGGCCGGCTTCCGCGAGCGCGGTGGCCACGAGGGCAGTGAACGGGCCGAACATCGCGCCGTGGCCGGAGAAGCCGACGAGGCGCACCAGGTTGGGCACGGCCGGGTCGTAGCCCAGGTAGGGGTTGTGGTCGGGCGTCGTGCCGTAGTAGCCGGAGGTCGTGGCGGTGATCCCCGCGAACTCCCCGAAGGCGGGCACAGCCTCGGCGAGGGTGGCCCAGGCCTCGAACGCGGCGGAGTCGGTGCCGGTCTTGTGGAAGTACTTCGGCTCGATCCGGTCCTGGTCTTCGTAGGTGAAGTCGGGCTCGGGGCGCGCGGCGTGGGCCCAGCCCATCAAGAGCGAGTCGGCGTTCTCCGGGCGACAGTAGGCGCCGCTCGGGGCGATGATGAGCGGCATCTGCTGCATCTCGGCGCCGGAGAGGCTGCCGGCACGCTCGGCGAACCAGAGGTACCGCTTGAGCGGCGCGATGGGCAGCTCGGTGGCGCCGAGCACCTGGGCGAGGCGAGGGGACCAGGCGTTCGTGGCGTCGAAGAACAGGTCGCCTTCGAAGCGGCCTCGGGGGGTGAGCAGCGCGGTGAGGCGCCCGCCGGCGTGCTCCGCGCCCGTGACGGGCGCCCGTTGCACCAGGGTGGCCCCGAGACGCTGCGCGGCGGCCGCGGCTTCGTTGTACACCGTCGCCGGGTACAAGAACCCGTCGGACGGGCACCAGGTGCCGCCGAGGACGGCGTGCCGGTCCACCCAGGGGAACTGCTCGATCAACGCGGCTTGATCGAGGAGGGCGACGTCGAGCCCGCAGCCCTGCTGCATGCGCACCCGGGCGCGCGCGGCCTGCACCTCCTCGTCGGTACCGAGCAGGAACAGGTACCCGTTCTGGGCGATCGGCGATTCGGTTCCCCCGACGATCTCCGTGAACCGACGGTAGTAGTCGACCGAGAACCGCATGCCGCGGACGGTGCCCGGCGTGGAGAACTGCTGGCGGATCCCCGCGGCGGTGCGACTGGAGCTGCCAGCGCCGACGTGTTCTGCTTCCAGGAGCACGACCTCCCACCCGCGGGTGGCGAGGGCGTGGGCCACGAGCGTGCCGGTGATCCCGGCCCCGACGATGACGGCGCGCTGCTTCACGGAGGCTCCGGAGGGCGGCCACCTAACGCTCCGAGTGGCCGGCGTCCGTGCGGCGACGCGCGGCAGCGGCTACGCTCTGTGGGCTTGTTCCCTTCCGCCCGTCAGCTCCTCCTCATCTGCCTCGTGTGGGCGGTGATCGCCTGGTACACCCTCGCAGTCTGGGCGATGAAGGCGACGGATGCCGACGTGGGCGGCGCGTTCGGCCACTACTACGCCATCCGTGCGCCGCTGGTGGGCGCGATCATGGGGCTGGTGTGGTCGCCGGTCTTCGCGCTCGGCTACCATCCGACGCGGCTGCGCACCGCACACGACGAGGGACGGGACCTTTTTGCGGAGGACTCCGCGTTCCGCCATTGGTTTCGCTTCCTCCGTGGCGCGTTCGTTGGCCAGTTCGTGGGCGCGAGCATCAGCTTCGTGCTCTTGTTCCTTTGGCCGAACGAAATGCAGAACACCCGGATGGATGCCCTGAAGTGGGCCGCCGCGTTCTGGAAGCTCTACTGGTACATGTTCGTGCCGGCCGCCGGGGTGGCGGGGGCGCTGAGCGTGTGGATGGCGCTGCGCCACCGGGAGCGGCCGCCTTCGGGGCGTTAGAGCGGGGGGCCCGAGGTTCTCCACCGTGCTCGCCCGCCCGATCGTCCTCTGCATCCTCGATGGTGTCGGCTGGGGCCGGCGCGACGGCTCCGACGCCGTCTTCCTCGCCAAGACGCCGAACCTCGACGCGCTGATGGCCGCGAATCCCTGGCGCCTGCTCAAGGCGCACGGCCTCGCGGTGGGACTGCCGTCCGACGCGGACATGGGCAACAGCGAGGTGGGCCACAACGCGATGGGCGCGGGGCGGGTGATCGAGCAGGGCGCGACGCTGGTGGCGCAGGCGATTCGCAGCGGCGCGCTCTTCCGGGGCGAGGCCTGGAAGGCGGTGCTCGGCGGCAAGACGGTGCACCTCATCGGCCTGCTCTCCGACGGGGGTGTGCACAGCCATGTCGACCACCTCCGCGCCCTGGTGAAGGCGGCGGTGGAGGCGGGTAAACGCGTGCGGGTCCACGTGCTCACCGACGGGCGGGACGTGGCGGGGCGCTCGGCGCTCACCTGGCTGGAGCCGCTGGAGGCGGAGTTCGCGGCGTACACGGCGGCCGGCCACGACGTCCGGTTCGCTTCCGGCGGCGGCCGGATGCTCGTGACCATGGACCGCTACGAGGCCGACTGGCGCATCGTGGAGCGCGGGTGGCGCTGTCACGTGCACGGGGAGGGGAGGGCGTTTCCCTCGGCGAGCGAGGCGGTCCGCACCTTCTACGCCGAGGACCCCGCGGTGGACGACCAGTCGCTCCCCCCGTTCGTGGTCGCTGACGCCGACGGCCCCGTCGGCCGCATCGCCGACGGAGACGGCGTGGTGTTCTTCAACTTCCGCGGCGACCGCGCGATCGAGATCACCCGCGCCTTCGAGGAGGGTGCGGAGTTCACCGCGTTTGACCGTGGTTCGGTCCCCAAGGTCACCTACGCGGGGATGATGCAGTACGACGGCGACCTCAAGCTGCCGAAGCGCTTCCTGGTGTCCCCGCCGGTCATCGACGACACGGTCGGCGAACGGTACGCGGCGGCCGGCGTGCGCACCTTCGCGATCTCCGAGACCCAGAAGTATGGGCATGTCACCTACTTCTTCAACGGGAACCGCAGCGGCGCCTTCTCGGACACCCTGGAGCGCTACGCCGAGGTCCCGTCCGACCGCATCGCCTTCGACCACGCGCCGGAGATGAAGGCCGAGCTCATCACGGACCAGGTGGTGGCCGCCTTGCGCGACCATCGGGCGGACCACGTGCGGCTCAACCTCGCGAACGGCGACATGGTCGGCCATACCGGCAACCTCGCCGCGACCGTCACGGCGGTGGAGTGTGTCGACCACTGCGTCGGGCGCATCGCCGAGGCCGCGCGCGCCGCCAACGCGATCCTGCTCATCACCGCCGACCACGGCAACGCCGACGAGATGGTCGAGCTCGACAAGAAGGGCGCCCCGATCCTCGATCATGGCGTCCCCAAGCCGCGCACCAGCCACTCGCTGAACCCGGTCCCTTTCCTCCTCGTGGACCCCGCCGGCGAGTGGACGCTCGCCGATCTCCCCGGCGCCGGCATCGCCAACATCGGCGGCACGCTCCTGGCGCTCGCCGGGCTGCCGCTCCCCCCCGAGTACCTCCCCGCCCTGGTGAATCATGCTGGTTGATCTTCGCTCTGACACCGTCACCCGGCCCACCGCGGCCATGCGCCGCGCGATGGCCGACGCCGAGGTCGGCGACGACGTCTTCGGCGAGGACCCCACGGTGAACCGGCTGGAGGCGCGCGTGGCCGAGCTGCTCGGGAAGGAGACCGCGATCTTCGTGCCCAGCGGCACCATGGCGAACCAGATCGCGATCCGCGTGCTCACCGAGCCGGGGGACGAGGTGATCCTCGAGGCCGACGCGCACCCGTTCCACTACGAAGCCGGCGGCGCCGCGGTGATCGCCGGGGTCACGCTGCGGCTGGTCGCGGGCGTGCGCGGCGTGCTCGACCCGGCGGTGGTGCGCGCGGTGGTCCGGCCGCCCAACGTTCACCACGCCCCGCCGCGGCTGCTCTCCGTGGAGAACACCGCCAACCGCGGTGGCGGCACCGTGATCTCCGTGGAACGCTGCGTGGAATTGGCGAACGTCGCCCGCGACGCGGGCATGCACTCCCACCTCGACGGTGCCCGGCTCTGGAACGCCCACGTCGCCACCGGCCGCCCGCTCGGAGAGTTCGCGGGGCCGTTCACGGTCGCCAACGTCTGCTTCAGCAAGGGGCTCGGCGCGCCGATCGGCTCGGTGTGGACGGGGCCACGGTCTCTGGCAGAGAAAGCTCGGCGAACGCGGAAGATGCTCGGCGGCGGCATGCGGCAGGCGGGGATCCTCGCGGCGGCCGCGCTCCACGCCCTCGACCACCACGTGGCCCGGCTCGCGGACGACCACGCTCGCGCCCGCGCGCTGTGGGAGGGGCTCCGGGCCGCCGGGCTGGACGTGGAGGCCGCGCCCGAGACGAACATCGTGTACGTCCGGGTGGCCGACGCGCCGGTGTTCGCGAACCGCCTCGGCGAAGCGGGCGTTCGCGTGGTCGCCGTCGCCGCGGACCGGGTGCGCTTCGTCACCCACCTGGACGTGGACGATGCGGGGATCACGTACGCGATCTCGGTTTGTGCCCGGCTGGTCGGCTGATCCGGTCTGACCCTGATGAAGATCGATCGCTCGTCGCGGCGACGCTGAGCGAGCCCGTGCAGCAAGCCCGAAGTGGGCCAGCCCCGGCGGGCTTCCCGGCGTCGCGTGAAAACGTTGTCCTTGTTCGCCGACGGTGCAGGATGAGATGACGGGCCCGAAGTGGGCCAGGCGTGTGACGTCGCCAACGGCGGGAATCCCGCCAACCCAGCGCCGCGTCCTCGCCGGGTGAGCGGATACCAGGGTCAAACCGTCTGATCTCCAGAGGACACCGGTGGCGACCGCCCGGCCTGCGGCCGGTCGCCGGGCTCTCTCTGCGGCCCCTGCGGGGCCTCCGTTCGATCCCTGTCGCGGCGCCGCCGCAGCCGTGGTCGTCCGGCGGGGCTACCCGATGCCGAACTGGTCCTGGTCGAGCAGCGCGAGGTCTGCGTGGTTCCAGGAGGGCTTCAGGAGCATGTAGGCGAAGGTGGTCTCGGCCGGGATGGTGACCGTGGACGAGTTCCCGCCGGAGCCCGCGACGGAAGCCGTGGCGGTGAGGTCCACGGCGCCGGTCTTCATCGAGGGCGTGAGCGACAGCCCGCCGCTGGAGGTGAGCTTGTCGGCGAGCGTCGCCTCCATCACCACCCAGATCTCGTTGCAGATCCGGGCGCTCGGGCCGCACGCCTTGAACGTGGCGAGCCGCTCGGCGTCGGCGATGAGCGCCCGCTTCATGTCGTTGGCCTCGACGATGATCTTCACCAGCCGCAGGTGTCCGGTGGACGAGAACGCGGTCTTGGTGTTGGCCGAGGCGGCGATCTCGGCGGGGGTGGCTCCGATCGCGGCCGTCACCTTCGCGGAGAGGGTGGTGTCGAAGGTGGAGTCGCTGGTGAAGTCGATCGCCACCGCCGGGAGCGTGCGGGCGTCGAACGGGCCCGCGACGGTGTCTTGCACCACGAGGTGGGGGGTCACCAGCACGTTGCCCTTCTGGCCAAACGAGCCGAGGAGCACATTCTCGGCGCCACCCCGGAAGTAGTGGAGGCCCTCGAAGATGAACTGGGCAGGGTGCAGCGTGGCGGTGGGCATGGCGTCTCCACGTGGGAGTACGGAGGCTACCACACCCCGGGACCTGCGCCCTCGACCGACCCGTACGACCGAGGGGTTCAGCCCTGAGGAAGCCCACTCGCGAGTGCCTTCTTCACGATCCGTAGCTCGCGCTGCTGACCGCGCGCCCGTGCCTGACGCACCAGCTCCTCTCGTGTGCGCGGCGTCGCCCTCGTGGTGAGCCCATCGCGCACGAGCCCGCGGGTGACCGCCGCCACCTGCTCCACCGCAGCGGCGAACGCCGCCTCGTTCTCCTTCGACGGTCGGGTGGTCCCCGACACCTTCCGGACGTACTGCAACGCCGCGGCCGCGATCTCCTCATCGGTGGCAGGCGGCGCGAAGTTGAACAACGGCCGGATGTTCCGACACATCAGAAGCCGCCGAAGCCCAAGGTGTACACCGTGGAGCCGCTGCCCCAGGCGAGATCGTCCCAGCCGTCGCCGTCCTGGTCGCCGATGAAGTCGAGGCTGAACTTGCCGCCCGCGACGGTCAGGTCCGCGTCGTTGTTGGTGGCGCTCCCGCTCAGCGGCCCCCAGAAGATGCGGCCGGTGTTGTCGCCGGCGCCGGTGCTCAGGGAGCTGCCGACCCGGGTGTAGTAGCCGTGGGCGAAGCCGAGGTCCGCGTCGCCGTCCTGGTTCACGTCGTGCGCGGTGAGCCAGCCGCCCACCCGATCGTTGGCGTCCACCCCGACGATCGCTGCCGTGGCGGAGGTGTACGCGATGCTGCCCGCGGAGGGCCCGTTGAACACGAAGATCGCGCCCGCCGCGGTGGTCGCGCCCGAGGCGTACTGCGGCGAGCCGATGTAGAGGTCCATGGCGCCGTCGCCGTTGTTGTCGCCCGCCGCGACCGAGTAGCCGAACCAGCCCGAGGCCCCCGAGTACTTGGTGTCGGCGTCGGTGAGCGCGAGCGTCCCGGTGATCGGCCCGTCGTACACGTACACGGCGGCGGTGCCGCGGGAGCCGATGCTGAGGTCCTCGGTCCCGTCCCCGTTGACGTCGGCGGCGAGGAGCGAGGTGCCGATGCGATCCCCATAGGCGGCGCCGTTGATGGTCGCCAGCGGCGCGGCCGTGGCGAGCCCGCCGGTCGCCGCGCCGGACTCGATCCACACCACGCCGGAGTACGCCACGGCGCCCGTGCCGGCCTGCGCGGCGATCACCGCCTCGCCGATGTTGTCGCCGTTCTGGTCATCGAGGAGGGCGACCTCGTCGGCGATCCAGGAAGAAGCAGCCCCGTCCCAGCGGGCCTGGGCGGCCGAGACGCTGGTGTCGGAGAGCGCACCTGTGAACAGGTACGCGGCGCCGGCGCTGGCCCCACCGTCCGCCGCGTCGGGCGCGCCGACGAGCAGGTCCGCGTAGCCGTCGCCGTCGATGTCCCGCGCGGCGAGGGAGTGGCCGAAGCTCCCCGCGATGTCGTCGTCGGCGACCTCGATGTCGGACGCCATGTCCACCGTGCCGGTGGACGGGCCGCGGACGACGAAGACGGCGCCGTAGTCGTCCGCCGCGGAGGCGGCGCCAGGGGGCGCGTACTCGATCGAACCCCAGAAGGCGTCGTCCACCCCGTCGTTGTCGGCGTCCGCCCAGGCCAGGGACTGGTAGTTCCATGTGTTCAGCGAGCGTGAGGCGTCGGCGTCGCTCGTGGCGATCGAGCTGCCCCAGGTGTCGCAGGTGGCGAGGGCGGCGGCTTCGGTGCCGGAGCAGTCGTTGACCACGCCGTCCCCGCAGACCTCGGTCGCGCCCGGGTAGACGCCGACGTTGGTGTCGTCGCAGTCGTCGCCACTGCTGGTGGAGCCGGAGGGCGCCGTGCAGGCGGTGGTGGAGGTCGTCGCGTCGCCGTGGCCGTCGCCGTCGGCGTCGGTGTACCAGGTCGACGCGCCCACGCCCTCGTCGACCGTGCCGTTGCAGTTGTCGTCTACGCTGTTGCACGCCTCGGTGGCGCCGGGGTGGACGGAGGCGCTGGTCTCGTCGCAGTCGCCGCCGGTGGAGACCCAGGTTGCCCCTGGATCGGTGCAGGCCACGCTGGGGCTCCCGGTGTCTCCGTAGGTGTCCCCGTCGGTGTCCTCGTACCAAGTGACCGCGTCCACCGCGCTGTCGTCGACCACGCCGTCACAGTCTTCGTCGACGAGGTCGCAGGTCTCGGTGGCGCCGGGGTGGATCCCCGAGTCGCCGTCGTCGCAGTCCGTGGAATTACTCACGTAGCCGGCGGCGGCGAAGCAGCTGGTGGTGGTGACCGCCAGGTCCCCGAAACGGTCGCCGTCGGTGTCGGCGTAGAAGGTGGCCTTGTCGGTGGCGTTGTCGTCGGCGGTGCCGTCGCAGTCTTCGTCGACGTAGTCGCAGGTCTCGGTGGCGCCGGGGTGCACGTTGACGTCGGTGTCGTCGCAGTCGGTCGCGTCGGTGGTGTAGCCCACGGGCCGGGTGCACGCGGCGGCCGTGGCGGTCGCGCTGCCGTAGCCGTCATTGTCCGCGTCGGCGTAGTACGTCGACGCGTCCACCGCGCCGTTGTCGGCGGTGCCGTCGCAGTCGTTGTCGATCCCGTCGCAGGTCTCGGTGAGGCCGGGGGCGGCGGTCGCGTCCGTGTCGTCGCAGTCGTCGCCGACGAGCACCGTGCCGGGGGCGGGATCGCAGGTGGCGGCGCCGGTCGCGGGGTCGCCGTGGCCGTCGTTGTCGGCGTCGGTGTACCAGGTGTCGGCGTCGGGGTCTTCGTCGGTGGACCCGTCGCAGTCGTCGTCGGCGCCGTTGCAGCGTTCGGGCGCGTTGGGGTGGACGTCGGGATCGTTGTCGTCGCAGTCGCGGTCGTTGGTGACGTCGCCGGCGGGCATCGAGCACGCGAGCACGGCCGCGGCGGGATCGCCGTAGTGGTCGCCGTCGAGGTCCGGGTAGTACGTGCTCGCGTCGGTGGCTTCGTCGTCCACCGTGCCGTCGCAGTCGTTGTCGACGAGGTCACAGACCTCCGCGTTCCCCGGGAAAGCGTCGGGATCGAGGTCGTCGCAGTCGTCGCCGACGGCGATGAAGCCGGCGGGCGCGTAGCAGGCGAGCTCGGCGGACGCGGGATCGCCGTGGCCATCGGCGTCGGCATCGCGATACCAGTTCGTGCCGTCGGTCCCGTCGCCGCAGGCGCCGCCGGTCTCGCCCGTTTCCGCGGTATCCCCGGTTCCCGAGTCGGAACCCGCGGTGTCGGCGGTGTCGTCGCCCGGGGATTTTCCGCTGTCGGTGGGCGTGGCGCAGGCGGCGAGCAGGGCGAGGCAGAACGACGGTACGAGCGTACGCACAGGGGACTCCGGGGCCACGCCCCGGTTAACGCGATGTGGCGTCGCGGCTCACCGCGCGACCGACAGCTCGTCGCGCTTCTCGCGCAGCTCGTCCACGATCGGGCTCTGCCACGACATCCGGTTGGCGAACGCCACCCCGTGGTCGTAGAGGGTGTACGCCTTCGTGCGCGGCCCGTTGGCTTTCTCGGCGAGCTCCCGGGTGTAGATCGCGGCTTCGTCCTCGGTGAGCTTCGCCGGCGGCGGGGCGTGGGCGAGGTCGTCGGCGAGGTCGGCATAGGTGTCGCCCACCCGCAGGAGCGACGCGGTGATCCACTCCGGCTCCTCCGTCTTGATGATCTGGAACAGCTCGGCTTCCACCTGCTTGAGCATGCGGACGCGCTGCACGAGCGCGTGGTGGTCGGCCCAGTCGCGGCCGCGTAGCTCCCACTGCTCCGCGCGGTGCGCCTGCACCGCGAGCACGGCGAACCGTCCGCGGCCGATCATCCACGCGTGGCGTTTGGGGTCGGCGACCCGCTTGATCCCGCTCTGGACGAGGTGTACGCCCCGGTTGAACCGCCCCTGGTGGATGTCGATGACCCCCTGCTCGATGCGCAGCACCGGCACGAACTCGGGGTTGAGGCTCGATGCGGTCAAGAGCGCGTGGAGCTCCGCGCGGGCTTCGTCGATCCGCCCGAGGTCGTCGAGCACGACCGCGAGGTGGTACCGGGCCTCCATCCCCGCATCACCCCCGATGTCGATCGCGGCGCGGTAGTACGGCTCGGCGCCGGCCGGGTTCCAACGAAGGTCTTCGGCGAGGCCGCGCTCGAGGTTCCAGCGGCCTTCTTCGCCCGGGTCGAGGAGCGGGTGGACGGTCTCGAGCAGCGCGGCGGCGCCGGCGTAGTCGCCAGACTCCCGCGCGGCGACGGCCTGGTCGAGGGTGCCGCCAAAACACAGCTGGACGAAGGCGAAGAGGAAGAGGAGGACCATCATGCCCGGCTCCGACCGCTACGCACGCTCGCGGTTCCCTCGATCATCACCCAGATCCACGCGGCACGCACCACCTCGAGGTCGCCGAAGGTGTCCTGGGTCAAGCCGCCGACCAGCACGCCGACGAGGCCCGCTCCCGCGCCGGGCGTCGCGGCCCCGAAGATTGTGGCGACGAGCAGCGTCGCCGCGGCCCAGCCCCCGGCGCCGAGCGTGGCGCCCAGCTGGATGAAGCTGTCATGGGCGTGGTTGGGGTACCAGAAGCCGGGTTGGAGCCGATCGTAGAGCGGGGCGCTCGCCGCCCGATAGCCCCCCGCGCCCGCGGTCCCGGGGGGCACGGAGAGCCCGCCCGTCCACAGGACGGCGCGCTGTTGAAGGTCGCCAGCGGGCGCGAACCACGCCAACCCGGTGAGGGTGGCCACCGCGCCGACAGCGGTCCCCGCCGCGGCCGGCAGTCCGAGCGCGACGAGCGTGGTGGCGGCGAGCGCGGCGGGCGCCGCGTCGCTCCGGGTAGCGAGCACCCCGGCGCCGATCACCGCGGCGAAGCTCCAACGACGCCGAGCGAGCGCCACGCCGAGCGGCGGCAGCAGCGCGTAGGCCAGCGTGAGGTGATGCGACAGGGTCCCGGCGGCGGCGGCGCCTCGGGCGGCCTGGACGATGGCGTAGGCGGCGGCTGCGGCGGCGGCGGCGAGGCCGAGGGTGCGACGGCGTTCGGCGGTGCTCCCCGACGGCTCCAGGGCCCCGAGCGCCAGGAACGGGGCGAGGAGCCACGCGTGGCCGAGCGCCTCATGCACGTCCCCGCGAGCGAGGGCGCCGAGGGTCCACGTGCCGGCGAAGGTGACGGCGGCGGCGGTCCACGGGAGGGTGAAGGCCGCGCGTGCGCCGCCGGAGACGACGGCCAGGGCGAGCAGGAGCGCGAGGATGATCTCCTGGGCGCCGGTGGAGACCGGGAGGGCGATGAGCAGCGCCGTGGCGAGGAGATCGCGGAGGCGGGCGGTCATCGATCGGCCCGCCCTCACGCCCGCATGACCCGTTCGTACACATCCAACGTACGATCTGCGAGGTGATCCCAGGAGAAGTGCTCGACGGCGCGACGGCGCCCTGCCTCCCCGGCGGCCGCGAGCCAGGCCGGATCGGCGCGCTCGGCGTCGTGGAGTCCGTGCGCCCAGCGCTCGACGTCCTCGACCGGGAGCCGCCATGCGGCGGTGCCGCCGTGGGCCTCGTCGTTGGCCTGGATGTCGGAGGCGAGGAGAGGGAGCCCGGCGGCCATCGCCTCCAAAAGCGCGACGGGCAGCCCCTCCACGCGGCTCGGGAAGACGAACCCCCGCGCGTGGGAGAGCAGCATGCGCTTCTCGAGCCCGAACCGGGGGCCGGTGAAGATCACCCGCCGCTCGTCCGCCCGGTGGCGAAGCGCGGCCGCGAACCCCGAGCTGTAGACCTCGCCGCCGGTGATCACCACCGGCAACGCGGAGCGGGCCCGACGCGCCGCTTCGACCAGGGTGTCGAGCCCCTTCTCGGGCACCAGCCGCCCGAGGAACAGGAAATACCGCCCGGGCTGGAGCATCGGGAAGATGCTCGGGTCCCACGCGACGGGCTCGTGGGGGTCCACGCCGTTGGGGATGACCTGCACGTCCCGCGCGCCGTGGTCCTCGCACCACGGTCGGAGCTCCTCCGAGACGGAGATCACGGCGTTGGCGTGGGCGACGCCGACGCGCGCGCCGGTCCGGAGCACGGCGCGGGCGGTGGCGCCCCACTTCGTCCGCTCCCAATCCCGGCCGTGGAGGGTGACCACGCTCCGCCGCCCGAGCGTGGGCGCCACGGGGGCGAACAGCGCGGGTCCGCAGGCGTGCAGGTGGACGATGTCATGGCGGAGGCACGCGCGGGGGGCGGCGAACGCGGTGTGGACGAAGGCCTCGCTGGAGCGACCGTAGATCGTGGGTGAATCGGCGAGACGAACGCCCTCTCGGTAACAATTCCCATGGGGGTTGTATCGCTCGCGGCAGTACACCGTGACGTGCACCCCGCGCCGGACCAGCCGCGGCGCCAAGGCGGCGACGTGCGCCTCCACGCCGCCTTCCGTGCCCCAGGGGCTCCGAAGGCCGGCGAAGGCGACGTAGAGTTGGTCCCGGGCAGGTCTCACGACGGTACGCCCTCGGCGGCGCAGCGCGCTTCGTATTCCGCGTTCACCCAGCCGGAGAAGTCGTGGAGGTGGTTGGTGGCGACGGAGGGGCCCGCCTGGAAGCGCCGCGCCCGCTCGGACTCCGGCAGCCACCCGTACCGGCGGGCCCAGAACCCCTGGACGGAGCGGGCGCCGAGCGCCTCCAGCGCGGTGGGCGATGCGGCCTCGAGCGCCTGCTGAAGCCGAGGGGAGGGGAGCGGAGCCGCGGCCGCAGCGCGCTCCGTGGGGAACGCCCAGCCGGGCACCCGCTCCGCCGCCCAGGGGTTCGCGGCGAGGAGCGCTCCGCAGGCTTCGGGGCCGAACATCGGCACGGCCGTGGCGAGCTCGACCGCGTGGAACATCGAGCGCTGGGGCAGCGCGAGCGCGTCGGTGGCGAGGAGGTAGTTGGTGCAGAGCGCCTCGCGCGCGGCCTCGGGCAGCACCCGGCGGATCGCGTGAAGCCCCGCCTTCACCGTCCACACCCGGCCGGGCGCGACCAGGAGCAGGAAGTCCACGTCGCCGTCGGGGGCGGCGCTGCGTTTGCTCAGCGCGCCGGTGACGAGGACCCCGCGGACGAAGGGGAGCCGCGCCAGGAACGCGGCGGCGCGGCGAGCCCGCGGCCACTGGCGCTCGGCCTCCTCGGCGCGGGCGCGGCGGCGGGCGAGGTCGTCGGGGCGGCCGCGACGCCAGACCCAGCGGCCATCGTGGACGACGACGCCGGTCGCGGCGGCGGCGTGGAGCGCCGCTTCGGCGCCGGTGCCGACGAGGCTGGCGAGCTCGTCCACCCGCAGGGGGTGCCGGAACACGTCGAAGTACAACACCAGCCGCGCCACATCGTCGGCGCGCGCAACGCCGCCGCTCGGGGTATGCTCGGCAGCGGAGGAAGGAATGCGCTTCGTCATGCTCTCTGTGCCGCTGGTTCTTGCCGTGGGTTGCCCGCAGCCCGAGGACTCTTCGTCCACCAGCGGGGAAACGGGGCAGGATACCGCGAGCGGCGGCGGTCAGGAGGACAATTGGCGTGCCTCCGGGGCCGGTGCTGCCTACTTCGCCGACGGCGTCGAGGACAACTCCCTGTTCACCCTCAACCTTACCCGGGCGCTCCCCCCGCGGGAGGGTGAGCACTACTACGGCTTCGTGAGCTCCCCCACCAGCGGCCTGGTGCCCGTGGGCGAGATCACCGTCGTCGGTGAGGACGTGAACTTCACGGCGGACATCGGCGAGAACGCCGTGGCCGAGGGCTTCAACCACTTCGAAGCCTGGCAGAGCGATGGAGACGGCAGCACTCCTGATGGCGACCCGGTGTGGTCGGGCGACGTGGACAGCACCGTCTTCTCCGTCCTCCAGCGCCTGCTCATCGCCAACCCCGACACGCCGTCTGGGGAAGGGTCGCTCCGCGCGTTGGAGACCCAGCTTGAGTTCCTCCGCGACGAAGCGACCGCGGCCGCCACCGGGGGCCTCGACATCACCGAGCTCAACCTCGTCGGCGAGAAGATCGGCAACGGCCTGGAAGACCCCACCGTGGACGCCAACAACGACGGCGACGACGACGTCTACGACAACAACTACGCCGTCGAGGCCGACGACGTGAAGGGAGACGGCGGGTACGTCGAGCTCATCCTCGCGGACTACAACGACGCCGCCGCGGCCGTGGACCCCCGGGACCCGATCCGCAGCTACATCGAGCAGGCGATCGACGGCGTTCAGCTCTGCGACTACCAGACCTCCCACTTCGCGGTGGCCTCGGCGCGCGGCGCGGGGAGCACCTCCAACGACTCCATCGCCGTCTCGAACCTCGAGAGTGTGGCGGAGGACATGCAGAAGTACCTCGACGGCTTCGATGCCGACGGCAACGGCACCGAGGAGGACGACGAGATCGGCGTGGAGGACAGCATCATCCTCACCAGCCAGATGGCGTCGATGACGGTGGACGTCGCGAAGTAACCACGGCGTTCCTTGATCCTTCTCGGCCCGGTCTACGCGGGGCTCCTGGGGCTGCTCGCGCTCCACGGGGCCCATCGTTGGTGGCTCGTGGCGCGCGCGCTGCGGGCTGCGCCCGTGCCTGAGCCGGAGCTGAGGTCGGAGCTGCCGACCGTGACGGTGCAGCTCCCCGTCTACAACGAGCCGGCCGTGGTCGCGCGGCTGGTGGACGCGGCGGCGGCGCTGGACTGGCCGCGCGACCGCTTCGAGGTGCAGCTCCTCGACGACTCGACGGACGACACGGCGGAGCGCGCGGCTCCGGCCGTCGCGCGCGCCCGCGCCGCCGGGGTGCGCGTGAGCGTGCTTCGGCGCGCGGACCGCGCCGGGTTCAAGGCGGGCGCGCTCGCGGCGGGTCTGGCGCAGGCCTCCGGCGAGCTCATCGCGGTGTTCGACGCTGACTTCGTCCCGTCCCCCGACTTCCTCCGCCGGCTGGTGCCCCACTTCGGGGACCCCGCGGTGGGGATGGTCCAGGCCCGGTGGGGCCACCTCAACCCCGACGCCAGCGTGCTCACCCGTGGGCAGTCCCGCCTGCTCGACGCCCACTTTCGCGTCGAGCACCGCGGCCGCCACGGCGCCGGCTGCTGGTTCAACTTCAACGGCACGGCCGGGGTGTGGCGCCGCGCGGCGATCGACGCGGCCGGCGGGTGGGCGGGCGACACGCTCACCGAAGACCTCGACCTCAGCTACCGCGCCCAGCTCGCGGGGTGGCGGTTCGTCTACCGGGACGACGTCGTCGTGCCGGCGGAGCTGCCCGAGACGATGACGGCGTTCCTCGCGCAACAGCGGCGCTGGGCGCGCGGGTCGGTGCAGACCTTCCGGAAGCTCGGCCGACGGCTCCTGGTGGCGGACGCGCCGCTGCGGCTCCGCGCCGAGGCGCTCCATCACCTCTCCAGCAACCTGGCGTGGCCGTTGGCGCTCGCCGTCTCCGGGATGCTGCCGCTGCTCGCCGCCGGGCGGGGTCCGGGTGGGGGGCTGCTCGACAGCCTGGGCACCGTCGCGTTCGTGGCGGCGAGCGGGTCGCACGCGGCGTTCCTCCTCGCCGCCGGCCGCGCGCGCCGAGGGGACGTGGCGCTGGCCCTGGTGTTGGCGCTCGGCCTGGCGTGGTCGCAGAGCGTGGCCGCGGTCGCGGGGCTGCTGGGTCCGGTGGGCACCTTCGTGCGCACGCCGAAGCTCGGCGGCGTGGCGGCCCGCGGACGGGGAGGGGAGCGGAGCGTGCCCGTGGAGCTCGGCCTCGCGCTGTGGCAGGGCTACGGAATCTTCGCGGCGATCACCGCGGGCAACCTTCGGGCGCTCCCCTTCCTGCTCTGGTTCTTCCTGGCGTACGGATGGGTGGCGTGGGGCCGACTCGGGTTCGGTCAGGCCGCCGCAGTGCGCGTGGACCAACCCCTGGACGTGCCCGGCCCGGGACTCGGGATTCCCGGGGGGTAGACCGGCCGGTGCGGCGGCGGCCCGCCACGCTCGGCGCCGCCAAACCGTCCGCACCGCTCGGCGCTCCTGGGTGGGCCGCCCGATCGTTGCGCCTGGGCCGGCTGTATGGGGAAATCCCGATGTATGGCGCCCCCTTGACGAAGCTGTGGAACGCGGACCCTGCACGGCCCGGGCGGGTGTGCTACCCTCCGCCGCAAATGTCCATCGGCTCCTCCCCCCCGCGTCGGGACGGGCTCTCGAAGCTCACCGGGCGTGCGCTGTACGCCGACGATCTTCGTCCCCACCGTTGCCTCTACGGCGCCACTGTTCGCAGCGCGCGCGCCCATGCCCGCATCGTCTCCATCGAGCGGGACCCGGCGTTCGACTGGACAGGGGTGACCGTCGCCACCGCGGCGGACCTCCCTGGGCCCAACGTCGTCACCCTGATGACGGACGACCAGCCCATCCTCGCCGATGGGGTGGTGCGCCACGCCGAGGAGCCGATCGCGCTCGTCGCCGCGCCCACGCGCGAGCGGGCGCTGGCGGCCGTACGCGCCGTTCGCGTGACGTATGAGGACCTCCCGGCGCTGCTCGATCCGCTCGAGGCGGAGGGGAGCCCGGTCCAGATCTTCGGGAACGACAACGTCTTCAAGCGGATCCACTTGGTGCACGGGGAGCCGAGTCGGGTCACCGGGTACCTCATCCGCGGGCGGTATCGCACCGGCCTCCAGGAGCAGCTCTACATCGAGCCGCAGAGCATGATCGCGGCGCCGCGGCCCGATGGCGGGGTCACGGTCACCGGGTCCATGCAGTGTCCGTACTACGTGGATCGTGCGGTGAAGCGCATGCTCGGGCACGATCGGGTGAACGTGGTGCAGTCGGTCACCGGCGGTGGGTTCGGAGGGAAGGAAGAATATCCTTCGATGCTCGCCTGCCACGCGGTGCTGCTGAGCCGGCTCACCGGGCTCCCGGTGAAGATCACCTATCGTCGCGACGAGGACCTGCGGGCCACCACCAAGCGCCACCCCGCGGTGATCGACCTCTCCACGCTGGTGTCACCGCAGGGCGAGCTCCTCGAGCTGCACGCCCGCATCTGGATGGATGGCGGCGCCTACCACACGCTCTCCACGGTCGTGCTCAGCCGGGCCGTGCTCCACGCGGGCGGCCCCTACCGCTGCCCCCACGTGAACATCCTCGGCACCGTCGTGGCCACGAACACCCCGCCGAACGGGGCGTTTCGCGGGTTCGGCGCCCCGCAGGCGCAGTGGGCGATGGAGCGCCACCTCGACCGGATCGCGCGGGTGCTGGGGATGGATCCCCTGGCGGTCCGCCGCGCCAACCTCTACCGGGAGGGCGACGTCACGGCCACCGGGCAGACGCTGCACGATCCCGGCGCGTTCGCCGTGCTCGACGCGGCGGAGGCCGCGGCGAAGGCGCCGTTCCGCCGTAAGACCCTCCGGCCCGGGGTCACCGGCGCCAGCATGAAGGCGGGCCGCGGGGTCGCGCTCGCCTGGCACGGGTGCGGCTTCACCGGCAACGGGGAAGCGAAGATCCGCGGCAAGGTGGGCCTCGAGGTGCACGGCAACGAGCTCCTCGTGCTCTCCTCCTCCACGGACATCGGCCAGGGCACCGAGACCATCTTCCCGATGATCGTGGGGGACACCCTGGGCATCGCGCAGGATCGGGTCACCGTGGCGCAGCCGGATACCGGTCGCGTCCCCGACTCGGGCCCCACGGTCGCGAGCCGCACCGCGATGGTGGTCGGCGGCACCTGCTTCAAGGCGGCGACCGAGCTGCGTGCGAAGCTGGAAGCCAAGGTCGGTCCTGGTTCGTTCGACGAACAGCTCCTCCGGTGGCGCAACCTCGGCCTCGCCGACCCGACCCACGAGTCCACCTACGAGGTGGACGCCTCGGTGGTGTGGGACCCCGACACCTACCAGGGCGACGCCTACCCGACCTTCGGGTGGTCCTGCGTGATCGTCGACCTTCGCGTGGACGAAGACACCGGTGAGGTGCTCTACGACCGGGTGGTCACGGCCACCGACGTCGGCCGCGCGCTCGCGCCGGTGCTCACCTCCGGGCAGATCGAGGGGGGCACGCTGCAGGCGCTCGGCTGGGCCACCGCCGAAGAGGTGGTGCTCGGGGCCAACGGCGCGATGCGCAATGATCGGCTCACCAACTACATCATCCCCACGGCGCTCGACGCCCCCGAGATGGTGACCTGCCTTGTGGAGATCCCCTTCGCCGGCGGCCCGTTCGGCGCCAAGGGCATCGGGGAGATCCCCATGGATGCTCCGGCCGCGGCCGTCGCCCAGGCGATCGAGCAGGCGGTGGGGATCGTGCTTGATTCTCTGCCGATGACGCCCGAGCGGGTCCTCGCGGCGATGGGGGCCCGATGATCACCCGGTTCGTGTGTAACGGTCAGCCCGTGGAGGTGGAGACGCCCCCGATGACCCGCCTGCTGGATGTGCTCCGGGAAGAGCTGCGGCTCACCGGAAGCAAGGAGGGCTGTGGGGAAGGGGAGTGTGGCGCGTGCACGGTCCGGATCGACGGCGTGCCGGTGATGAGCTGCCTTGTGCCCGTAGCACAGGTCGCCGGGTGCAACGTGCAGACCATCGAAGGCCTCGCGGGCGCCCTGGTCCATCCGGTGCAGGCGGCGATGTTGGAGCATGGCGGCGCGCAGTGCGGCATCTGCACCCCCGGCCTCTGCATGAGCGCGGCGGCGCTTTTGGAGGAGAACCCCCACCCGAGCGTGGAGCAGGTGCGGGTCGCCCTCGCCGGCAACCTCTGCCGGTGCACCGGCTACCAGAAGGTCATCGAGGCGGTCTCCCACGCGCTCGTGGACACGGGGGAGTAGATGTTGCGCTGCGAAGCTCCCGTCTACCGCCCGCGCACCCTCACGGACGCGATCTACGCGCGCGCCGACATGCCCGACGCCACGGTGATCGCCGGCGGCACGGACGTGATGGTGTACCTCGAGTCGGGTTCGTTGAAGCCCACCCGCTTCCTCGACCTTTGGGACTGCAGCGGCCTGCGCTGGCAGCAGTTCATCACCGGAGGTCAGTTCTGCGGGGCGGGCCTCACCTGCACCGACGCGATCCGCTCGCCCCAGACCCACCCGCTCGTGCGCGAAGCGTGCTCGACGGTGGGCGCGGTCCAGATCCAGAATCGTGCGACCATCGGCGGGAACATCTGCAACAGCTCCCCGGCGGGCGACACGCTGCCGGTGTGGCTCGCCCTGGACGCCGAGTTCGAGCTCGCCAGCATGCGCGGCCGTCGGCGGGTGCCCGCGGCGAGCTTCTGGAAGGGCTACAAGCAGATCGACTTGCGGCCGGACGAGCTGCTCGTGGGCGTACTGCTCCCGCAGACGACCGGGGAGACCCACTTCCGCAAGGTCGGCACGCGCATGGCGCAGTCCATCTCGAAGGTGATCTTCGCCGGCCGTTACCGGCGCGGCGTGGAGGCGCGCCTCGCGTTCGGCGCCGTCGGCCCCACGCCGATGCGCTGCCGCGAGGCGGAGGCCGCGCTCGTGGCCGGCCGCCCGGTGGACGAGGTGGTGGCGCTCGTGGAGGCGGAGATCACCCCGATCGACGACGTGCGCTCCACGGCCGACTATCGCCGGAAGGTCGCGGGCAACATCGTGCGGCGGTGGTTGGCGTCGCTCTGAAGCCGCCCCGGCGCCGCGGCCTCGCCGGGCGAGCGGCAACCACGGTCGATCGGTACGCGCCCGTTCAGAACGGGATCGTGATCCCCACCTTCACCGCCTTCTTCTCCATGTCGTAGCCGACCATCACCGGCAGGCCCTTGTACTGCACTCCGACCTGCGGGGTGAAGCTGTTCTTGCCGGTGGAGAAGTTGTACGAGTGCTCCATCCCGGCGAGCAGCGCGGTGTCCTTGTCGAGGAACTTGGCGCCTTGGAAGCGGGTGTCGAGCTTGGTGTCGTTCTGGCCGCCCCAGGTGAGGCTCTGCTGCCAACGCAGCCGCACGTCGCCGAGGGTGTTCTCGATGGAGAGCGCGAGGGCGTTCTCGCTGGTGGCGCCCTTGTGCTTGTACTCCAGGAGGAAAGACTTGAATTCCTTCGGGTCCTTGAAGCCGTAGAACGCGCCGACCTCGAGCAGCTTCGGATCGTCGAGCACCGCGGAGAGGCTCGCGCCCGCCTTGCTGTTGCCCCAGGACTTCTCCACGGAGCCGCTGATCTTGCTCTCGCCCTTGAGCGAGCTGAGCTGCGCGTCGAGCTGGGCGGTGAGGTCGGTGCGCTTGTAGGCGAGGCCGAGCTTGAGCTTGTCGCTGTCCTGCAAGCCGTAGGCGCCCTTCGTCGTCGAGTGGCTGAAGCTGGCGTTCCCGCTGAGGTTGCCCTTCTTCGCCTCCACGCCGAGGTCTACGCTGCCGGTGCCGTCGCTCGCGGTGCGGGTGGACTCGGAGACCTTGAGCCCGCCGTCTTCGTAGAGGGCGGACTGGCCGAGCTGGAAGACGCCGGTGTTCGCGTCGTAGCCGAAGTCCTGCGTGGACGTCGTGCTGCCGTCCTTGCGGGTGACGAGCACGGTGCTGATCGCCTTCTTGTCGCGCTCCTGGCCGACGTGGCCCTTGATCTCGGTCTTGTCGTCGGGCTTGAGCACCCCATCGAGCCCGACGACCTTCAGGCCCTTGTTGTCGAACTTCGCGTCGAGGGCGAGCTGCTTGTCGTCCTGGCCGACCTTGAGGCCCGCGCTGCCGGAGACGTTGCCGTCCTTGTCGGCCTCGATGGACGCGACCAGCGGGCCGGCCTCGTAGCTGAGCTTGGCCTTGAGCTTCTCCAGGGCGATCTGGCGGAGCTTGCCGAGGTTGGCCTCCACGTCGAGCGTGAGGCCCTTGCCGAGCTTGAACTGCTTGGCGAGCTCGGGGATCGGGGCGTTGGCCAGCACGGCGCCGGCGGCCGCGAGCAGCGCGACGGAGAGCACCGTACGGGGGTGGGCGCCGGTCCACTTCGCGAGCTTGCCGGTGAGCTCGGGGCCGAACTTCTCCAGGAGCTTGTCGACGTGGGGGCTGGCCGCGGCGTCGAGCATCGTGCCGAGGTTGTCGAGCGCCTTGGGATCGGCGGTGACGCCGTCGATCTTGCCGACCTGGTCGGCGAGCGCGCCGAGCGCCTGCTTGACGGCGTCCTTCGCGCTTCCGGAGAGCTTGTCGTAGGTGAGGATCCCCGAGACGGCTTCGAAGAGCTTCTTGCCGAGGAATTCCCCGAGCGCCGCTTCGTAGTTGGCGAGGCCACCGCCGCCACCTTCGCCGCCGCCCGCCGCCACCTGCTCCTGCGCCGCCGCGTTGCCGCGCGGCTGGATCGCCGGCTGTTGTTTCTCGGGGGTGGTGTTCTCGACCGCCGGAGTTTCGTTGGTGCGGGTAGGTTCGCGAACGAGGTCAGGCATCTGTCCACGCTACTCGATCAGGGCCCTCGCCGCTACTTCCGAAACATGAAGAAGGCGGCACCCGCCATGCAGAGGGCGGCGGCGGCGTAGTTCCAGGTGAGGCGCTCGCGCAGGTAGAACGTGGCGAAGACCGCGAACACGACCATCGTGACGATCTCCTGCACGATCTTCAGCTGCGCGACCGACATCGTCTCCGCCCCGAAACGGTTGGCCGGGACCTGCACGCAGTACTCGAAGAAGGCGATGCCCCAGCTCACCGCGATGGCGATCCACAGCGGCTTGTCGCGGAGGTCGCGGAGGTGCGCGTACCAGGCGAAGGTCATGAAGACGTTGGAGACGACGAGGAGGCCGATCGTGCGCAGCATGGGCGGTGCTTAGCCCGTCAGCGGCGTTTCGAGTCTCCCTTCCTCTGGCGCCCCCGCGACACCTCGACCACCGACGTGTGTCGTGGCTCGCGACGTGCCTGCGCCACCGGGAGGTCAGCGCCCGATCTTGCCCTCACCTCCCGGCCCTCCTCGACCGTCGCGAGCCCAAAGTGGGCCAGCCAGGACCGGCCTCACCCCCGCCGGCGCCGCCGCACCATCATCCCGACCAGCGCCACGCCAGCCGCCGCCGCCGCACCCTCGCCCGAATCGCAGGAGCAACCGCCGCAGCCGGCGAGCACTTCGTCCGGAGGCCCGGCCTGCGTCGGGATCGGCGTCTCATAATTGCCGGTGTTCTGCGGGTCGTGGTGGATGCTCTGCCACTGGATGTCCTGGTCCGCGTGCCCCTTGGTGTGCCAGGCGTAGAGGTGGCCCTCGCGGGTGCTGGCGACCACTTCCACGTAGCCGTCGCCGTCGATGTCGCCGACGGCGGGGGAGCCGAGGAGCCAGTTGCCGGTGAACTTCGGCCAGCCCTCCGCGATCTGGCCGGTGCCGTCCCAGGCGTAGAGCAGGTAGCCGGCGCTGCCGAAGATCGCCTCGGGCTTGCCGTCGCCGGTGAGGTCCGCGATGGCGGGCGCCACAAGGAACTGAAGGTCCTCGATCTGGCGCGGCCAACCGGGCAACATGAGGCCCGTGGACGTGTCCCACCCGCCCGCGACGTGCTGGTAGTCGGAGGCGTGGAACGACGCGAGGGAGATCAGGTAGCGGGTGCCGGCGCCACCCGCGAAGAACTCGGGGCGGCCGTCGCCGTCCATGTCGCCGAAGCTCACGTTGTTGGACATCGTGGTGAGCGAGGGCTCGGTGGTGTTGCCGCCCGCGTCGAAGCCGCTCGCGGCGTACTTCAGCTCGGTCGCGACGGTGGCGTCGTGGTTGTAGAGCGGGCTCGCCCCGAGCATGACGCAGCTGGCTACCTCCAGGTCGCCGTTGCCGTCGATGTCCGCGAACGCGAGGCTGGACGGGTGCCCTTCGCCGACGATGGGCAGGAGCGCCGCTTCGCCGACGAGGCCCTGCTCCTGGAGCGGCCAGCCGTCGAGCATGGTGCCGGTGTTCGCGTCGAAGAGGTAGCTCACGGAGTCGCGGCCGTTCTTGGTCGCTTCGTTGCTGCCCACGCCGAAGTCGGGGTCGCCGTCGCCGTCCACGTCGCCGACGGTGACGCTGTCGATGATGCGGTTGCCGGCCACGCCGCAGAGCTCCTCCGCGCAGATCTCCAGGGGGTACGGGCCCCAGGGCGCGCCGGAGTAGTCCCAGACGTAGACCCGCTGGTCCATGCCGGCTTCGATGATCTCCAGCGTGCCGTCGCCGTCGAGGTCGTAGAGGGTGGGGGCGCCGGCAAAGCCGTTGTCCCACGCGTCGGCCGGGCCGAACTCCTCGGGGGCGCGGCCGACCATCTCCAGCGGGAAGCCGCTGACGACGCTGCCGTCGACGTGCCAGGCGTAGACGAAGCCGGCGCCGCCTGCCGCGACGATCTCGGGCGTGCCGTCGCCTTCGAGGTCGCCGACGGCCACCGTGGCGATGAAGCCATCGCTCAGCGGCGTGATGCCCGCGGCTTCGGCGGCCTGCCCCGCGTGCCAGTGCGGCGTGGTGGGGGGCTCGACCGGCCAGCCGGGGAGCTCGGAGCCGTCGTCCTGGTAGGCGTGCACGCGGCCGCCGCCGGTGGCGATCACGATCTCATCGTCGCCGTCGCCGTCGAGGTCGAAGAGGATGGGGCTGGACTCCCCGCTGTCGCCCATCTGGAGCGGGAAGCCGTCGACCAGATCGGGATCGTCCTTGATGAAGAAGGTCTTCCGCGCCATGCCGACGCGGCCTTCCTCGTCGGTGACCGTGACCCGAACGGTGACGCTCGGGGCGAAGATGCGGGTCATCTTGTCGAGGAGCACCTCGCCCTTGGCCGGCTCGTTCACGTCGGCGCCGAACTGGGTGGCGTCCAGCTCGGCGAGCTGGCCTTCGAAGGCGCTCGTGCCGTCGCCTTCGGCGATCTTCGTCCACTTCGGCACGTCCCAGCCGCGGGCGTACTCCACCACGTAGTGGTAGCCGGAGCTGCGGTCGGCGGCGACGTGCCCGGTCACGGCGATTTTTCCGGAGGTCGGCAGCGTGTCGAACCAGTCGGGGCCGTCGATGCCGGTGGTGGGAGGGATGTTCCCGTCGACCACGGCCTGCACCGCCTTGGCCACGTTCATGCGGCCGTACCCGTAGAAGAAGTCCCAGCCTTCGGAGGAGGGGTAGGTGCGGGCGGTCTCCTGCTCGGCGTCGCTCACGACGACGTCGTCCACGTTCATGGCGATGAGCTGGCGGACCTCGTCGGGCGTGAGCGTGATGTCGCGGTCGCGGGCGGCGGAGATCACCAGGCCGGCGGCGCCCGTGGTGAGGGCCGCGGCGCCGGTGGCGCACGCCGGCGTGTCGACAGACCAGTCCAGGCGGGGGCCGAAGTTGTTGCAGTTGAAGAAGTTCATGTACGTGTAGGCGTCGCTGTTTTCGTCGCTCACGTCGGGGTGGATGGACTTCACGTAGAAGATGTCGTCGAGCAGCGAGGGCTCGTTGTGGTGGTAGGCGTTCTCGTCACCCGCCACGCCCACGAGGGTGATGCCCGAGTCGTGGGCCCAGCCGACGATCGACTCCAGCTCCGCCGGGCGGCTCAGCGCGCCCAGGGACATGTTGATGACCGAGACGCCCTGCCCCGTGCCGTACGCGAGCGCCATGGCGACGCGGTGGCCGTCGGTGACAAAACCGTCGCCCGTGCGCATGAGCAGCACCGAGCAGTTCGGGCAGATACCGATGTCCCCACCGTCTCCGCCTTCGGACGCCATCTCTTCCACGACGCCGTCGCCGTGGTCGCCGTAGCTGACCTGGAGCTCGAAGTAGGGGTCGTTGTCGTCGCCGAAGAAGTCCCACCCGGCGATGTCGTCGGTGAAGCCGTTTTCGTCGTCGTCGACGCCGTCCTCGAAGGTGTAGATGAGGTCGGACGGATCGAGGATGCCGTCGGCGCCGTCGCGGCCGGCGGTGAGGTCCACGCGCGGATCGAGCGCGTAGTCCTGCACGTTGACGAGGCCGTTGCCGTCGGTGTCGTAGGTCGCCGACTCGGTGCCGTCGGCCAGCTCAGGCAGCGGGAGCTCGGCCGTGTTGATGTAGACCTTGTTGACGTAGTTGGTGTTCGCCCAGTCGAACCCGGAGTCGCAGACGCCGAGCGTCACGTCGAAGCGGCCGGTCGTGGTGCGCCAAGCGATGTCGGCGCTGGCGCCGCTGCCGAGGTCCGCCTCTTCGGGGCGGATGGTGTCCCGGCTGCCCTCGGGGATGTAGCTGATCAGGCTCCAACGCCGACCCAGGTCGTTCGGGCAGAGGTCGTCCCGATCCGGCTCACCGCACTCGGGGTAGGTCGGAAGGGGCAGCTCGGCGTAGGCCAGCGAGAGGAGGAGGGAGAGCATGGTCACCTCCTCCGCCGCTAACGCGCCCTACCGTGGCCCGCGCACCCTCGGCTTGAGCGCCGGCTGGTAGCTGCGCAGCTCGTCCACGTCGATCTCCGGCTGCGGCACGCCGCCGTCGAGGAAAGCGAGCCCGCGGGTGTCGCGGCGGGCGACGTCGCCGTCGATGTGGAACAACCCTTGGGACAACGACGTGGGCTCGTGATCGCGGAGGAACACGAAGACCCGTTCGCCGGGGCGGATCCACGGGGCGCCCGAGACGGTCATGCACAGTCCGCTGATGCAGCCGCCGGGAATCCACACGTCGGCTTCGGTGCCGAGGTCCACGAGGTCGATCGTGGCGACCGTCCAGATCTGGTTGTTCTGCCAGGTGGTGTGCACCTCCACCACGTCGCCGAAGGCGGTGGCGTCGGAGAGCACGGCGAGGGCCTCGGGATCGAGCGCGGCGCTCACCAGGGTGGCGTGCGCGGCAGCGATGAGCAGGATCACGGGACCTCCTTGCGACGGCGGAAGAGGAGGAGCGCGGCGGGGAGCACCGCGCCCAGGGAGGGGAGGCCGACGGCGTCGCAGCCGGAGGAGGGCGGCCCCGCGCCGCTGTCTTCGCTGGCCTCGGAGGCGGGATAGAGCCACGCGGCGACGTCCACGTCGTACTGACTGAGGTCGCGCTTGTCCACCTCCCCGACCCCCGCGGTCGGGTACATCGTGGCCTCGTGGTGCAGCTCGTCGTGGCCGAGGCCGAGCGCGTGGCCGAATTCGTGGGTCAGGGCGTTCTGGAGATCGTCGAGGCCCGGCTCGCCGGCGAGGCTCCAGTCGTGGTTGTCCACGTTCACGGCCATGTCGAAGTCCTTGATCGTGCCGTCGTCGGTGGACCAGGTGCTGGTGAGCGCGAGCAGATCGGCCGAGCCGCCCCACTCGTCCACGAAGAAAACCACGTTCTGCTGGTCGTAGCCGCCGTGGAGCCCGGTCTGGGTGCCCCGGAAGCGGTAGTCCACGCCGACGCCTTGCACTTCCGTCCACGCTCCGCTGGCCGACACGATGGCGGAGAGGGCGCTCTCCTGGTCCAGCCCGGCCGAGTTCTCGGTGTCGGCCTGGTACGAGATCGGCATGGAGTCCCAATGCAGGAGGCTCCCCGCCGAGTTTCGGAGGACGGTGTCTCCGGGGGCGGCGAGCGCCACGGCGAACAGGAGCGGGAGCGGCATCACGACCTCGGGGGTAGGGATCGGCTCGGCGTCGTTCGGGGATGAGGGCGCGGAAGGTCTCGGAAGGTCGCGGGGAGGGGTGGCCCGGCGGCGCCCGTTCGGCTAATCTCGGTAGCGGAGGTCGTATGCTCCAGCACGCCACCCGCCCGCCGTCCCGTGATCGTAAGGCCGCGCCGGAGGCCGAGGGGCCCCAGGTCGCCCCGGCCGACAAGCAGACCCGGCTCGGCAACTCGGCGCTCGCTGGGCGCACCGGCGGGCAGAGCGGCGAGTCTGCCCTCGGCAACGAGGAGCTGTCCTCCTGGCTCAACGACGAAGAGCAGCACATCGGCGGTCCGGTCAGCGCGCGCGGCGATGGTGTGGGCCCGATGCGCGCCAGCAAGACCAACAAGGGCCAGTGGGGCGCGCTGGTGGGCGATGAGGACGAAGTGGTCCTCACCACCAACATGGATGGTTCGGGCGACAAGATCACCGTGCCTGACGGCAAGCCCTGCAAGGTCCTGGAGGCCTCCGGCGACAAGGTGAAGGTCGAAGTGCGGGTCGACAAGGCCACGAAGCAGGGCTGGGTGGCCCTCGCGAAGTTCTCCGACGAGCCCCAGCTCAACCGCGACGACGAAGCGCCCGGCCTCAAGGACGACTTCCTCTTCGCCAAGCAGAAGGGCGACCACTCTCCGGTCGATCCCAAGGGCACGGACACCGCCCAGGGCGCCCTGGGAGACTGCTACTTCATCGCGTCGATGGCGGCGGTGGCCAACGTCTCCCCGCAGAGCATCAAGGACGCGATCAAGTACAACAAGGACAAGGAGACCTACACGGTCCGGTTCTTCGAGGAGTCCTACGGCGGGCAATCCAAGCCCGTCTACATCGAGGTGGATGCCTACCTCCCCACGGTGCAGGGCAACCGGAGCGACCCGGCCTACGCCGGCGAGCCCGGCGGGAAGCTCTGGCCGGCGATCATGGAGAAGGCCTACGCCAAGTGGAAGGGCGGGTACGAAGCCATGGGCAACGGCGGCTATGGCAGCAAGGCGATGGCCGAGATCACCGGCGGCAAGAGCACGGAGAAGAGCCCCAGCTCGCTGAAGGAGGAGGAGGTCATCCCCTACTTCGAGAAGGCCAAGAAGGACGGCATGGCGATCTACGCCGCGGTCATGCACGACAAGCAGTCCGAGGTTCAGACCCCCTTCACCGGCAGCGGCGACAAGTTCGCCGGCACGGTGACGCACGCCCACCGGTGGAACACGATCGTGCCCGGCACGATGAAGGTCACCGACAAGAACGGGAAGATGAAGGGCAGCATCACTGACACCGGCAAAGAAGGCGACCTCACCGGGAAGTTCACCGGCGGTGGCTTGAAGGAAGGCACGGTCGACTACAAGAAGAACGCGATGGAGCTGGAGATGCGCACGGGCAACGGGCCGGCATCCGCCGAGGACCTCGAGCTCCGTTTCGCCTTCGAAGGCGTGGTCGACAACGCGAAATTGCTGGTCGCGAACCATGCGTATGCGTTCGATGGCGTGGTCAACGGGAAGGAGTTGCAGTTCTACAACCCCTGGGGAACGTGGCAGCCGAAGCCGATCACCCCTGGGGAGTTCCTGAAGTACTTCACCAACATCTCGGTCAACAAGGCTCCCCAGGGCGCGACGCAGTCGTAGCCCCGAGGGGCGTCTGGAGGACGCATGTCGTCGTCGAAGGTGCCCGCGGGAGGCGCGCTCTCGGGGCGCGTCGGGGGCGGTGGTCAGCTCCGGCCAGAGCCGGGGGTGCACCCCGCCGGGTTGCTCCTCGAAGCGAACGTCGAGCTCCTCGGTGAGCCCGGGGTGATCCTCGACGGGCAACGCCGTGGCTCCGTCCTCCAGGTGGACGCCGACGGGCTGGTCGTCCGCCTGTGCGACCTCACCCTGCGCAACGGCGCCGCCGAGGTCGGCGGCGGGCTCTTGGTGAGCGGGTGGAGCGACGTGCGGCTGGAGCGGTGCGTCATCGAGGGCAACACCGCCACGCTCTCCGGAGGCGGCTCCGGCGGTGGCGTGTACCTCCACCGCGGCACCCTCCGGATGGAGGCGTGCGTGATCCGGGACAACATCGCCAATTCCGCGAGCGCCCTGTGCATCACCGGCGCCGCGCGCGCCGAATTGTGCGGTGGCCGGGTGGAAGGCGACATCGTGCTCTCCGAGGGCGCCGAGCTCACGCTCGACGGCGTACACGTCACCGGGAAGGTCACCGCGCGCGGAACGACCACCCGGGCGCCCACGCTCATCCTCCGCGGCGCCCAGATCGACGGTGGTGTCGAAAACGATGTGAATCTCCCCGCCCACGTGGTCGTAGAGGCCGGCTGAACATGCGAGCGTTCTTGGTTCTCCTCGGGTTTTCCCTCCTCGCCTGCACCGGCACGTCCACGGACGAGCCGCAGGACACCGCCGCGTGCGACGGTGCCCTGCACACCGACACGATGTCGCTCACCAGCGACGCCGACGGGCAGGTCACCATCCCCATCACGCTCTCCGACCTCGACGACGCCTTCATGGTGCTCACCGAGAAGGCCTCCGGCACCGCCAGCACCGACGGGGTGGTGGACCCCGACGGGAACACCGTGCTCGACTGGGAAGACTGGGCGTCGAGCCGCACCTCGCTCACCAACGCGTTCTACGCCTCGCCCGACGTGACCGTCCTCAACTGGCCGGTGCGCGCCGAGGACGGCCCGCTCTCCCCCGGCGACTGGACGGTGTACGCCTCCACGCTCGACGCCGACGGCTACCCCAAGGCCAAACAGGCGGTGGATGTGACGGTCCTCCGCCGGCAATGCGTCGCAGGCCGCCCGAGGGTGAAGGTTACGATCGTGTACACCAACCGCCTGGAGAAGGACGCCGAGGTCACCAGCGCGGTGGAGCAGGCGGCCGACCGGTGGGCGGAGATCTACGGCGCCGCGGGGGTCGACATCGACGTGGACTACGCCTCGGCCGACGCCGACGGCAGCCTCCCCGAGCCCCTCCCCGGCGACGACGAGTACACCAGCTTCTACAGCGACGTGGGCGAAGGGGTGATGGTCGTCATCGGCGACGACGTGGGCGGGATGGACGATCTCTTCGGCGAAGCCGGCGGTATTCCTGGCCCGCAGATCGCCACGCCCCACTCGGTGGTCGCCGTGGGCTGGCTCATCCACGCGGGCGCCGACGCGAGCTTCTCCAAGGACGAGATCGAGCTGCTCGCCGAGACCATGGCCCACGAATCCGGGCACTTCCTCGGGCTCTATCACCCGGTCGAGTCCAGCTTCGACATGTGGGACGCCCTCGGCGACACCGACAAGTGCACCCGCTCCGGCGACTGCGACGACGCGCTCGGCACCAACATGATGTACCCGTACCCGATCTGCAGCGGGGCGAAGTGCACCGACCAGGTGGACATCTCCGGTGATCAGGCGGGCGTGCTGCTCAACAACGTGGGGGTCCGGTGATGGTTGTCTTCCTCCTCGGTTCGGCGTTCGCGAGCCCGGCGTACGACCTCTTGAAGCTCCGCGACGCGCCCAGCTGTGCCTCGCTCGGGGAGGCCACCCCGGCGCTCCGCGACGAGCTCCTCGCCCTCACCGCGCCAGACGTGCTCCCCGCGGCGGTGCCGATGCGCGCCACGCTGTGCCTCGCCGAACGCTTCCCGACCGATCCGGTGGTGGAAGCTGCGTTTGTGGCCTGGGCGGGCGACTCGGCGCGGCCGGGCGAGGTGCTCGAGGTGCTCAACCACGAAGCGCAGCTCCGCGAGCCCACGGCGGCGCTCCTGGTGCAAGCGGCGTTGGCGGCTCCGAACGCGCGGGTGCGCGCCCGCGCGGCGTTGGTGGCGGAGGCGAGCCTGCGCCCGTCGGTGCACGTGCTCGCGGCGAAGCCGGCGCAGTAGCCCTGGGAGCCGTGCCGGGCGCCTGGCCGGCGAGGTTGTTCCGGCCGGCGACGGCAGGACGGTCGTCGCTTGTGCCCCCTCGCGTGGGCGCCGCCGCCCGCTCCCGCGGGCCCGAGGGGAGCCGGGCTCGGGGGGCTGGCCGCCGGAGCGGTGGATGGGCGCGGGCGCTGGGCGTCCCTGCCGGGCACTCGACCGCCGCCGCGATCGGGGCGGGCTTGGGGTTCACGAAGTCTGGAAACCATCAAGTGTTCCACGACCCCGTACTCTTCAGGTTGAATGGGGCCTACGTGCCGGAGCGCCCGAGGCTTGCCCCTCGTGAGCGCCCCTCGCCGGGGGACAAGGGGTAGGCGCGGCGTGCGACGGGGGACGTGGGGGACGCACGCAGTGGCGTGCCGACCGAGCGTCCCCCGACTCACGGCCGGTCGAGGCGCCAGACCTGGGCCCGGTCCACGGCGACGCGCCGGTCGTCGTCGGTTACCTGCTGGTAGTAGCGGAGCATGACGGCGATGGAGTGCCCGGTGAGCGACGCGGCGATGCCGGGGGCGATCCCGGCACGCAACAGCCGGGAGACCACCATGCGGCGGAGTCCGTGGGGCGTGAAGCGGGGCACGCGCGCCAGCCGGCACGCCTGCGCGAGTCGGCGCAGGAGGCCCTGGATGGGCGCGGCGACGGGTCCGAATCGGAGCAAGGGTGCTTCGGGAGCATCGTCGCGCGCCGCGAGCACCCGGAGCGTCGGGGCGTCCACGGGGAACCATCGGAGTCCCGTCTTGCGCGCGCCCTCGTGCCGGCCGAGCGCGAGCTGGGCGCTAGGCACGTCGAGGTCGGCGTGAACCAGACGCACGACCTCCCCGACGCGAGCGCCGGTACAGGCCAGGAGATGCAGCGCGAGGCGCCAGTCGTCGGCGGGCATCCGCGCGAGGACCGCGCGGACGTCCGCGGTGGTGGGCGTACGATGGTTGCAGCGGTACTCCGCGCGCTCGATCCGCAGCTTCGGCATTCGGATCGCGGGCAAAGCAGGGAGGAGCCCCTCGCGAACGGCCCAGTTCACCGCGATGCGGACCACGCGCAGCTCGAGTTCGAGGGTGCGCGGCGAGAGGTGCGCCGAGGCACGCGCGGCGGCGTAGCGGCGAAGATCCAGGCGCTCGACCTCCTGGCTGGCGGCCAGGTCCCGAAGGTGCGCCGCCACGCGCCGGTAGGTCACCTGCGTGGCCGGGGAGAGGTCGTCTCGCTGCGCGAGGGCGTCGAGCCAGCGGTCGAGGAGTACGGTAACGGTGAGCGGCATCGCGGGGTTGGACCCCGCCGAGCCGGGGGAGCGTCACCGCGGCGTCCCCGTCCCCGAGCTGGCGGGAGCCGCTCCGGGCGGGGGTGCGGGCAGTATGAGGAGTACCATCCGTACGGGACTACAGCGTGGTGGGCCGGCGACGCGGCGTTGGTGGGGCAGAAACGGTACAAGTACACCGGGATGGAACGGGATGAAGAGACCGGGCTGCAGTGCCATGGGAGGCGGTACTACGCGACGTGGTTGGGGAGGTGGACGTCGGCGGATCCGATTGGGTTGGGGGATGGGACAAACAGGTATGCGTACTGTCAAGGGCAACCGGTAGGGTCATTCGATCAAAGCGGCATGGGAGGGCTCCGGGCCACCGGCGTCGGCGCCCCTGACGCGCAGATGATTGGCGACTTGGTGGGCCTCGGATGGCAGAGGGCAGACGCGCAGGCGGCCGTTCAGGGAGTAGAGGATATCACGGTAGATCTTCCTGAGACGCGCGCCGTGCTGTTTTCGCTGCTCCGCGACATGAAGGTCGCCCAGGCGGGCGAGTCGTCGTCGGACGTCTCGACGTTAGAGGACGTGCAGTCAGGGTATGCCAAACTGGATCCAGAAAATCTCGTGACTCCAGCGACGAATTTGCGGTATGTCGGAACGGTCCGCGAGGATAAGGTCCTCAAGGAAAAGGCGCGACAAGCGGAGATGCGATTTGGACTAGTGGTTTCGCACGCCGGATACCACGTCGTCAACAGGGAGTTCACACACCCACTTGGAATTGATGCTGGTGAGGGGTGGGCGTATGGCCTGGAGTACGCGCTATCTCGACGCGCAGGCGCGACTTGGCGGTCAAACGAAATCGTCGCTCAAGTTCAACAACGAGCAAACAGCGCGCGCGCAGGGGCATGGCTGGAAGCCGCGTTCCTCGAGAACTTCACTACCAGCGGTCTTCTCGTAGCCGGGCTGTTGGACGCCCAGAGAGAGGGGCAGAAGATCGACGGCTTCACGGGGGATCATCTCCTGGCGACCGTGCTGATGCACTCGCGGACGAACTCATACGGATCCGACCCGAACGCAGACTGGTACGCCCGGCTGTTCGAGGAGGCCGACTTCCCTGAACGGGCCACCCTAACTTCGCTCGTTGCCAAGACGAGTGTCGTTTCGTGGGAGGACGGGGTCAAAATTCTGAAGGCAGAGGAGTCAACTGAACATGCTCGATGAACACCGCCGGTATCTGCTCGCGACGCTTGCGATTCTGACGGCATCGGTGACTTCAGTTGCAAATCATTTCTTCGGTGCCGAGCGAGTGGACGCCGCGGTCTCACTTGGAGCCGTCCTTCTGTCCGCATCCATCGGGCCGCGAATGCGGATTCGACCTCAAGAACTGTTCGCGGTGTACCTAACTCTTTCGTGGCTGACTCTGACCACCGTGTTCGTAGTGCCCCCAGACGATGCGGCCACCGTGCCGACTTGGCTGCACCTCGCGTTGCGGTTCCTCATGTGGAGGTCCGCGCTTTGCACCGACTCGATGTCGTCCCCGGCTTGCACCCTTCCGCTCCTCGTGGCAGCGATTCCCGAGGACGTGTTCGCACTGCGGGCATGGCCTGTCGACCACGCTCAGGGCTGTGACGCGCTGGTGGCAGTCAGTGCCGACATGGCCCTTGCTTTTCACTTGGCCGTTCGATCTGTTCGGCGGGGCTTTGGACCCGCCGCCAAGTAGCCGATCCGGCTCATGAGTCCTGGTTGCGGTTCCGGATGAGCGACAACAGTCTCTCGACGCCATCGCCCTAAAGGCAGCTATCTGGGTCTGTAATTCGTACAAAGTACATTGTCTCGTCGCACGCCTGGATCGCCCCCCCAGCGGCGGACAGGCCGATATCCAGAGCGGCCTCCGCATCAACCTCAATGCCTGCATCGAACCGCGCTGCCCAGGTCACCCAATCGCCGGACTTACACCGCGAAGCGAACGGGACGATACGTGACAGTGCGTATTTTAGTGCTCGGACTGCCTCTTCTCGATTCGTTGCGGTCGCGGCCCACGAACGCACTGCGCAAGCCGTGGCAAGGGCCTCCGCGTGATCTTGCACCGCACCTCCCGTGCATGGACCAAACCGCGCTTGGGCCTGAACACCACCGAATTCGCATGCCGTGGCTCCCCAAAACGGACCGCGCGAAGTCGTACACCTTACGAATGGAATGCCAGGGTCCGCTGCAGCGCGCGAGGCGATGAGTGTCGTCAGGAAGAGTGTGCGCCACATTGGGTTTGTCCCACCTCAATTACTGCGCCGTGTGAGGCGCGGGGTTTCCAGTTACGCCCGCTTCGCGCACTTCGCGCGACTGGTACCAACGCTCGGTGTCCTCGATCTCCTTATCCCACCCCGGATCAGACACGGCCCGCACGATCATCGCGCCAAGCTCATCTGGTACAGACAGGCGGGACACTCGAGACAGAGAGCCGGCATAAGCTGCGAGGCCCGTTAGGTGTGCGAAATAGGCCGCTCCGAAATCCTCGCTCTCCTGCCCGGCCCGAAGCACCCCGGCATGCACTAGCGTGGCCTGTGTTGCTTCCACCAGTATCTCCTGTCGCTGAAGGAACGCCATCTCTCCAAGCAACCCTAGGTGGCGTTCACGACGTCCCGCTTCATACTCCGCCGTGCGAAGGTAAAACGTCAGCCTACCATGGCCCACCGCACCATCCTCAGCGCCGTGCTTTGTCTCCCCATACGTGCCGATCGCCTTGCCGATGACAAGCCTGGGAGCCGAAAATCCGATCACGTCTCCCGCACTGGGAAACGACGGGACGGGGTGGGAGTGCAACTGCATGAGGACCTGCTCGCCTGACAGAATGGCGAGGGCCGTCTGAAGGACCGCAGGGCTCACATCTCCGATGTGCCCCGTATGATCGTGGCGGTAGTTGGGTCGCCCGGAAGGCGTCCGCGTCAAGACCCCGCTGGCCTCGTGCTCATTCTCACGCTGACTTGCGTAGAGCCGAGAAGAGATCGCCTCTGCTATGTCAGAATCAACGGCGATCTCGTTGGGAAGATTTCGTTCGGGAAGAATGGGGCCGTACAGTACAGCAGACAGTTGTTGAGGATCGTCCGTCGCCATTCCGGTGTGGTCTATGTGCCGCGATGGCGCGCATCGTAGGGCAACAAACCGATTGACCCCGTCCCCCAATCCGATCGGGTCAGCACCGGTCCACCTCCCCAGCCAAGCTGCGTAGTACCGCCTCCCGTGGCACTGCAAGCCGGTCTCCTCGTCCCGCTCCATGCCGGTGAACTTGTAGCGTTTCTGGCTGACGAGCGCCGAGTCGCCCGCCCACCAGGCGGTCGTCCCGTACGGGTGGTACTCCTCATAGGAGACGAGCCCTCCGTCCTCGTCGAGCTCGATCGCCACGGTACCGAGGTGGTCCCCGAGCTGGTAGCGCAGGACCGGGTCGGGGCTGGTCACCGCGGCGCCCCGGGTGAAGGTCTTGGTCTCGACGAGGAGGACGCTCCCCGCGCCGTCGGCGACATGGAACGTGGACCGCTCCTCCTCGATGTCGCCGCTCCCGTTGTACTCGCGGTAGACCTCCCACCCGCCGACGTAGAAGCGCTCGCTCGTCGCACTCGTCACGACCCGCTTGCGCACGCGCTGACCGGCGGCGTTGTAGGCGTAGAACGCCTCGTGCCCGCTGGTCGGGAGCAGCGCGTGGACCATCTGGTCGCGGAAGCTCGTCTCGATGTTCGCCGTCGTGCCGCCGCTGCTGAACCGCAGGGTGGGCAGGTACGTGAGGCTCCCGCGGTCGTCGTGGACGTAGTCCTCGGTGATCGTGCCGCTGGTCGCGCTCACGAGGACCGTGCTCACCAACCGATTGCTGCCGGGTTCGTAGGAGTGCGTCCGCGTCCACTGGGTCGAGCCACCCGCGCCGTGGACGACCTCGGTGAGGTTGCCCACCTTGTCGTAGTTGCTGTTGCCGCATCGTGACCCCGCCGACATGACCTGAAACTCCGGACGCTCCAGTCCGGGTACACGGTCGGCGGCCAAGGGTCAAGATGTCGAAGTCGAAGTCGTCGAAGTCGGGTGAACCTGGACGGGGTCCGGCGACGCTGGCGGCGGCGGAGCCGGTCCCTGCCGTGCAGGAGATGGAGGGGCCGTCAGCGGGGGGCGAGCCGGTAGGTGTCGCGAGGAAGCGTCGCGCGTTCTCGAATGCTGAGCGGGCGGCAGCGGTGGAGGCGGTGCGGCGGGAGGGACAAACAGCGGTCGCTCGGCGGCTCGGGATTCCGAAGCAGACGCTGTGGTGGTGGGTCCACCGGTTGGACTTCGCCCCCCTGGTCGCGGACAAGGCGAAGGAGGAGCCGGCGGTCACGCGCCCCGCGGCGACCTCGACGGAGGCCGCACCGGTGAACGAACCGGCGCCGACGGCGACCGCTCGCCCGACGCGCAGCACGGCGCGCGCCCGCGTCGCGAGGAGCTACAGCCCGACGCAGGTCGCGCAGGCCTTGGACCGTGTCGCCGAAGTGGGCCTTCGGCCCACTTCGAAGGAGCTGGGCATCTCGCGCAACGCGTTGCGCGACTGGGAGCGGAAAGTGGAGAAGGCCGCCAAGGGCGAGGGCGTGGCCCCGACCAGCGGACCCGACCCCAAAAGCATCGAGGAACGACGCGACGCCTCGATTCTCGCGGAGTGGCGGAAGCAGCAGGGGCTCGGGCCGTCGCAGATTCGCAACCAGCTCCGGCGCGCGGGAGTCAAGGTGTCCGTTCACACCGTCCGCCGGGTGATGGAGGACGCCGGCTATCGCCCGCCGAAGGTCGAACGCCGAGATCACACCGGCGAGTACGAAGCGGTGCGCCCCAACCAGCTCTGGCACATGGACTTCGTTCATCGATTCATTCACGGACAGAAGGCCTTCATTCTGGCGATCATCGATGACTATTCACGCTTCGTCACGGGATGGGCGCTCGACGACGCGGAGCGCGCCGACGCCGTGATCACCGCGTTCGAAGGGGCGGTGGGGCGCTACGGGAAGCCCGAGGCGGTGATGAGCGATGGCGGCTCGGCCTTCTGGGCGTGGAAGGGGTCCAGTCGCTTCACGCGCATCTTGGAGGAGTACGGGATCGACCAGGTGGTGGCGACCACGCCCGAGCTCAACGGCAAGAGCGAAGTGTTCAACGCCAACCTTCAGAAGGAGCTCTTCAACCGGGTCACCTTCACGGACCTCGGCGACCTCCGCCGGCAGCTCGGCCCCCACTTCTCCTGGTACAACCACCACCGCACCCACCACGCGCTCGGCGGCCTGCTGGTGCCGGCGGACCGTTTCTACGGACGCGTGGAGGAGGTCCTCTCGCGCATCGAGGCCGGCGGGGGCGTGCCGGACGCGGCCGACCTCTCGCTCCGGACGTTGGACCTGTTCAAGGTCGTGTCACGGCGCGGAAAGCCGGAGATCTGGCTGATGGGCCGGAAGATCTTCGAGTCGGAGGCGTAGTCGACGCGTGGCTGGCGAGCGGGGCCCGGGACAGAAGAAGGTACCACCCAAACTTCCCCCG
>CAIXRH010000085.1 GCA_903921785.1 uncultured Pseudomonadota bacterium
CCCCCCTCCTTCATGGCCCGCCCCCCAGACACCCACAAAAGCGGGAACGCCACGAGATGGAGATACTCACTCACGCCGCTGTGCACGAGTCCGAGCACGAACGGGCTCGCCCCAAAGATCACCGCGGCGAGGAGCGCCGGCGCACGCTCAGCTGAAACACGTAGTCCAAGCGCATAGCCACCCAGGAGCGCTGCCCACACCTGCATCACCAGCCCGACGGTGTAGGCCGCCGGTGCGCCGAAGAGGAGGTTCACCGGGAGGGTCAAGAGCGCGCCGAGCAGATCGGGGAACCAGAGGACCCCACCGTCCGGTAGCCCAAAATCGTTCGCCACCCAGGGAAACTCTCCCTGCCGAAGGCTCCTCGCCACCCAGGCATATCCGTGCAGGTGTTCGTACGCGTCCGACTGCGGATTCCCAGGGATCGCCCCGCCACCCGCAATCACCGCCGGCCACAGCACGGCGAGCGCCACGCCGAGCAGCACCAGGATCGACGGAAGGTGGGGGCGGAGCCGACTCACCGATCGCACGTAGCCGGAGTGGGACATCCGTGCCCCAGGGGTGGGGCATCCGTGCCCAATCGCGCGTTGGCGGAGAATGGTGTAGGGTGCCCCGTTCGCGGAGTGGTCCCATGCGCCCGTTCGTCGTCTGTCTCCTCGTCGTGGCCGGGTGCTCCGACTACAACCTCAGCAACTCCACGAACCCGGCGGGCGACACCGACTCGGGCAGCGGCCTCCACCCCGACACCGCCCTCGGCGACATGGGTCTCTGCGGCGAGCCAAACATGGAGCCCAAGGACGTGGGCGTCGATGAGTCCTGCGAAGCCACCGAGGTCGGCACGTTCACCCCCGTGGTCGAGTGGCGGCAGACCGCCCCCGGGGACACGTACGTCACCCCCGTGGTCGGCCAGCTCACCGACGACAACGGCAACGGGATGATCGACGCCGGGGATACGCCCGACGTGGTCGTCGCCAATGCCGTGGGGGTGGTGTGGGCGATGAGCGGGGACGACGGCCATGTGCTCTGGAACGCCGGGAACCTCGGCTCGGAGCCGATGACCCCGGCCATCGGCGACCTCGACGGCGACGGTTGGCCCGAGGTCGTCGGCGCGGGCGCCAACGGCACCACCGCGTTCCACGGCGCGGACGGCTCCCTCATGTGGAGCGCCGGGGCGTACGGCGGGGGCCACACGCCGCCGTGCGGCGCCGTGGGCATCTACGACCTGAACCAGGACGGCACCGCCGAGGTGGTCATCGGCCACGAGATCTGGGACGGCGCGACGGGGTCCGTCGTGTCCAACACCCAGTCCGTGGGCGACGGCTCCGGCCACGAGTGGGCCGCGCCGTTCGGCGTCGCGGCCGACATCGACCGCGATGGGCGCCTGGAGGTGGTGGTCGGCAACGCGCTGCTCGACCGGAAGGGCAACGTGGAGTGGAACAACAACAAGTCCGACGGCTTCGTCGCGGTCGCCAACTTCGACGCCGACGACAAGGGGGAGATCGTCGTCGCGAGCGTGGGGAGCCTCCGCCTCCAGGACGACACCGGCACGGTCATGTGGAGCCGGAACGGCCTGACCGGGAGCACGATCGGCGCCCCCACGGTCGCCGACTTCGACGGCGACGGGGAGCCCGAGATCGGCGTCGCCGGCATGGGGCAGTACGTCGTCGTCGACACCGACGGCGCCGTGCTCTGGAGCCGCACCACGAACGACTACAGCTCCGGCTTCACGGGCTCCGCCGTCTTCGACTTCGAAGGCGACGGCAAGGCCGAGGTGGTCTATGCCGACGAAAACGACGTCTTCGTGTTCGACGGCGCCACCGGCGCGGTGAAGCTCGTCGAGTCCCAGCACAGCTCCGCGACGTGCTCCGAGTCGCCGAGCATCGCCGACGTGGACAACGACGGTCACGCCGAGATCCTCTACACCTCCAGCGCGTATAGCGGCGCCGAGCAAGGCGTCACCGTCATCGGGGACCAGGACAACAGCTGGATGCCGGGCCACCACGTCTGGAACCAGCACGCCTACGCGATCACCAACGTGGAGGACGACGCGAGCATCCCCGCCAACCCCGACGTGAACTGGGACACGTTCAACAGCTTCCGTTCGGCCGACAGCACGGCGATCAACGGCGAGCTCACCGACGCCGTCCCCGCGCTCGACGACATCTGCAATGCTGAGTGTGCCAACGGCCACCTCTACGTCACCGTGGTGGTGGGCAACATGGGGCTCGCGGAGATGCCCGCCGGGGTGCCGATCACCCTCTACTCGGCGGGCGTCGCCCTGGGCACCGAGTACACCGAGGACGTGATCCCCTCCGGCGGCTCGTCCGTCGGCCTGGTCTTCGACGTGGACCCGAGCAAGGTCTCGGGGAGCATCCAGGCGAAGGCCGACGACGACAACGGCATCGCCATCCTCGGCGAGTGCAACGAGGACAACAACACCCTGAAGATCACCAAGGGGTTGTGTAAGTAGCGGAGACCGGGCGTTCGTCGCCCAGCGCGTGCACCGGCGCCGCGCGCCGGCAGCCTACCCCCGGGAGAGCCGCTTCAGGCTGAGCTGGATCCGCTCCGCCAGCGGCGCCTCCGCCTTCCCGAGCTCGTCGAGGTGCGCCAACGCCGCCTCGATCTCGCTGCGTTTGTAGCCAAGCTGCGCCAGGGCGAGGGCCAGCCCGTCGTCCTGCTTGGCGGGGGCCGCGACCGGCGCCGCGCCGGCGACCACACTGGCGATGATCTTGCCCTTGAGCTCCAGCACGATGCGCTCGGCGGTCTTTTTGCCGATGCCGCTGATGGCCGAGAGGGTGCGCAGGTCGTTGCCGTTGATGGCTCGCGCCAGGGCATCGACCGTGAGCCCCGAGAGGCAGGCCAGCGCCAGCTTCGGGCCGATGCCTGAGACGCCGATGAGCTGTTCGAAGGTTGATTTCTCTTCCGCGGAGTCGAACCCGTAGAGCGTGATCGCGTCCTCACGGACCGCCGTGTAGATGGTGAGCGTGACCTCGTCGCGCGCCGCCTCGACCACCCGGGAGGGCGCGAGCACCTCGTACCCGACCCCGTGAACGTCCACGACGAGGCGGCCCGGGCCGCGCTCGACCACCTCCCCTTTGAGCCTGGCGATCATGTTTTCACTCCCGCGCGTAGCGCGATGGCCGTCCATTGGTCCCGGGCGGACATCCGCCGCGGGCGCTTCACCGGCGCCGTGGGCACCATCGCGCCGTGCGAGAGGTGGGTGAGCGCGATGGCGAGCGCGTCCGTCTCGTCGAGGGGCACCGAGAGCTCCAGCCCGAGGAGCGTACACACCATCCGCGCCACCTGCTCCTTCTCCGCCCGACCGCTGCCTGCGACCGTGTTCTTCACGGTGACCGCGTTGTAGGTGCCGAGCGGCAGCCCCGCGACCGCCAGGAGCGCGACCCCGCGCGCCTGTCCGAGCACCAACGCGCTCGCGGCGGACTTGTGGGCAAAGATCTCCTCCATCGCGGCCGCGGTCGGCAGGTAGGTGCGGATCGCCTCCGCCAGCCCGAGGTGAATCGCCTGGAGCCGGGTGGGCATCGGATCATCGGGCCGGGTGCGGATCACGCCGGAGGCCACGCGGACGATCCGCCCGCCCGCGCGCTCCACCACGCCCCAGCCGGTCGTCCGGCTACCCGGATCGATCCCGATCACCCTCCCGTCTCGCGCGCCCATGTGCAACCCCTATCCCATTCGGGTAGGCTCTCCGCATGCTCTTGCCCGTGCTCTTCGCCAGCCTTGCCCACGCGGGCGACAAGCCCGTCGTGCTCGTCGTCGGCGCCCACCTCCCCGGGGTGCTCGGAGAGGCGGCGGACGCGGTGTCCGCGAAGCTCGAGGGCGCGCTGGAGGATCGGGGCACGGTGGATGCGCTCACCCCCCTGGAGGTGAGCAAGCGTATCCGTGGCCGGGAGAGCCTGGTCCTGGAGACGTATGCCCTCGGCCCCGGCCGAGAGCGGCTCAAAGAAGCGCAGGTGCTCTACGACCGCGCCCAGGTCGAAGAGGCTGGGCCCGTCGCCGAGGATGCGGTGGGGCTGCTCCAGAGGGGCATGGCGGTGAGCACCAACACCCGCGCCCTGCTCGACGCCGAGGTGCTCCTCGGCATGATCCGCATCGCGCTCGGTGACGAGAAGGGCGCCTACTCGGCGTTCCGCAAGGCCGCCGTGCTCGACGTCACTCGCGAGCTCGACGCGGTGAACTACCCCCCGCACGTGATCGAGCTCTACGACGGCGCGCGGGGCGAGCTGGCAAAGAAGAGTCCGGCCACCATCTCGATCACCACGTCGGTCGGCGCCACGGTCTACGTCGACGGCAAGGAGATCGGCGCGGCCCCGGTGGACTCCCTCACGCTCGTGCCCGGCGAGCACTACGTGCTCGTCCGCGCGGCGGGCGGGGCGGCCTCTTTCGAATCGGTGGTCGTGACCGCGGGCGAGAAGCGTGCGGTGGACGTCGCGCTGGAGACCGAGGGCCTCGGCACCGCGGCAGACGACAACCCGGCTCGTTCGCGCCAGATCAAGGACCTCTACCGGGCGTTCGGCGAATACGACGAGGGCGGCGCGGTGCTCATCGCCGGGCAGCTCCCCACCGGGCAGGTGGGCGTTCAGCTCTACTCCCCGACCTCCGGGAATTTCTCCCGCGCCCTCACCGTCGATCCGGGCGACGACCCCGTCGGCGCCCTGGTCGACCTCGTCCCCACCGTGGCCGGCTACCTGGCGGACACCGGCGATATCCGCGCGGATCGGGTCGGCGCACAGGTGCTCCCCCTCGACGTCGGCACCAACCCGGTGCTGGCGGGATTGCTCCTCGACCCGCCCCCGCTCCAGGACCCGAACGCCAACCCCACGGTGGTGGTGAAGAAGGGCGTTCCCTGGTGGGTGTGGGCGGGCACAGGCGCGGTCGTCGCCGGTGCGGGGGCCACCGTGGCGGTGGTGCTCACGCAGCAGCCAGGCACGGGCCCCGGCGAGGACCCCGACCAGGGCACGATCGTCTTCGGGCCGGTGCCGTAGCGGGGCGTCGCCGCCGGATCGGGTCACGAGCCGTCGACGTGCGTCGAGGTCGCGCGCAACAGCGCGCCGCGGTCCCGTTGCCCGGTTAGCCCGCGGACGATGGCCCGCTTCGACACCCGCCTCGCCCTCCTCCTCCCCGCGCTCCTCGCGCTCGGCTGTCCCCCGCCCCACCCGCCGGACACCGGGTCCAACCCCAACGGCAACGTCAACTCCCCCGAGGTAGCGCTGCAGGTCGCATCGATCGACCCGAATTTCGGGTCGGCCGGCAGCAGCTTCTCCGCCGAGATCTTCGGCAATGGGTTCGAGCGTGGCGCCGCCGTCACCATCGGCGGGCAGGACGCCGGCGCCCGGTTCCGGGACGACTCCACGCTCGCCGTCACCGTGCCGTCCCTCGGTGTCGGCAGCTACGACGTGGTGGTCACCAACCCTGGGGGCGAGAAGGCGACGCTCCGGAAGGGGCTCACCCTTACCAACCGCGGCGCGGACGACGGCTGCCGCGCCCTCACGGTGCACTTCGGCTTCGACAGCTCGGTGCTCGACGCCGAGTCCCGATCCTCGATCGAGACCGCCGCCGCCTGCCTCCGCAACACCACCGACTTCGTGCGCGTCGAGGGCCACTGCGACGATCGCGGCACCACCGAATACAACCTCGCCCTGGGCCAGCGCCGGGCCGACGCCGTCTCCCGTTACCTCCTCGGGCTGGGCGTCGCGCCGAGCCGGGTGCAGGCGGTGAGCTTCGGGGAAGAACGCCCGGTCGCAACCGGCACCGGAGACGCGGCGTGGTCCGAGAACCGCCGCGCGGAGATCGTCCCTGGGGGTGGCCGGTGAGCCGGTCTTCCCTCCCGCTCGTCGCCCTCGCCGTGCTGACCTCCGGCTGCGTCCTCGACCGAACCGGCCAGTCCGCGACCTCGAAGTATGAGAAGGAGCTGGCCGACCACCAGTCCCGCGTGCGCGACCTGGAGTCGCTCGGCGAGGACGTCGGCCGCCGGGTCGCGCAGCTGGAAGAGGTCACCCAGGCGCGGGGCCAGGAAGACATCCTCAAGATGGAGACCGTGGAGGAGCTCCGCGGCGAAGTGGCGAAGATGCGCGGCGAGTTCGAGACGCTCGACCACGACTACCGCACGTACGAGACCGCCTCCCTCGGCACCCAGACCGACGTCGATGGGCGCCTGCTCTACCTGGAAACCCGGGTTGGCGCCCTGGAGAAGACCCTCGGCGTGAAGCCGCCGCCCCGCCCCACGGCGGACGGCCTGGTGGCGGCCGACCCGGTCACCCCGCCGCCTTCCGACCCCACGCCGCCGCCAATCGACCCCGACACGGGCGACGCCGCAGCGACCACCCCCGAGGAGTACTTCGGGATCATCCAGCAGAACCTCGAAGCTGGCAACGGCGCCGCCGCGCGTGCGGTCGCCAAGCGCTACGTCGACGCGTTCCCCAAGGGCGACCGCGTCGCCGAGGCGCTGTACCGCATCGGCGAGAGCTACCAGAACGAAGAGAAGTACAAAGAAGCGGCGGGCGCTTTCCAGGACGTGCTCGACCAGGCACCCGCGAGCACCTGGGCCCCTTGGGCGCTCTTGCGCCAGGGTGAGTGTTTCGAGGGCCTCGGGCGCGCCAAGGACTCCGCGGTCTTCTACTGCGACGTGCTCAAGAAGTACCCCAAGAGCAAGGCAGCGAAAGAAGCCAAGGGCAAGTGCCCGAAGTAGGGCGACCTACCCCTCGGCCCGCGCCGTTCACCCGTGGCGCACGATCTGCACGATCATCGCCCCGATGCAGACCAGCTGCACCACGAAGAAGGTGAACCGTACGTTCACGATCAGGCTGCGGTTGGACACGATGTGCGAGACGGTCTGCCCCACGCGCGCGAGCACGTAGGCCAGCGCCAGGTTCGCGAACGCCCCGTCGTGCAGGCCCACGACATGGCCGGTGAGCACGACGGCGGCGAACGGCCCGAGGTTCTCCACGCAGTTTGCGTGCGCGCGGGCGACGCGGCGGTACCAGTCCGGGCCGTGCGGCACGTCCGCGGGGAAGCCATTGGGGCGCGCGCGGCCGAGGAGCACGTTGCCGACGCGGAACATGCCGACGCCGAAGAAGACGACGCAGAGCGTCCAGCCGACGAAGAACAGGAGGCAGGCCAGCGGGGTCGTCATCTCTGCGCGCTAACTCACCGCCTCAACAGATCATTGATCCGGTGCCGCGCCTCCAGGCGGACCTCGAGGAAGGAGAGCGTGACAAACCGCCCGGCCTGGCCCTCGTCCACCCGGTCCACCCGCGCCGGGCAGCGCACCAGCGGCGCCCCGCTGGCACGGACGTCCACATCGGGGAGCACGCTGCCGACGCGGTAGGGCTCATCCTCATCAAACGCCCGGAAGCGTACGCCCGCGGGCGTGAGCTGGCAGCCGGCCACCAGCCGGACGTGGTTCTCCGCGTCGTGGAGCAACGCCACCACGTCGGGCACGGGCACCGGAGCCGAGCGGGTGCGGAGCTCAGCGCGCTCCCGCTCCGTGATCCAAGCCACGAGACGGTAGCGGTCGCGGGCGCTGACCCCGAGGAACTCCAAACCGAGCACCTCCTCGCGCCCGTCGGGACCGTCCCGCCGGATGCGACGCCTCACCACCGCACAAGCGATGAACGGCGCGGTGTCGCCGAGCGGCACCTGCACCAGCGGGACGTCCGCGTCCGGACCGAGGTCGTCGTCGCCCTCGGCGCGGATCGCGCAGCCGCCGCCGCTCAAGTCGAGCACCGAGCGTTGGCGGACCCCGCCTCCGTCTACGTGCACGCGAGCCTGGAGCGGGTCTGCGGTCTCCAAGCGGAAGAACCGCCGCCGCTGCACCCGCTCGAACGGCGTCTGCCGCTCCAGGACGATGCCCTCGGGCGCCACCCGGAGCACCCGCGCCGTCGCCGCGTGGGGCATGCCCGCGATCTGCACCTCCAGCCGCACCGGCCCCATGAGCCGCTCGAGGATCAGGTTGCCCTGCTGCGGCAAGACCGGCGCGACCCGAAGCACCGCACCGTCGCCCTTCAGCACGGTCGTGTAGAAGGCCTGCCCCCGTTCGTCGAGGTGCAGGCGGATCGGCGTGCCCGCCTCGCTCGCGGCGCGGTCGAGCAGGGCGGGGTCGGGCGGCGCAGTCAACACGCCTCCCCCGATCGGATGTCCAGCGCCTGGCTTGAGGGGATCTACCGACCGAGCCGACGAAGGAGGCGGGTGACCCGGGCCACGTCCTCCGCGCGAGCGCTGCGCCAGGTGAGGTGCGCGTGCAGCGGGCGGGCGCGATGGCTCACCACCTCCCCCACCTCCGCTTCGGCGCCGATCACGCAGGCGCCGTCGTGCCAGAGCTCCACGCGCTTCAGTCGTTCCCCGGGGGTGAGGTCCCGGTCGCCGTCCTCGAGGCCGAGCACGAGGCCGCGGGGATGAACATCCACCACGGCGCGGCTGCGGGACCGCCCGTTGGGTCCATGAAGGACCGCGCTCGAGGCGGAGAACAGGTCCTGCGCGCGGGTCGCCTCTTCGCGTTTGCGGGTACGCGTCTGCCCGCGCACCCACGCATCAAGGCGACGAGCGTCTTCCGGGCGCAAGCCGATGAGGTCGAGCCCCGCCACCTGAACCCCGTCGTCGGCGCGCGCTCGGACATGCCGCACCACCGCGGCGGCGACGATCGGCGCTCCGATCGGCAGGGAGAACCTGAGCTGACCGAGCGCCGTTCCCGCCGCGGGCTCGTCCGCCTCGCCGGAGAACTCCACCCCGAGCCCGGAGGCGGCGAGGTCGATGATCGGCCGGCGAAACACCCGCTCCCCCGCCGCAAAGAGCACCGTGCTGCCCGCCGCCGCGGGGATTCGCGCGCTGGCTCGACGCTGGGAAGCGCGCACCCGGCGAGGCTGGCCGAGCGCGGCGCCGTCCCCGACCGGAGAGAGGTCCGCCTCCAGGTCCCAGGATCGCCCATCGACGTGGACCACCACCCGCACGGCGGCGGCGGTCGGCACCACCGTCGGCTCGCCGGTCTCGAGCACCCGGAGACGCACGACGCCCGCCACCACGCTCACCACCGCAGCGGCGATACGCATCGATTCGCCGACAAAAACCTCAACCGCAGCCTGCTTCTCCGCGGCGCGCGCCAGCACCCGATCGAGGGCGGGAGCGCGGGCGGCTGCCGGTGTTCGGCGGACAGCGCGGGAGGTCGGAGCGGACGACGGCATGGCGGCGAATGTGACATTGCAAGCGGCGACCCGAAAGAGCAAAAAGTCGAAAAGAGGCGAATTCGGACATGTCGACCGGCGCTGTCCGCGGCGCTGCGGGAAGCCCTCCCCAGCGGCGGCCCTCCGAGATAGACGCGGCCATGCTGCTGGCCGAACCCCCGCTCGCCCTCACGTTCGATGACGTGCTCCTCGTTCCGGGGCACTCCACCATCCTCCCCCGCGATGCCGACGTCACGACGTCGCTCACCCGGGCGCTCACGCTCAACGTGCCGATCCTCTCGGCCGCGATGGACACCGTCACCCAGGCGGAGATGGCCATCGCCCTGGCGCGGCTCGGTGGGATGGGCATCCTCCACAAGAACATGAGCGCCGCCGCTCAGGCCGGTGAGGTCAAGAAGGTGAAGAAGGCGATGACGGGCGTCATCGTCGACCCCATCACCGTCGGTCCGGACGTGCCGCTGCGCCACGCGCGAGCCCTGATGAAGGAGTTCGGCGTCAACGGGCTGCCCATCGTCGAAGGGAGCCGGGTGGTCGGCATCCTCACCAACCGCGACCTGCGGTACGAGCGCAACCTCGATCAGCCAATCCGCAACGCGATGACCAGCGAGGGGCTCATCACCTGCCCTCCCGGCACCGACCTGGAGACCGCGCGCGACCTGATGCAGGAACATCGCGTCGAAAAGCTCCTCGTTGTCGATGGCGACCGCAACCTCCGCGGCCTCATCACCTTCAAGGACGTCGAGGCCACCAGCCGTCACCCCCTCGCCGCCCGGGACGCGCGTGGCCGCCTCCGCTGCGGCGCCGCCGTCGGCGTCGGCGCCGATCGCGACGAACGCGTCGCGGCCCTGGTCGAAGCCGGGGTGGATGTCATCATCATCGACACCGCCCATGGTCACTCCGAGGGGGTCCTCCGCGCCGCCCGCGCGGTGAAGTCCCAGTGGCCGAACCTCCAGCTCATCGTCGGCAACGTCGCCACCTTCGAGGCCACCGAGGCGTGCATCGCCGCGGGGGCGGACGCGGTCAAGGTCGGCATCGGCCCCGGCTCCATCTGCACCACGCGCGTGGTCGCGGGCGTGGGCGTCCCGCAGCTCACCGCCATCGCCGAAAGCGCCCGCGCCGCCAAGCCGCATGGCGTGCCGATCATCGCGGATGGCGGCATCAAGCTCTCGGGGGACGTGGCCAAGGCCATCGCCGCCGGCGCCGACGTGGTGATGGCGGGCTCACTCTTCGCGGGCACCGACGAAGCGCCGGGAGAGGTGGTGCTCTACCAGGGCCGGTCCTACAAGAGCTACCGGGGCATGGGCAGCATCGAGGCGATGAAGGCGGGCTCTTCCGATCGTTACTTCCAGGACGACGCGGGGGACCCCGAGGCCGAGACCCGTAAGCTCGTGCCTGAGGGCATCGTCGGCCGGGTGCCGTACAAGGGCCCGGTTTCGGACACCGTGCACCAGCTCATCGGCGGGCTGCGCGCCTCCATGGGCTACACCGGCTGCGCCTCGATCCCCGAGATGAAGGAGAAGGCCCGCTTCGTCCGCATGACGACCGCGGGGCTTCGGGAGAGCCACGTCCACGACGTGATCATCACCAAGGAAGCGCCGAACTACCGACTGGAGTAGAAACCCGATGAACAAGGTCTACGCGTCCGCTACCGACGCGATCGCCGACATCCCCGACGGGGCGACGATCATGGCCGGCGGCTTCGGCCTCTGTGGAATCCCGGAAAACCTGATCCTGGCGCTACGGGATCGGGGCACCAAGGGGCTCACGGTGATCTCGAACAACTGTGGGGTGGACGACTGGGGCCTCGGGCCCCTGCTCCAGACCCGGCAGATCAAGAAGATGATCTCCAGCTACGTCGGCGAGAACAAGGAATTTGAGCGGCAGTACCTCTCGGGCGAGCTCGAGGTCGAGCTCTGCCCCCAGGGCACGCTCGCCGAGCGGATCCGGGCGGGCGGCGCGGGAATTCCCGCCTTCTTCACGCCCACCGGCTACGGCACGCTCGTGGCCGAGGGCAAGGAGACCCGCGAGTTCGACGGGCGGATGTACGTCATGGAGCGCGCGCTCTTCGCGGACTTCTCCTTGGTGAAAGCCTGGAAGGGCGACACCCAGGGCAACCTGCTCTACAACAAGACCGCGCGGAACTTCAACCCGATGATGGCCACCGCCGCGCGCGTCACGATCGCCGAGGTGGAAGAGCTGGTGCAACCCGGGGAGATCGACCCCGACGCGGTCCACACCCCCGGCATCTTCGTGCAGCGCATCCTGCGCGGTCCCGCCTACCAGAAGCGCATCGAGCGCCGCACCACCCGGGAGGCCTGAACCATGCCCCTCACCCGCGACGGAATCGTCAAGCGCGCCGCCGAGGAGCTGCGCGACGGCTTCTACGTAAACCTCGGGATCGGTATCCCCACGCTCGTGGCCAACTTCATCCCCGAGGGCATGGACATCGTCCTGCACTCCGAGAACGGGCTCTGCGGCATGGGTCCCTTCCCGCTCGACGCCGACGTCGACCCCGACCTCATCAACGCCGGCAAGCAGACCGTCACCGCGCTCGCCGGCTCGAGCTTCTTCAGCTCGGCCGACAGCTTCGGGATGATCCGCGGCGGCCACATCCAGCTCACGATCCTCGGCGCGATGCAGGTCTCCGCCAACGGCGACCTCGCGAACTGGATGATCCCCAAGAAGATGGTGAAGGGCATGGGCGGGGCGATGGACCTCGTGTCCGGCGCCCAGCGCGTCGTCGTCACGATGGAGCACACGGCCAAGGGGGAACCCAAGCTCCTCCCCGCGTGCACCCTGCCGATCACCGGCCTCGGCTGCGTACATCTGCTCATCACGGACTACGGCGTCTTCACCTTCGAGGGTGGGCTGAAGCTCATCGAGATCGCCGAGGACCTCACGGTGGAGCAGGTTCGCGCCGCCACCGGGGCGCCGTTCTCCGTGGCCGAGCCTCTCCGCCGGCTCCCGCTCTCCTGATCCGAATCGCCCATCTGGGCGATGCGCGGTTCCCAGCGACTCGACGGGCGGTCGGCCGGGCTCGCCTGCGGCGCGCGCGGCCGGCTGGCTGCGCATCGCGCTGGGCGCCTTCGCGCCGGGCTTTGGCGCGTGGCCTCCGGCCCGGACAGGGCTCCGCCCCGCGCCCAAAACGCGAGCGGCCCCGCCAGCGCAATCCGGCGGGGCCGCGGTCCTTCCCCGAACCTACGCCCGGCGACGGCGCAGCGCGAGCACGAACCCGATGAGCCCGGCCGCGAGGCCAGCGGCCGTCCCGCCCGAGGCGTCGCAGTTGCAGCCACTGCCGTCGGTGGGCGTGCCCGAGTCTTGGCCGTTTCCACCGTCCGCAGACAGCGTGAACGCCCAGGGTTCAGCGGCCGTGCTGGCCCCTTCGGAGTCGGTGGCGACCACGGTCCAGTACCAGTTGCCGTCGGCGAGCGCGTCGCCGGCGTCCCAGGAGCCCGCGCCATCGGTCACGTCCAGCGCGCCGCTGGTGATCGCCGAGCTCATGTCCGCCGACTCCGACACCTGCACCGTGTAGGTGATGGCGTCCCCCTCGGGGTCCGTCGAGCCCCCGAACGTGAAGTTCGGCGCGGAGACCTCTTCCCCGTCGGCCGGCGCGGTGAGCGTCGGCGCGGTGGGCGCTTCGTTCTCGCCGCGGACGAACACCGAGATCACCGACCAGCTGCTGGAGACACCGTCCACGTCCGTCGAGCGCACCCGGAGGTAGTTGGTGGTGTTCTCCTGGAGCGCGGCGCCCGCGGCGGCGAGGTCGAGCGTGGTGCCGTCGACGTCAGCGCCGACCGCGCTGGTGAAGCCAGCGTCCACATCGGACTCCACCCGGTAGCTCACCACGGTGCCCTCAGGGTCGGTCGACGTCGACCAACTCAGCACGGGGGAGAGCTCCACGAGGGAAGCGCCGTCCGTGGGGCTGATCCAGGACACGTCGCTGGGGGCGGCGTTCTCGCTCGACACCAGGAAGGACTCCGGCTCGGCCCAGGGGCTGGTGCTCCCTGAACCGTCCACCGCGCGGGCGGTCCAGGTGTACACGGTGTCCTCGGCGAGCGCGACGTCGACGATCCAGTCGCCATAGGCGTCCAGCGTGTCGTCGGTGACCCCCGCCATCTCGGTCACCAGGGTAGTGCCGGCCGCGTCCCACACCTGCACGTCGTAGGTGACGGCGGTACCGTCGGGGTCGAGCGCGGTGGTCCAGATCAGGTCCGGGGTGACCGAGGTGGCCACCTCGCCGTCGATCGGCTGGAAGAGGACGGGGGTGCTCGGCGCATCCTCCGCGGTGTTGGTGTAGAAGTCCTCGGAGGTGGCCCAGGGTCCGTCCACCAGACCGTCGTTGGCGCGGGCGCGCCAGTAGTAGCGGGTGTTGTCAGAGAGACTCACGTCCACCGTCCACACCTCGTCGCCGTCGACGTCCGGGAGGTCCGCCACGCTGGTCACCGGCGAGGTGAGCGCAGCGTCGGCGTACACCTCCACCTCGTACGTGAGCGGGTAGCCGCGGCTGCTCGCCGCGTCGCCGATCTCGAGGTCAGGGGTGACCGTGGCGGTGTAATCGCCGCCGATCGGCGCCACGAGGATCGGAGCGGTCGGCCCGTCGAACCCGCTCGGGTCGGAGCCGGCGGTGAACTCGTCGCCGTTGGGGATGCCGTCGCCGTCGAGGTCGCCCCCGGCGTCGGACGCGTCGCCCTTGTCGAGGCCGTAGGCATCCTCGTAGCCGTCGGGCATGCCGTCGCCGTCGCTGTCGATGGCCGTGACCTCCACGGTGAAGCTCTGGCTGCCGAACCCCCCGTCGCCGTCCGCGACGTCGATCGTCACCACGACCGGGGTGCGCGAGTCGGCCCAGGTCGGCGTCCAGGCGAGGGCGCCGGTGGCGGCGTCCACCGTCATGCCGGCGGGCGCGGCCGAGAGGCTCCAGGTAAGCGTGTCGGCGGCGACGTCGACCGCGGTCGGGGCGTAGCTCCAGGCCACGGACTCGTCGGCGGTCGTGTCCGGCGAGCCCGAGATGACGGGGTCGACGTTGGCGATGTCCACGGTGGTGGTCACCGCGGCGGCGGTGCCTCCGTCGTCGTCCTTCACAGAGACGGTGATGGTGTAGGTGCCCTCGTCCGGCCACGCGTGGCTCGGAGAGGAGCCGGTTCCGGTGGTGCCGTCGCCGAAGTCCCATTCGTAGCTGAACGTGTCGAGGGAGCCGGGGTCGATCACCGCGACGGTGACGGTCTGGCTCACGCCTTCGTCGCCCGCGATCGCCGAGATCGCGCCGGCCGTCGGCGCGACGTTGTCGACGGTGACCACGAACGTGTCGCTGTCCGCGAGCCCGTCCTCGTCGGTGACGGTCAAGGTGACGAGGTAGGTTCCGTTGTCGCCCCAGGCGTGGGAGACCGCGTCGCCCGTGCTGCTCGTGCCGTCGTCCCAATCCCAGGTGTACGTGAGGGTGTCGAGCACGCCGGCGTCGGTGGCCGCTGCGGAGAACGAAGAGCTGGTGCCCTCGTTGAGCGTTCCGACCGCGCTGTGGGAGCCGATCACCGGCGCGACGCCCGCGATGGTGGCGTAGCCGGTCCGAGTCGTGCTGCCGCCGTCCGCGTCGGCCGCCGTCACCTGCACCAGGTACGTACCGTCGTTCTGGTAGGTGTGCGTCACCGCAGCGCCGGTGCTGGTGGTGCCGTCGCCCCAGTCCCAGGTGTAGGTGACGACGTCGGTGGTCCCGGCGTCCGTCGCCGCGGCGGAGCCGGACACCGAGCTGCCCTCCTTCCCACTGCTCGGGACCGACGAGCTGCTGAACACGGGGGCGGCGTTGGCGACGGCCACGGAGACCGTGTCAGTGTCGGTGCCCCCGTCCCCATCCATCACCAGGACGGTGACGGAGTAGGTCCCATCCTCCACGTACGTGTGGGTGGCCGAGGCCGTGGTGGTGGTGTCGGTGGCGCCGTCGCCGAAGGTCCAGAAGTAGGTGAGCGTCTCGCTGCCCGGATCGACGGCCGAGGTGGTGAAGGTCGCCACGCTGCCTTCGGTGGCCCCGGTGACCGAGACCGAGCCGAGGGTCGGTGCGACGTTGGTGATGGTGCTCGTCCCGCTGGTGGACGTGGAGTTGCCGTCGTCGTCGGTGACCGTGAGCGTCACGGCGTAGCTGCCGTCATCCGCGTAGGTGTGGGACGGGCTGGCCCCCGATCCGGTGCTCCCGTCGCCGAAGGTCCACGCATAGGTGAGCGTGTCCGACGCACCCGCCGAGGCGGTCGCCGAGAAGCTGGCAGAGCTGCCCTCGCTCGTGCTCCCATACGTCGCGGCCGAGATCGTGGGCAGGACGTCGGCGGCGGTGGTGGTGCCGCCGGTGGTGACCGAGCCGCCGTCGTCGTCGGTGACCGTGAGCGTCCAACTGTAGGTGCCGGCGTCGGCGTACAGGTGGGTCGTCGCGTCCCCCGAGCCGGAGCTTCCATCTCCGAAGCTCCAGACGTAGGTCAGAACGTCGGCGGTGCCGACATCCGCCGCGGAGGCCGCGAAGCTGGTCGCGACCGACTCCGTGCCGGGCCATTCGGTGGCGAGGACGATCTCAGGGTCGACGTTGGCGATGGACCAATCGACGTAGAGGCCACCATAGGCGGTGAAGTCGGTCGTCCCTCCGTCCTCGTCGGACGCCTCGACACTCAGCGTGTAGATGCCATCGTCGGCGTACGCGTGCGTGATGTAGGTGCCGCTCGCCGCGGTGTCGATCGTGCCGTCACCCCAATCCTGGGTGATCGTCACGGTGTCCGCCGCAACGTCCGTCGCCGAACCGCCGCCGGTGAGGGTGTCGCCCTCATCCGCGTAGAAGGTGTAGTACGCGTAGCCTCCTGAGCTGGAGTAGCTGCCGGTGGAATAGCCATCCACGTACCAGGAGACGGGCGTGGGCGCGGCGTTGGCCACGGTCACCGTGGCGGTGTCGGTGGTGGTGGCCCCGTAAACACTGTTGGTGACCTTCACCGTGGCGGTGTAGGTGCCGTTGTCCGAATAGGTGCACGCGTAGCTGGACGCCGACGAACCCGTGGTTTCGTACGTGCCGTCGCTGGTGCAGTCGTAGGCGTAGGTGACGCCCGTGGAGGTAGACCCGCTGGCGCTGAGGGTGGCGGTGCCGCCCTCCGTCGCGGTGTAGGGGCCATTCGCCTCGGCCACCACGGTGACGCTCGGCGTGAACTCCACGGCGGAGCTTCCAGTGAGCTGCGCGGAGTTGTAGTTGTACTGCAGGTAGTACCCGGAGGTGCTCCCCTGGTCGATGCCGCTGGTGGCCGACAAACCCGCAGAATACGACGTCCCCCCGGTGCCCTCAAGGGTCACGTCCTTGTACTGAAGGACGATGTTGTTGGTCGTCTCCTTGAGCTGCACCGCGAAGGAGATGTTCCCGTAGGCGGCCGTGTAGTTGTAGTGCGTGGTGTCGATCCACACCACGTTGAGCACGCGGTTCGGGGAGCTGCCCGAGGTGTAATAGTAGATATAGGAAGTGCCCGTGCCACGGTTGTCCAGGTCGTCCCAGAACGGGGCGATCATCGAGTACGTGTTCGACGCGAACGCGGTGTTGCTCAACGAGCACGTCGACGTGAAGGAGATGTAGCCGTTGGAGCAGACGTAAGCGGAGGTGTAGGCGGTGCCGTAGAAGGTGAACGTGAACGGGAGCGTGAGCGCCTGTGAGGTGTCGTCCGCCGAGTCGGCCGTCGTGAGCTCCGTCCCGCTCGAAACCGCGGTGGTGAAGATCGTGGAGTCGTAGCTCGGGCCGCCCGAGACCGTGCTGTCCGCGTAGTAGTAGCCGTAACTGTCCGGCCCGCCGTAGGCGGTCGGCGCCGCGGTCGCGACGCTCGGAAGGAGCAACGCGAGGGCGGTGAGGGCAGCGGCGGGCAAGGCGCGCGACACGAGACGGCTGTACGACATGATCCTCAGGGGGGAGACCGTCGCCATTGTATGGCACAACCGACACCCCAGCACCCGAAGGTCAAGCAATTGTCAGCGAGGTCACGCTCCATCCGTCGCCGTGCTGGGATTTCCACGCATGACGGAAAGGCCATCCTGGGCTCACCCCGGCCTTCAACCCCTGAAAAGTTCCCGAACGGCCACGCGGACCACCCCAGGCAGATCCTGATACGAACGCGCCCGGTAGAGCCGCCCCCGGCCGGCTCGCGCCATCCCAAGGCACGTCCGCGCGCCCTGCGGGTGATGCTCGCCGACATGGACCACGTGGAGCCGCGGATAGCGGTAAGCGGCGCGTACCGGGTCCCAGCCGACGTTCGCCACCCCGTCGGTGAACAGCATGCCGATCCGCTCTCGATGCGTCCCGCTGCGGAGCTGCGCCCAGCCCGCCAGGAGCCCACCTTCGATGTTGGTGTAGCCCTGCGCGGGAACCTCCAAAACCCGGCGGACCACCTCGCGTAGCGCCACCCGCTCCCCGGACCGCACCAAAAGGTGCGGCACGGTGTCGAACGCAACCACGGCCACGTGCTCCAACTTCATCCGGAGGATCGCCGTGGCGACGGCGACAAGGGCAATCTTCTCCCCGGTCATCGACAAGGACATGTCCAAGACCGCCACCACGTCCGCCTCCCGAGGTTCGATCCGAGAGAGACGAACGTCGTCGGGGGACCAGGGACGTGGACGCTCCAAGGTCTCCTCCAGGTCGAGGTCCCCCGCGCCCGGCCAGGCACCCTGCTCCGCGCGTGTCGGTCTGCGGGCATGCCGCACGAGCAAACGCGCCCGGGCGATCACCGCCTGGATCGCCTGCTCCCGCACCTGCTGACGCGCCCCCGGCGCGAGCTGCCCGGAGATGCGCCGCCATGCGACGGCCGCCTCCCAACCCGACGGCAACGAGGGCGTCTGCGGCCCGGAAACCGCCTGCGCCCCGGCGGACACCGTCCCGCCGTCCACCCCATCCCCCACCTGGCCAGTCGACGCGCGCCCGAGGGTCAGCGATGCGCTTCGACCCCCGCTTTTTTTGCGAGGTCTTCGACCAACGCCCCCATCGGCGTCGCGCTGGGGTCCACCAGCTCGATTCGGGTCGGGAGCGCGAGCTGGGCCGCGCGGAGCACGTCGCCCCCGAGGCGAGCCGCGATGTCGGCGATCGCGATCGCGGCACGGACCGACGCGCCCCGACGAACCCGCGGGTCCACGCGCGTCTGCCGGGCGATGGCCACGGCGTGGGCAATGGTCGCCGCGTCCGGAGCGGAGCGCGCCTCCTGGGCCACGATCCCCCGCTCTTCCCCTTCGTCCTGGTAGTCGAGTCGCACCAACTCGAAACGGTCGAGCAGCGCCTCGGAGAGAGCGCCGGTCGCGACGAACTCCGCCGGGTTCTGGGTGGCGACCACGGCGAAGCCGCGCGCCGCGCGGATCTCGCCAAGGTGAGGGACCTGGATCCGCCCCTCGTCGAGCGCGGGCAGCAGCACGTTCTGCACCCCCTCGGGCATCCGGTTGAGCTCGTTGAGGAAGAGCACGCCACCCTGACGCATCGCCGACACCAGCGGCCCGTCGATGAAATTCTCAACCTTGTACCCGCTGCTTAGCACGGCCGGCGGATCGAACATCCCCACCAGCTTGCTCTCGGTGTATCGCCCGTCCCCGTCTACGCGCACCAGGGGGCGGCCGAGCTCCCCGCAGACCGCTCGCGCGAGGGCGGTCTTGCCGACGCCCACCGGCCCTTCGAGCAGCACGTGCCGCTCGGCCGCGAGGCAGGCGTGCAAGGCCACGGTCTCCGCGCTGCGACCGACAATCCGGGTGTCCATGTCCACGACGTAGCGTGATCCTCGGGTACAGTGCAGGTGAATGTGGTTCCTCGTCGCCTGCACCACCGCCACCCCGTCGCCCGACTCCGCGGAGACCGGCCAGGCGCCGGAAGAGGACAGCCAGATCGACAGCGCGCCCGAGGCGGACACCGGCCGATGGACCCTCGGCCTGAGCGCCGAAGCCCGAGAGCGAGTGGACCCGATCCTCTGTGCCGCAGCGCTCGCCCCGGAAGGCGTGGCGTCCACCCTGAGTTGGACCGTGGACGGTGCCCCGTTCACCGGGCTCACGCTCCTGACCCGGGAGCCCGGAGACACCGTGTTTCCAGGCTACACCCGCGCGGACCAGCTGTGGACGTGCACGCGGAGCTGGTCCGGCGGCGGATCCGAAGCAAGCAGCCGGATCCACCCTTTCGACCCTGCCAAGTTGGACCCTTATCTCGCGCCGTCGATGTGGGTCGCGGACGGGGTGCTCCACTACACCGGGGCCCTCGCCCGTCAGCCCGCCGTCGGCGTGCTCTACGGGTTTGACGGCTGGTCCGCGCGCGAGGCCTCGCCCAACGCGGCCACATCGGTCTACCCCGAGGGCACCTTCCGATACGGCGTGCACGCCGCCATGGTCCCCGAGCCCGGTGGCTGGGCGCTCCCCCTGGACGTCCCCGACGAGGTCCGAGCCGTCTCCGCGATCTTCGACGCCGAGGGAACGATCGAAGATCACGGCGGCACCGAGTACACCTGGGACCTGGTGTTCCCCTCGGTAGGCCCGTTCCTGACCTGGGACGACTCCACAGCTCCATCCCAGGGAATCGTGGTGAATTGGGCAACCGGCCAGCCCGGCATGGGCCTGGTCGAGTATGGACCCGACCGGGAGAACACGGCGTTCGTGCGCGACGACACATCCGATACACTGCATCATGTGTCGCTGACAGATCTTCCGGCGGCCACGCGCTTTGACTACCGGGTCCTCGACTCCCGTGGGCGGGCGTCGCCATGGTCCACGTTCACCACCGCGTCCGAGACCGACGACACCTTCACGTTCTTGGTGGCCTCCGACATGCAGGACGCGGGCAGCGACGGCCAGCGGTGGCCGGAGCTCGCCGCGACGATGATGACGGCCTGCCCCGACGCGCGCTTCGTCCTCGCCCCGGGTGACCTTTCCGCCCAAGATTCGCCCGGCTTCTGGTGGCTCTTCTTCGACGCAGGACGCCAGCTCTTCGACCACATCCCCATCGTGCCCAGCGTGGGAAACCACGACACCCCCTCTGTGTTCTCGTCACCGGACACGCGCCACTACCGGAGCTGGTTCGCACTCCCTTCCGTGGATGGAAACGAGGACCACTACCGCTTCGACTACGGAAGAATGCGCGTGTTCGCCATCAGCACCGAGTCCCTCGACGACCTGGAGCCGGACAGCGCCCAGTACGCATGGATCTCCGCCGAGCTCGGCAAGCTCCGCGACGGCACGGACGCCGACGTCGACTGGGTGATCACCCAGGCCCACCACCCTGGATACGACATCGGCAAGCGCTTCGCCGTGGAGACACCCCGTTATCGCCCGCTCACCGAGCTGTTCGACGGCGTGGTCGACGTCGACATCCGCGCCCACGAACACATCTACCAACGCTACGTGCCGCTTCGATTCTCCAACAACCCGGTCGCGACGTACGGCCGGGGCGACGATCAGGGGGTGGCCTACCTGGTCACGCCGAGCGCGGGGTTCGAGCACCTCGACACGGGCGTCATCGATCCCGGAATGGCGGGCGGCGACCAGCTCGAGAACCTCGCCTGGCCCGAGCTCGCTCCGGGTCAAGGAGCCGTCGACGCCCAGCACGGCTTCCTCGTGGGCTCCGTGACGCCGAGCACCCTGTCGCTCAGCTTCGTCGAGGTCGGCTCGACCGAGGCGCCGGAGGAGCCAACGGTGGTGGACGAGCTGCGCATCGAGCGCTGAGCGCGGCTACATGAAGTTCCGGGTGTGGAGGCTGCTGAGCTGCTTCGCGTCAACGTCGCTGAAGCCCAACCGACGCAGCCGGACCTGCCGCCCCGCGTCCATCTCCTCGCCGAGCGCGGTGACCGCGTCCCAGCCACGCTCGAGCGCGTCGAGCTCCAGGCTCCCGGCGGCCAGGAGCACCAGGGATTCAAAGACCTCCTCGTTGAGGCCGGCGGTGTGCTGCAAGGCGGCGTGGCGCCCGAGCACTGCATTGGCCATCCGGTCTCTCAGGCTGGGGTCGCGCGCGACATGACGTTCGAGATGCGCGAGCCCGAACGCCACATGTCGTGCCTCGTCGACCGCAGCGAGTCGCGCGACGGCCGACGTCACCGGATCGGGGGCATGGTGCTCCAAGAAGCGGAGCAGCACGAGGAAGCTGCCCTCCCCAAGCACGGAGGTGAGGAAGCTGGCGAGCGCGAAGTCCGGCTCGTCGGTCAAGGTCTTGAGCGACGCCTGCCCCCCCGCGGTGGACAACGCCGGCGCCGAGCGGAGCAGGAGCATTCGACGGGTGAAAACCTCGATGTGCCGAGCTTCATCGGCCGCCTGGATCGCCAGCAGCTGCAAGATTTCCCGGAAATGCGGATGCACCTGCGCGCAGAACCGAGCGGGCACGATGAGCGCGGCCGTCTCGTTCTCCACCAGATAGGTCATCACCTGCACCACCGCGTCCTCGACCTCCGGAGGGTGGGAGATGGGCGCCGACCAGTCGATCGCGGTGGAGGGATCCCACTGCGCTGCCGCTGCCTGCAGGTACAGGCGCGAGGCCTCCTCGGTCCACAATTCATCGCGTGTTGCCAGCGGGAATCGAAACTCCGGGCTCCCGGCCTCAACGGCGGCACCGCGCGCGGCGAGCCCCCAGTGGGGTGAGGCGCGCTCCACCACGCCGTCGATGCCGGCCTGGCCGGTCCGCTCCGCGCCACGCCACCGCCCGTCGAGGTGCATCGGCCGGGACACTCGCCAACCGGCACCATCCCGCTCCACGCCCGCCCCCCACCGGCGGGCGTGGGTGCCGAGATGCACCTCGAGCTCTCCATCCTCGCCCACGATCACCAACTCCTCGCCCGCTTCGAGCGCGGAGAGCGCCCGTCGGAGCGCGAGGTGCGCCCCACGGGCGAGCGAGTGGCGACCGAGGTCGAGCCGGGGCACGTCAGCCCACCGAGGCCACGAAGGCGTCGATGGTCCCAAAGGTGGTGCACGCCGCGTCGAGCTGTGCGTACCCCTCGGTGCGGCCCGGCCGCCACGCCTTGAGCCCCTCAAGGTCCATCAACCGGCGCACCGACGGGTCGTCCCACGACATCCCCATCAGCAACGAGACGAACCGCTCGCACGCCGCGCCGTCCACCCCGTCGAGGATGGTGAAGTTGCAGTGATCGTACGGGGCGGTGCGGTGAAGGACGCGGACGCGATGAGCAGGCGCGGTGCCATCGGCGGCGAAGCCGACGAGGTTGGCGTCGAGGATGCAGGCAGCGTCCACCTCCCCCTTCAAGAGCGCCTCCATCGCCACCCGTTCGCCGCCGATGTGGTCCCCGTGCTTGCCCACGAGGAGGTCGTGCCGCACCACCGATACATCGGCGGATGTATCGAGGCCCTGCTGCTGGAGCGACCAGAGCGGGATGAGCGTCGCCTGCGGCGAATCGCCCGCGCCCACCCCGACGCGACGCCCCCGCAGCCCCGACACGTTCTGCGCGGGATCGTCGGCCCGAACGACCACCACGGAGGTGAGGTCCTGATCCGTGTCGCGCATCGCCACGGCCGTGGCCCGACGTCCAGTCCGGGAGGCGATCCGCTCCGCCTGGATCCACGCCAGTGGCGAGTTCCAGGCCACGTCGATCACCCCAGCGAAGTGGGCCGCCACCTGACGCTCGTAGTTATGGAACAACACGTAGTCGAACGGGAGGCCCCGCTCCTCGAAGAACAGCTTGAAGCCGTCCCAGATGGTGACGACCTTCGGGTCGTACGCCACGGCACCGAGCACGAATGGACGCATGGCGCTCCCTCAGAAGAGCGGGAGGCCGCAGACGGCCTTCCCGATGAAGTCGTAGAGCACGTCGGTGGTCGGGCCCATGCTGCTGGCCGCCTGGGCGTCGCGGAAGAAACGTTCGACGCCAACTTCCTTGCGGTACGCCGCGCCGCCGCACACCCGCATGGCCGTGGCGGTCACCTCCAGCGCCGTCTCCGCGCCCGCGGCCTTGATCTGGAGCACCCGGAGCATCGCGTCGGCGCGCCCGGAGCCGAGGGCGGCGAGGGTATCCGCCATCAAGGCGTGAGCGAGGTCCGTCTTGATCTTCATCCGCGCGATGTAGGCGCGGATGGTCGGGAGGTCGGCGAGCGACACCCCCGCGTCCGCGTGGCGGATGGCGCCGGCGTGGGCGGCCGTAGCCGCCACCGAGGCGTCACAGAGGCCGATCGAGCACGCGGCGTTGAGCACGTTGAAGGTGGGGAGCACCACGCCCATCATCAGGTCGAAGCCCTTGCCGTCCTCGCCGAGACGGTTGGTCGCCGGAATCCGGGCTCCCGAAGCACGCACCGGCGCGCTGTCGTTCCCGCGCAGCCCCAGGCCGTCGTAGGCCGCCGTGGTGACCAGGCCCGCGGTCGGGTTCGGGACCAGCCAGAGCGTGGAGGCACCTTCGGCCGAGACCGGCTTGGAGGACCAGACGTACGCCGTGGCCTTCGCGGCCGACGTGATCCAGGACTTCGACGCGTCGAGCACCACCGTGTCGCCGTCCACCGTCGCGGTAGAGCCCGGCGCCCAGAAGTGGCTGCGGGAGCCCGCTTCCGAGAACGCGAGCGTGCTGAGGTGCTTCCCCGCCGCGACCGCGCGACGGGTGGAGGCGTCCCCATGCGCAGCGATCACCGCGGAGCCGCAGTAGTGCATGCAGATCACCATGGCGGTGCTTCCACACGCGCGAGCCAGCCGCTCGACGACGGCCGCGGCCGCGTCGAGGCCGAGGCCGAGGCCCCCGTCGGCGACGGGGATGGTCAGCCCGAAGAGCCCGGAGGCCGCGATGGCGGCGACCGCCTCTTCGGGAAACGCGCCGTCGTGATCGACACGGGAGGCGTTGGGGGCCACGATCCCTTCGACAATGGGCTCGAGGGTGGCGAGGACGGATGCGAGGTCAGCCATGGGGATGCTCCACGCGGTCGCACGACCGCGTGACTCCCCGTCACCCGGCGTGGCCGCAGTACGGTCCGGACACTCCGGACCCTGGGTTGAGTCAGGCGAGGGTGAACAACATGGGGGGGTCTCCGCGCGCTGGGGGCGCGCATGGGCAAGATACCATGGCCCGCGCGGCTCACCACCTCATTCGAGGGGGAGCCGGCCTGACGGTGGGGCGGGGCGCCGGAATCCGCCGCAATCAGAGCGGGCTGACGACCTTGAGGTTCGTGTAGCCGGCTTCGCGCAGCTTGGGCTCGATCACCTTCTGGTCGCCCACCAGCACGAAGACCGCGTGGTCGGGGTTCCAAGCGGCCAGCGGCCCGGTGACATCCCCGAGCTGCACCGCCCCGATCGCGCGCAGATCGGCGGCGATGGTGTCGGGACTGCGGTTGTAGGAGAGCTCCTCCGCGTACGTGCCCGCGACGCCTCCCTGACTCTCCAGCTCCTCCACCACGTCCTGACGGGCGGCGCCCTGGGCCTTGCCGAGCTCCTCCGCGCTGATCCCCGTCTGGATCCCCTTGAGCTCCCCAAGGAGGTCGGTGAGCGCCGGGGCGGTGACGTCGGTACGGATACGAGTGCGAACCACCAGATTCCCCGCCGAGAACCGCTGACTGAGCCCTGCCTTCACCCCGTAGGTGTAGCCGCGCTTCTCCCGCAGGAGGGCGTTGAGGCGAGAGGTGAAGGTCCCGCCGAGGGCGATGGTGCCGACCCGGGTCGGGGCCTCCACCGGGTCCCCGATGCGGGGGCCAGGGAAGGCCACGTAGAACGCCGTCTGGGCCGAGTCTGGAACGTCTACCAGGAAGATTGGCTCGTGGTCGTGGACCGGCGCGGCAGCGATCACCGGCTCGGTCGGGGCCGTTCCCGTCCAGGCCCCAAAGCGAGCGTTGAGCGCGGTGATCACGCTGTTCGCGTCCACCGCACCAGCCACCGTGAAGCCGGCGCCGCCGGCCACGAAGGTCGACTTCACCCAGCGCTTCACATCCGCCGGTTTGGACGCCTTCAGCCCGGCCTCCGTCCCATCCGACGGGCGACCGTACGGGTGACCGGTCCCCCAGTACAGCGCCTGCGCGGTTCGAGCCGCGACGTAGGTGGGCTCGGAGAAGCTCTGCTGCAGGCCGGCAAGCAGGAGGTCGCGCGCCTTGCGGATCTCCTTCGGCGTCAGCTTGGGGCGCAGGACGAGGTCGGCGAGCAGGTCGAGCCCAGGCTCAAGCTGGCTGACGGGCCCGCTGAGGGTGAGGTAGCTTCCGTCCTCCGTGGCCGCGCCGTTGATGGTGAGCCCGCGCCGTTCCACTTCGGCGGCAAATTCCGGACCGGTACGATCTCCCGCTCCGCGCCGCATCGCTTCCATCGCCAGCGCGGCCGTGCCCTCGTGGCCCGCAGCGTCGAGCTGCGAGCCGCCGGGCACGGTGAGCACGAGCGTGAAGATCGGCAGGGTGGCGGAAGGGATCACCCAAACCGGCACATGGTTGGAGAGCTCACGCACCTCCGGCGTGGGCGGCGAGAACGACACCACCGGCCCGACCGTGGGCATGGTGGCGAGCGGATCCACCGGCACGGGTGCAGCTTCCACCACCGGCGGAGGCGGCGGTGGTGGCTTGGGCCGGGCGCTCGCGGTGAGCGGGAGGAGGGCGACGAGGCCCAGGAGCAGGCGACGGTTCACTTCTTCACCTCCTCAGGGTTCACCACGATGCGCGTAGCGAGTTCGGGCTTGAGCCACTGAGCCACCACCGCCGAGATCGCCGTCGGTTGTGCGCTTGAGAATCGCGATACGTCCTTCGCCAGATAGTCTGGAGAGCCGGTGTAGGCCCAATACCGGTTGAGCGACTCCGCACGGTTCTGCAGCGGCTCGAGCTCCTCGAAGGTGGAGATCGCGTGCTGGTTGAGCAGCCGCTCCATCTCCTCCGGCGTGGGCGGGGCATTCCCCAGCTTCGCCAACTCCTCCTTCACGACCTTCTCCACCGTCTCCACTTTCACCCCGGACATGGGGATCACGCTCACCATGAACATCCCGTCGTACTGGAGACCGTACTGGAAGACGTCCACCTCTTGGGCGAGACCGCCGTCCACCAGCCGCTGGTACAGGCGCGAGCTCTCCCCGCCGCCCAGCAGATCCGCCACCAGCACCATCTCGGCGTCCCCCGCGCCGAACTTCGCCGGGCTGTGCCAGACGAGGTTGAGCTGGGGGGCGTCCACCTGGTCGGTGATGGTGACGTCGGTCTTCTGCGGCGTGGTGACCGGCCCGGGCACCACCCGGACGGGGAGCTCCTTGCGGGCGAGGCCCCCGAAGTACTTCTCCACCCAACCTCGCGCCTGCGCCGAGTCGAAGTCCCCGGAAACCACCAACGACGCGTTGTTCGGAACGTACCAGCTTGCGAAGAAGCCCTTCACGTCCTCGACCGAGGCCGCCTGGAGGTCCTCGTGGCTGCCGATGACCGAGTGATCGTAGGGGTGACCCGTCGGGTAAAGCGCCGTCGGGATCTCGATCTCCACCATGCCGTACGGGCGGTCTTCGTTGCTCTGCCGCCGCTCGTTCCGGACGACATCCCGCTGAAGATCGAGCTTCTCCTGGGTCATCGCCTCCCCGAGCTGCTGCATCCGGTCGGCCTCCATCCAGATGAAGGTCTCGAGCAGGTTTGGCGGACCGACGTCGTAATAGTTGGTCGCGTCCTCCATCGTCCAGGCGTTGTTCCAGCCGCCGGAGGCCTCCATCACCTTGTCGAAGCCGTTGCCCGGGAGCCGAAACGTCCCCATGAACATCAGGTGCTCGAAGAGGTGGGCGAAGCCGCTGCGGCCCTTCGCCTCGTCCTTGCTACCTACCCGATACCACGTATCCACGCACACCTGGGGCAGGTGGTGATCCTCCATGAGGATCACCTGCAGGCCGTTGGGCAGCTCGTAGCGGGTGAAAGGGATGGAGGGATCGGCCGCGTACGCCACGGCGAGGAGGACGAGCATCTCAGTGCCCCCCGCCGGCCGCCTGCTCCTCCAGCCAGCGCTCGGTCTCGATCGCGGCGCCGCAGCCCGTGCCCGCAGCGGTGACCGCCTGCCGGTAGACATGATCCGCGGCGTCCCCGCAGGCGAACACGCCCTCGATGTTGGTGGCCGTACGCCCCGGCTTGGTGACCAGGTAACCAAGCTCATCGTGGTCGATCCACTGCACGAACGCCTTGGTGTTCGGCTGGTGGCCGATGCCGAGGAACATGCCGCCGATGGGCTTCTCCCACTCCTCACCGGTGACGGTGTTCTTCAGCCGGAGACCGCTGATCTTGTTCTGCCCGAGCACGTCGATCACCTGCGTGTTCCAGAGCATCTCGATTTTCGGGTTGGAGGCCGCCTTGGCCTGCATCGCCTTGCTGGCGCGGAGCGAATCCCGACGGTGGACGATGTACACCTTCGTGGCGAAGCGGGTGAGGAACGTCGCCTCTTCCACTGCCGTGTCCCCGCCGCCGATGACAGCGAGCTCGACCCCCTTGTAGAAGAAGCCGTCGCAGGTGGCGCAGGCGCTCACGCCGCCGCCGATCTTCTGCAGCCGCTCCTCGTTCTCGAGACCGAGGTACTTCGCGTCCGCGCCGGTGGCGATGATGAGCGCATCGCAGGTGTAGGTGTCGCCGTTGGCGGTGTGGAGCGTGAACGGGCGCTGGCTCAAATCACAGCTCTCCACCTCGTCCATCACGAAGCGGGTGCCGAAACGCTCCACCTGGGCGCGCATCCGGTCCATCAGCTCGGGGCCCTGCACCCCCTCCGGGAAGCCGGGGTAGTTCTCCACCTCGGTGGTGATCGTCAGCTGTCCCCCGGGACGGAGACCGTCGAACACCAGGGGCTTGAGGTTGGCGCGGGCGGTGTAGAGGGCCGCGGTGAGGCCGGCGGGGCCGGAACCGACGATGATGACGGTCTCGTGGGGCATGGGTACTCCGGTGCAGTCGCCGGGCCCATTAGCGCGGACCACTGCCGCTCGCGTGCCAAAAAATGCCACGGCGTTAGCGCCCCCCCATGGAGCTGAAGGCCGCCCTCATCGCAGAAGCCGCGCGGCTCGGGTTCATCCGCGCCCGGTTCGCGTCGGTGGGGCCGCCCGTGTCCATGCTCCACTACGACGCTTTTCTTGCGGCCGGCTGGCACGGGCAGATGGAGTGGCTCGCCACGGGACGGGACGAGCGAGCGAACGTCGAGAAGCTCCTTCCCGGCGCGCGCTCGATCCTGGTCCTTGGCTTCGACTACACGCAGGCGCTTCCGCCAGATCCGGGGGGACTCACCGGCCGGGTCGCCTCCTACGCATGGGGAAGGGACTACCATAACTTTGTACTGAAGCGGGTACGGAAGCTACAGGCCCTGATACATCGGATGTTTCCGGATGTGAACTCGTACAGCTCCGTCGACACGCGCCCGGTGTATGAACGCGCGTGGGCCGCGCGCGCCGGTGTGGGCTTCGTAGGGAAGAACGCGTGCCAGATCCTCCCCGGCGACACGAGCTACATCCTGCTCGCCACGCTCATGCTCACCGCCGACGTGGAGCCCGACGCACCGCTCGGCGAGCACTGCGGTCGGTGCACCCGATGCATCGACGCATGCCCCACACAGGCGATTGGCTCCACCGGTGGCCTCACCGCCACCCGCTGCATCTCGTACCTCACGATCGAGCACGACGGCCCCATCGCCCCCGAGCTCCGCCCGCAGCTCGGCCGGTGGCTCTTCGGCTGCGACGACTGCCAGGAGGTCTGCCCGCACGTGCACGTGCGGCGTCCGCCCCCTCCAGAGGTCGCACCAGACAACGCCTGGCTCGATCTCCGTAGCATCCTCGCCGAGGACGACGCCTCACTCCAGGCGCGGTTCACTGGCTCTCCGCTCCGCCGCGCCGCTGGGCCACGGCTGCGCCGGAACGCCGCCTACGTGCTCGGAAACCTCCGCGATCCCATCGCGATCCCCGCGCTCGAGGCGGTGCGGGAGGGCGGGGCAGTCGGCGACGCCGCGGAGTGGGCCCTCACCCGCATCCGGGCACGCTGATCAGCGCTTCTGAAGGAGAACCTCGGCGATCTGGACTCCGCCGGTGGCGACGTCCACCTGCTCGTCGGCTGGTTCCGTGCCGTCGGCGTTGCGGAGGACCTTGCAGAGCGGGCGGGAAAAGCGCGCGGCGTCCCGCGCGCCCGACAACGAAAGGACCACGCGACCGTCCTTGAGGCGGAGGAGGGTCCCCGGGGGGAACGCACCGACCCGGTTCACGAAGAGCTGGAAGAGGTGCGCGTCGTAGGCGGTGCCGACGGCGCTGGCCATGCGCACGATCGCCTCAGCTGGGGACATGAACGCGCCCGAAGGGCGGAGCCGCGTGTAGTTCTCGAAATCGTCGGCGATGCGGATGATTCGGGCGTACAGGCACGGATTCCGGTCGAGGTCACGATGATGCTCGATGGCGACCAGCATCCGCTTGATCTTGGCCTGGTGAAAGCCACGTTGGCGCGCGAGCAGCCGGGCCCCAGCGAGGCCGTGATCGGAAAACGGAGGGGAGAAGCCCGACTCATCCCGCTGAGCGTAGCCGGAGTCGTGGTACATCGCGGCCACTCCGAGGTCGGCGAGCGCCGCCTGGTGGAGCCCGAGCTCCCGGCCGATGAGGAGCGCGAAGGTGGTCACGCGCACCGAGTGCAGCGAGAACTCGTCGTTGCCATGCGTGGCAGCGGCCTCCTCCTCCTCCCGCTGAAGCATGTCATCGTTGCTCGACGCGTCCACGAACTCGTTGACGAGCCGTCGGATGGGCAGCGGGTTGGGCATGCGGTTGGCGCTGAGGCTGCCCCACGCCTCGGCGACGACGTTGTTCGCTCGCTGCAACGTCCGCTGTAGCTCGACCTGCGAAGCGGTCCGCGCCTGCTCACCCGTGAGCCGGAGCCGGAACCGGCCGAGCGGGTTGACCTCCGGCACACCGCATTCCCGGAGGGCCTGGACCATGGCGGCCAGCGGACGTTCGGAGGCCGCCGGCGCAGCGATGCACGACACCAACGCGCGGACCTGATCCTCGTCGAGCGGACGGGTGAAGGACAGTCCACCGCACGAGTGCCGGCCAAGCTCCGCCTCCAACGCCTGCGGTCCGGAGAGCCGATCGTCCATCCGCACGCGAATGTCGTTGACGTAGACCTGCCCTTCCACACACACGATCATCACCTGGCCGATGAGCTTGTCCAGGCGCAGCAGCGTGCTGACGAGCTGATGGGTCGGCTCATTGAACGCGGCGTTCTCTGGCGCGTGAATCCCGCAGAGTCGGACGAGACCGTTGGTCAGGCGAACGAACTGCTCGCCGAGCTCGCGTACCCGCTGCCCGAGTTGACGGTCTTCGCCCGCTCGTGCCTGGTTCAGGGCGGCGGCGAGCTGCTCCTGTCCTTGGAGGATCTCGTCGCTCATGGGGTACCTCCGCGGGCCATTCGCCGTCGCTTCACCATCGCCTGGGTGCAGTAGGCCTGCAGCTCCGAGCCGGCACGCTCGGCGACGGCGCGGATGAGCGACTCCGCTTCTTCACCACGCAGCACGACCAGCCCCGCCACTGCGGCGCGCTGGAGTCGACCGATCCCGGGGAGCACGCCTCCGAAGAACCCCTTGGGCTTGCACCACTCCCGGAACTGGACGAGGGCTTCCTCAGGGGACACCCCCGCGAGCGTCTCCCCGAGCACCTCCGCCTCGTGGTCCTGGAGGCGCATCGGCGCCTCCTTCTTCAGTCGGGCGACGAGCGGGGCGAACGCCCCCGTCCACTTCCGCACCCCGAGCTGGCCGAGCGCGCGGTGGCGGACCTCCTCGTTCTCGGCCGCCGCGAGGCGCAGCAGCATCTGACCGGTCTCGGGGGACATGGGCATCGGCTCGAGGCTGTGGAGCAGCTCCAGCTGAATCTCGAGATCGTTTCGTTCAATGAGCTCCATCGCCGCCCGACGGGCGCGATCCATGTCGGTGTAGCGCAACACCCGAAGGAGCTCACAGGCCAGCGCCGTGGGGGCCCCGCCGAGCATGGCGAGCACGTCATCTCCGCGCTTGGCGACGTATCGTTCGAGCAGCCGGCGGGTGATCCTTCGTGAAGCCTCCCCCTGCTCCGTGCCGAGCACCTCCACGAGCGAGCGGAGGTGGTCGCCCGGGAGGGCATCGAGCAATGCGTAGAGCTCCGGTGGCGCGTCCAGGGCGTCCCGGGAGACGGTGTGAAGGAACCGATGGAGCGCCTGGGCCGTGACGAATCCCTCGAGGAACTCGGCGCATGCCCGGTCGCTCGCGGGGTCCCGCAACGTGGCGGAGGCCGCGGCATAGGCGAGCCGTACGGAGCCGGCCAGCAGGCCCTCGGAGAACAAGAATTCCCGCGTTTCCACGAGATGCGGCAAGATGTCCGCGAACTGGATGGTCTCCGGCGCCGTGGAGACCGCCGCCAGCAGCTCCTCGCACAGCCGCACCGCGAGCTCGGGGAGGGCCTGCGTCTCGTCTTCCCGAAGGAGCTCCTCCAACGCCGGGGCGGGGACCTCCCGCCACGTCACCCGCACCATCTGGGGCCGGACCGGGACCGGAAGGTCGAAGTCGGGGGGCGCGTCGACGTGCATCGCGGTAGCGCCCGCTTGTCCGCCGCGCCCTTCACTGTCGGCGTCGTCGGCGACGAAACCCTCCACCGCCTCGAAGGTGATGTGGGCGAACCCAGCCTTCCACAGCAGGACCACGAGGTCGTCCTCGGTCTGGCGGATGCCGACGTAGCGGATGCTCATCACCTCCAGAAGCTTGAGCAGCTCATGCCAGTCGAGTCCGGGGCGAAGGGTGAGCCGACGCACACCGTCCCGGTACAGCCGGAAGGCCACGGAGCGTTCACGATCCCGGTCGAGGTAGACGACCTCGCCGCCATGCACCAGCTCGAACGGGCGTACCTCGAGGTCGAGCTCGCCGTGCTGTTCCAGGAAGTCGTGCGCCGTCCGGCGAAGGTTCTCCAGGAAAACCCGGATCGCCTCGTTGCTCGGCTCGTAGATGAGGAAGGAGCGTGCCGCGCGGGACAGCGCGAGGATCACGCCGTTGGCAGCCAGGGCCCGTGGAGACCCCCCGACCCGCGCTTCGCCGGCGAGCACTTCTTCGGGGGTAGGGGCCGCGCTGACCGCTTCGGGGACGGGCGCGTCGACAGGAGGGGTGGGCGTGCTCACGCGCGGAGCATAGCATTCGCCGATGAACTGGTTGTGCGCGGACGTGGGGGGCACCAACGCTCGCTTCAGGGGGGTGGGAACGGCTGTGCCCCACGAACGGACATGGCGAAGCGCCGCGACAGCGGACCTCGGCGAGCTGATCCAGCGCTGGATCGACGAGAGCATGTGTCGGCCAGATGCAGCCTGCATCGCCATCGCTGGCCCAGTGACACAGAACAGATGTATCACCACCAACCTGCCGTGGGTGGTCGATGGCGCGGCGCTCACGGCCCGATTCGGCTTCCCGGTGACCCTGGTAAACGACTTCTACGCCGCGGCCCTGGGCGTGAGCCGTCTCACCCCGAGCGACCTGGTTCAGATCGGCGGCGGCGTCGCGGAGGCGGACGCACCCGTCGCCGTGATTGGCGCGGGGACGGGCCTGGGGGAGGCGCTCCTGCTCCCGCCGGATCGCGTCGTGCCCGGCGAGGGGGGACACGCCGACTTCGGCCCTACCACGCCTCGGGAGCTCCGATTCGCAGCCTGGCTCACCGCGCGGGAGGGGCGTGCGAGCTGGGAGTTGGTGCTGTCCGGCCCGGGACTGGTGAACCTCGCCCGTTTCAGCTTTGAGGACCACGGGGAGCCGGCTCCCGCCTGGCTGGACGAAGCCGCGGCTCCCGCCCGGGTGAGTCGTGAGCTCCCTGCGGTGGTGGAGTGGTTCGCCGAGCTCTATGGGAGTGAGGCGGGGAATGCGGCGCTCCGAAGTCTGGCGCGCGGAGGGGTGTACCTCTGCGGCGGCATCGCGCCGACGATCCTGCCCACCCTCCGAAACGGCTCATTCCGAGCCCGCTTTGAGGCGAAAGGCAAGCTCGGGTCGGCGATCGCTGGAGTGCCGGTCTTCGTGGTCACCCACCCGGCGCTCGGCCTCCTGGGGGCAGAAGCGGAGCTGCGGCGGCGCGTGGTGCTTCGGGCCGGATAGGCCCCCAGATGCAGGGAATCCTCCGGGTGGTCGGGGCGTCGGAGCACAACCTCCGGGCCATCGACGTCGATGTGCCCCACGGGCAGCTCGTGGTCGTGTGCGGCGTGAGCGGATCCGGAAAGACCTCCTTGGCGTTCGACACCTTGCACACTGAGTCCCAGCGGCGGTTCGTGGAGTCGCTGTCGGCGTGGGTACGGGCCCAGGTCGGACAGGCCCCACGCCCGGCCTACGAGCAGATGACCGGGCTTTTGCCATCGATCGGGGTGGCGCAACGCGGGCTCGGCGGCGCCAGCGTGCGCGCCACCGTCGCCACCGCCGCAGAGCTGTACGACCTGTTCCGCGTGCTCTATGCCCGTGCCGGCGTGATGTACTGCCCCACCTCGGGCGACGAAGTGCGGGCCACGACTGTGGACGGCGTGGTCCGCGCCCTCGACGCCCTGCCCGAAGGAACGGCGCTCACACTCCTCGCTCGGGTCGCTCGCGGACGGACCGGCCCCTTACGTCCGTTCCTCGCCGATCTTGCTCGCCAAGGGTTCCTGCGGGCGCGGGTGGACGGTGCGCAACTGCTGCTCGATGAGCCGCCCGCCGAGAGCCCGGGCCCCCACGACGTAGACCTCGTCGTGGACCGCATCCGCGTCGGGCCGGACCGCCGCGAACGGCTCCAGGAGGCCGTCGCCACCGCGCTCAAGGCGGGCCGCGGTGCGCTCACCGCAGAGGCCGACGGACACGTGCTCACCTTCGCGACCCGGCCGTACTGCGCGACCTGCGACCGAGAGCTCCCCGCCTTGAGCCCCCGGCTGTTCTCGTTCAACACGCCCGTCGGGGCCTGTCCGTCCTGCCAGGGGGTCGGCGTGCGCATCGACGTCGACGAAGCCGCGTTGGTGGACGGCGACCGCTCGCTCGCCGAGGGCGCCGCCCTCCCGTGGACGGAGGCGAACCGCGCGTTGATGCTTCGTTGGGCAGAGCGCAACAGCATCCCCACCGATGTCGCCTGGTCTCGACTCCCCTGGGAGCACCGCGATCGGCTTCTTCACGGCGACGAACAGACCGAAGGCCTCGTGGTGACCGCCCGAAAGCGGCCGGACGAACGGTGGACGCGCGAGCTGCCGTGCCCCGCGTGCGCCGGCGCCCGGCTGTCCGCGGAGGCCCGGGCGGTCCGCGTGGCCGGACGGTCCCTTCCGGAGCGGCTCGCCCTCACGGTGAGCGAGTCGCTCGCGTCTCTGGCCGACCTGCCGCGCACCGCCGTGACCATCCCCGTGATCGAAGAGCTCGAACGCCGACTTGGCTTCCTCCTCCGGGTAGGCCTGGACTACGTCACCCTCGATCGCGCGGCGCCGTCGCTCTCCGGCGGCGAGTGGCAGCGCCTACGCCTCGGCGCCCAGATCGGGAACCAGCTCACAGGCGTCCTCTACGTGCTCGACGAGCCGACCGCCGGGCTCCACGCGGACGACACCACCCGCCTCGTCACGCTGCTGCGGGAGCTCCGAGACTCGGGAAACACGGTGCTCGTCGTCGAGCACGACCCGGCCGTGATCGCCGCTGCAGACCAGGTGATCGAGGTCGGTCCGGGCGCCGGAGCGCACGGGGGCACCGTCGTCTTCTCGGGCACGCCCGCGGCGCTCCTCTCCGCGGAGACGCTGACCGGACGGTGGCTCCGAGGGGAAGCGGGCGTCGCGCCCCACGCACGGCTGGCGCCCCGTGGATGGGTGCGTATCGAGGGGCTCTCCGGCCGATGGCTTCGGGGAGACGCCGAGATTCCACTCGGGGTCCTGGCAGCGGTCACCGGACCCAGCGGCGCGGGCAAGTCCTCCCTGGTCTTCGACACCCTGGCACCGGCGCTGTCCGAACGGCCGGGGCTGCCGTACGCGGCCTTGTCCGGAAAGGAGCGCGTGCAACGGGTGGTGAAGGTGGATGGCACCCCGCTCCCCAAAGCCGGGCGCTCCACCGTGGCCACGGCCACGCGCATCTTCGACACGATCCGGCAGCTCCTCGCACGAACGCCTGAGGCGAAGGCCCGTGGGTTCGGGCCGGAGCGGTTCTCGACGGCCGTAGCCGGCGGACGCTGCGAAGCGTGCCAGGGCGAAGGCGCACGCCGGGTATCGATGCACGTATTGCCTGATGTATTGGTCCCCTGCGAGGTCTGTGAGGGCCGCCGTTATGACGAAGCGACGCTCGCGGTGACCTGGAAGGGCTACTCCGCAGCGGACATCCTCGCCGCCAGCGTGCGAGAAGCCCGAACACTCTTCGGTGCGGTGCCCGCGATCGCCGGCGTACTGGAGACGCTCGACGCGCTCGGGCTCGGGTACCTCCCGCTCGGGCAGGGCGTCGACACGCTCTCCGGAGGCGAGGCGCAGCGGCTGAAGCTGGCGCGCGAGCTTGGCCGCCCGGGCGACGTCGAGGCGACGCTCTACCTGCTCGATGAGCCTACCGTCGGCTTACATCCAGCAGATGTCGCCGTGCTCGTGGAGGCGCTCCGCCGCCTCGTGGCGCTGGGGGGGAGCGTCCTGGTGGTGGAGCACGACCCGGTGCTCGTGGACGCCTGTGACTGGGAGCTGTGTATGGGCCCGGGCGCGGGGAGCGCAGGGGGACGGGTCGTGGCCAGCCGGCCGCTCCCGCAGCCGTCGACGGAGGCGAAGGAGCGCTGACGGTTGGTCGAAGCGCGACCGTGCGCTCGTTGTCGGTGTATCGGAGCGCCGAGGGTGGGGATGCGCCCTAATCGCCGGTGCAGACGGTCGCGCAAACGGCAGGCGGGTCATCCTCGGCGCCGCAGTCGTTGCCGTCCACCGCGGCCTGCCATGCGTCGACACACGCCTGCATGTGTTGCTCAGAGTAGTCTTGGCAGGCGATCCATTCCTGATTCGTCGCATCGGTGACACATTCATCGACCGTGTCGTAGCCGAGGGTTGCGAGGCTCCCGCAGGCGTCGTGGAGCTGGCACGCGAGCGTGCCCTGCTCGGCCATGCCCTCCTCGTACTTCAGGCACCCGCCCAGCCCGGTCAGGAGGACCAGCGCCGCCCGATTCACCGACCCGCCGCCTTCACCAGGTCGCGGGTGAGGTTCTTCTGGTGGGACTCCAACGTACCGCCGCCGATCTCCAAGAGCTTGGCGTCACGGAACAGCCGCTCCACCGGGAACTCCGTACAGTAGCCGCCGCCACCGAGCACCTGCATCGTACGATCCGCCACGACCTTGCCGACCGGCGCCGCGAACAGCTTCGCCGCATCGGACCCGACGCGGTTGCGGTGGTTGGGGCCAACCGACCGGGCCACCTGGTAGATGAGGCAGCGAGCTGCCTCGGTCTCCGCGTAGGACTCCCCGATGAAGCGCTGGATCTGCCCGAACTCGGCGAGCGGCTTGCCGAACGCGATGCGTTGGCCGGCGTAGTCCAGCATGATCTCGAGGCAGCGATCGGCGATTCCCAGGCTCATCGCGGCGAGGGTGAGCCGTTCGATCTCTAGGTTGCGCATCATGTGGGTGATGCCCTGGCCTTCCCGCCCGAGCAGGTTCTCCACCGGAACTTCGCAGTTCTCGAGGATCAGCTCCGACATCGTGGAGGCCCGCATGCCCATCTTGTGGATCGGCTTGGAGGTGCGGAAGCCGGGGCAGGAACGATCCACCAGGAAGCTGGTGATGCGCCCTTCCACCTTGGCGTACACCAGGAAGCAGTACCCCTCGGGACCGTTGGTGATGTAGGTCTTGGTGCCGTTGAGGATGTACTTCGCGCCCTGCCGGACGGCGGTCGTGGTCATCCCGAGCACGTCGGTGCCGTAGTTCGGCTCGGTCATGCCCATGCCCGCGACCCACTCGCCGCTAACCACCTTCTCCAAAACCCGACCGCGCTGCTCTTCGTTGGAGCAGTAGTAGAAGTTGTTCACGAACAACATCGAGTGCGCGAGGTAGGCGAGGCAGAAGCCCGGGTCGATCTTCGCGAGTTCATGGTGGGCGATGACCGCCGCCACCGTGTCCATCCCGGCGCCGCCATCGGCCGCGGGGACCGTGATGCCGAGGAGGCCCAGCTCCCCGAGCCGGCGGAAGAGGGGGACGTTGAGCTCCTGCTTGAGGTCCTGCGCCTCCGCCTGGCCGGCCACTTCGGCCAGGGCGAAGTCGCGCACCATGGCGCGGAGCATCTCGTGTTCGGGCGTGGGGTTGAAGAGCACGTCAGACATGCCCGGCGCCTAACTCCGGGGCATCGGCCCGGCACGGCGCGCGACAGGCCCCACACGGCCTTGACGAAGCTGGGACCGATCCGTGGTGATCAGGCCTCCGCGGCGGGCTTCGGCGCAGCTCACCGACGAACGTCAGCGAAGTGGAGCGGAACCCGGCGACGGCGGGCCGGGGTGACGCGCGGGCTCCCGACCCCGGTTACGCGGCGCGCATGGCCCAGAAGCTCCTCCTGGTCGACACGCCGAACCAGATCTTTCGCGCGTACTACGGCATCCAGACCGACATGCGCTCCCCCGACGGCTTCCCCACCCGGGCGCTCTTCGGCTTCACCCGGATCATGAAGTCGCTGATGCGGGAGCTCAAGCCCGACTACGTCGCGTGTTGCTTCGACCACGGCGCCGACGCGCGTCTGGCCCTGTGGCCCGAGTACAAGGGCACTCGTCCAGACATGCCCGATGATCTCCGCCAACAATGGGGGGAGTTCGAGCCCCTGTGCGCGGCGTTCGGCTTCAAGGTGCTCGCGATGCAGGGCGTCGAAGCCGACGACATCATCGGCACCCTGGCCACGCGGTTCGCCTCGGCGGACCTGGAGGTGCAGATCGTCTCAGGGGACAAAGACTTCGGGCAGCTCGTCAATGACTGGGTGCACGTGCTCGACATCGGGAAGAACACGGTCATGGACCGCGCGGGCGTCGTCGAGCGCTGGGGCGTCACCCCGGAGCGCATCGTCGATCTGCTCGCGCTCATGGGCGACACCTCGGACAATGTGCCGGGGATTCCGGGCGTGGGTCCGAAGAAGGCGGCCCAGTTCATCGAGAAGTACGGAGACGTGGAGGGCGTCCTCGCCGCATGGGACAAGATCGGCGGCAAGACCGGAGAAGCCGTGCGCGACAGCGCCCACGTCGCCCGTCTCGCGCGGAAGCTGGTGGAGATCGACACCGACCTCCCCTTCACCGTGACGCTCGACGAGCTTCGCCCCGGGGAGCCCGATGCAGCCGAGCTCCAACGACGTCTCCTCCGGTACAACTTCAAAACGCTGTGGAACGAGCTTGGCCTCGGTGACCGCGCGGAGGCCCTGCGGGCGGAGGCGCCCGCGGCCGAGACGCTCGCCGAGCTTCCCCTCACCTGCGCCGACACCTGGGGCCGCGGACCTGTGCAGCGGTTGGCCTCCACCTTGCGCGCGGCTGGCCGCTTCGCCCTGTCGATGGAGCGTGGGGAAGCCAGCGCCGTTCGCCGCCTCGGCTTCGCCTGGGCCGGCGGGTGGGCGTGGACCCCCGCGGACGCGCTCCGAACGCCGGCACTCGCGGAGCTGCTCGCGGATCCTTCCGTGAAGAAGACCGGCTACGAGATGAAGGTCATGTGGCATGCGCTCGCTGAGGCTGGCGTGGCGCTGTCCGGGATCGACGGCGACCTGACGATCGCCGACTACCTGCTCGTGCCCGAACAACGCCGCACCTTCGATCACCTCACGAAGCGGTGGCTGGAGCTCCCGGCGGAGCCCGGCGCGTCCGCCGAAGCCCGCGACGCCTGGCGTCTGGACGGCGTCTTGGAGCAGAAGTTGGCCAATGACAAGGTGTACCGCGGGATCGAGCTGCCGCTGTTGCCCATCCTGGGGCGGATGGAGTCGATCGGCATCGCCTGCGACGTCGCCCGGCTGACCGAGATCTCCGCTGCACTCGGGGAGCGGATCGACGCGATGCAGGCGGAGATCCACGAGCTCGCCGGCGAGAGCTTCAACATCAACAGCACCACCCAGCTCGCGACCATCCTCTACGACAAACTCCAGCTGAGTCCCGGCAAGAAGACCAAGGTGGGGCGGAGCACCGACGCGGAGACCCTGGAGAAGCTGGAGCATCCGCTCGCCGCGAAGATCCTGGCGTATCGGGAGCTCTACAAGCTCAAGCACACCTACGTCGACGCCCTCCCCCGATACGTGACCGAGGGACGGATCCACACCACCTTCGCCCAGGCCGTGGCGGCGACGGGTCGGCTCTCGTCGAACGACCCGAACCTCCAGAACATCCCCATCCGTACGGAAGAAGGTCGGAAGATCCGCGGCTGCTTCGTGGCCCGACCCGGCCACGTCCTCCTGAGCTGCGACTACAGCCAGATCGAGCTCCGGGTGCTGGCGCACTACTGCGAAGAGGGGCCACTGGTCGAGAGCTACCAGCAGGGCGAGGACATCCACCGCCGGACGGCCAGCGAGGTGTTCGGGGTCGCCCCCGCGCTGGTGAACGGCGAGATGCGCCGGGCCGCGAAGGCGATCAACTTCGGCATCGTGTACGGCATGGGCGCGTTCCGGCTCGCCAACGAGCTCGGCATCCCTCGGGCCAAGGCCGCGGCCTATATTGAGGGGTACTTCGCCCGGTACCCGCAGGTGCGCGCCTACATGGAGGCCGCGACGGCCCGCGCGCGGGAGCTCGGGTACGCCGAGACCCTCTTCGGACGCAAACGACCGATTGCCGGACTCGCTGCCTCCAACCAGGGGGACCGGGCCGCTGCCGAACGGGTGGCGGTGAACACTCCGATCCAGGGGACCGCCGCCGATCTCATCAAGCTGGCGATGATCGCCGTAGAGCCCATCCTCGCCGGCACCGGCACCCGGATGCTCCTGCAGGTGCACGACGAGCTCGTCTTCGAGTGCCCCGCGGACGAGGTGGGCGCGCTCGCGCCTCGTATCGCCGCGGCAATGGAAGGCGTGGCGACGCTTCGGGTGCCGCTGAAGGTCGAGTGGGGCTCCGGCGCGACCTGGGCCGACGCCCACTGAGGGAAGCCGCAGCCCCGCTGGGGCGATAGAGGGACCATGCCGATGAACGACCTCTCCGACGCCGAACTCATCATCCGAGTGCAGAAGGGCGACAGCGACGCCTACCGCCCCCTCGTGCTCCGCTACCAGAACCGGCTCCACGGGATGGTGGTCGGCATGATCCGCAATGGGGAGGACGCGAAGGACATCGTGCAGATGTCCTTCGTGAAGGCCTACCAGAACATCCACACCTTCCGGGTGGACTCGGCGTTCTACACGTGGCTCTACCGCATCGCGATGAACCAGGTGATCGACCACTGCCGCAAGAACAAGCGCCGGCGGACCTCGAGCTTCGAGGAGGCGGTGGCGCAGCGGGACGAAGACGGCACGGTGGCGGAGCAGCACCACGCCGAGAGCCCGATCCGTGCGCTCACACGCAAGGAGCTGCACGAGCGGATCTATGCCGCCCTCGACGAACTGAGCGAGGACGCCCGCGAGGCCATCCTCCTGCGGGAGGTGGAGGGGCTCTCCTACAAGGAGATCGCCGACCGGATGGACATCCCTGAAGGCACGGTGATGAGCCGGCTCTACTACGCGCGGAAGCGGCTGCAGGGGATCCTGAAATCTGGTCATGAGGATTGAATGAACGCCACCCGAGCGCGTTGATCGCACGCATGGCCGAGTCCCTCCTCACCCCCGCCCAGCTGGCGCTCCTCGAAGAGACCGACGGGCTGCGCCCGGCGTCCGCCGAGGCGCTCGCGCTCCGGGCGCTGGGTGGGGAGCTTCGGGATGCGCTCTCCGGCGAGATCGACGTGGCCGACGACGTGATGCTCGCCATCGCGCTCAACGACGCGGTCGGCGGTGGGGTCGACGTGGCCGACGACGTGATGCTCGCCATCGCACTCAACGACGCGGTCGGTGGTGGGGTCGACGTGGCCGACGACGTGATGCTCGCCATCGCGCTCAACGACGCGGTCGGTGGTGGGGTCGACGTGGCCGACGACGTGATGCTCGCCATCGCGCTCAACGACGCGGTCGGCGGCGGGATCGACGTGGCGGACGACGTGATGCTCGCCATCGCGCTCAACGACGCGGTCGGCGGCGGGATCGACGTGGCGGACGACGTGATGCTCGCCATCGCGCTCAACGACGCGGTCGGCGGCGGCGTCGACGTGGCGGACGACGTCATGGCGGAGATCAACCCGGTCGCCGAGATCGTGCAGTTGCGACCGGCCGCCCGAACGGCCACGCCCGTGCTCGCCAGCCGCTGGAGCGCGGCCGGCGGGATCAGCGTTGTCTTCGCCATGGCCGCCGCGGTGCTGTTCTCCATCGCGAACACGCCTCGGGCGTACCAGCCCGTGGAGATCGCGGCCGAGGTCAAGCCCGAGAGCATCCAGGTGGCTTCGTTCAACGAGGCCGAGATCGAAGACCTCAACACGCCCGACAACGCCACCGTGACCGTCATGCAGTTCGACGAGGGCGGCCCCACCATCATCCTCGTTTCCGACTCGGAGGGCTGATGCGCCGCTTCACCAGTTTCTTCGTCTTCCTCTTCGCGATGCTCGTCGCGGCGGCCCCGGCTCCGGCGCTCGCCGGCAACGGCAGCCATGACAGCGAACGTCGCCCCGCGTCGTCCAAGGCGCACATCACCGTGAGCGTCGTGCACGCCACCGACAGCGAGTCGGGCATGGACCCCGCGATCTCGCCGTCGATGGCGAGCCAGCTCCGCTACTTCAACCGCAAGGGTTACCGGCTCTTGTCTACCCAGTCCACGGACCTTGCGGCCGGCGGCAGTGAGCAGTTCTCGATCGAGGGTGGCCGCACGCTGACCATCACGCTGGAGTCGAAGGACAGCGAACACGCCCGCGTGCGGGTTCAGCTTGAGGGCAAGAAGGGCGTCCTGCTCGACACTACCGTGAAGATCAACCGCGACGGTACCTTCATGGTGGGCGGGCCGAAGTACAAGGACGGCGAGCTCTACCTGCCGCTGAAGGTCAGCTACTGAGTCGGCGCGTTCAGGGCGACGTGCGCCCGAACGCATCCCCGAGCTGACGGATCCAGGTGCAGGACTGCCAAGGAAGGTCGCGCAGGCGCCAACCCCAGTTCCCCTCGGCCACGCCCGGCGTGTTCATCCGAGCGTCAGCGCCGAGCTTCATGAAGTCCTGCATCGGCGCCACGGCGGTCTCCGCCGTGCTGGCCCAGGCCTCCCGGACGAGGGCCCATGCGGGGTCGGAGCCGTCGCGGCCGGTGTAGACCCGGAAGCGGTCCTGGACGACGCTGTCACAGGACGCGTACCAGCCAGCCGCCGTGTCGTTGTCGTGGGTGCCGGTGTAGGCGATCCACCGGGTACCCACGAAGTTGTGAGGCAAGAAGGGATGGTCCGCGCCCTTGCCAAAGGCGAACTGGAGGATCTTCATCCCTGGCAGGTCGAGCCCGGTGCGGAGCTCCTCCACGTCGGGGGTGATCTCCCCGAGGTCTTCGGCCCACAGGGGAAGGCTTCCGAGCTCGGCGCGGAGCGCGTCGAACAGCGGGCGGCCGGGGCCGGCGGTCCACGTGCCGTTCCGAGCGTCGGGCTCGGCGGCGGGGATGGCCCAGGCGGCGGCGAAGCCGCGGAAGTGGTCGAGCCGCACGGCGTCGACCAACGCGAGCTCGCGGGCGAGGCGACGGCGCCACCAGGCAAAGCCGGTCTCCGCATGGCGCTCCCACGCGTACATCGGGGAGCCCCAGCGCTGACCGGTAGGCGAAAAGTAGTCTGGGGGGACCCCGCTGACCGGGTCGGGCTGGTGGGCCGAATCGAGCAGCCACAGCTCCGGAGCGGACCAGACATCGGCCGCGTCGTGGGAGACGAAGATCGGGAGGTCCCCCACGATGCGGATGCCGCGAACGCGGGCCGCCTCTCGGAGCGCGCCCCACTGTCGGGCAAAGAGGAGCTGTAGCGCGGCGTGGATCGCGGCGGCGGGCTCCAGTTCGGCCTCGCTGACCGGCGCCCAGCGCCACCACTCCCCATGCCCCTCACGGTCGACCCGCGCGGCGTACCGGCTCCAGTCGTCGAGCCAGCTGGACTCGGCCTGACGGAACGCGGCGAGCTCGGGGCTCCCGACCAGCCGAGAGGCGGCTTGGCGGAGAAGCGGGAGCTTCCAGGCATCCACCACCTCGACATCCACGCGCTCGAGCCCCCAGGGCATGGCCACGGGCTCAAGGAGCCCCTCAGCGACGAGGGACTCGATGGACAGAAGGCGCGGATCCCCCGCGAAGGCCGAGGGGCTCCCGTACGGCGACGCGCCCGGGCCGACGGGGTGCAGGGGGAGCACCTGCCACGTGTCCAACCCGGCGAAGCTCATCCATTCGAGGAACGCATGCGCGTACGGCCCCAGCTCCCCGATGGGGCCAGGGCCAGGAAGGCTCGACGGGTGCAGCAGCACCCCAGCGTGACGGCGGGGAGCCGCGGGCATCACTGCCTAACGACGAAGGCGCCGGCCGCCGCCGCGCTTCTGCAGCTGGCCCTTGGCGCGCATGCGCTGCTTGGTGTGCTTGGCCTTGAGCTTCGCGCGGTGATGGGCCGACTTGTTGCGCTTGCGGGGGGCCGGGGTGCGGGCCATGGGAACTCCGAAGTAAAGGGCCGCCCGCGCTAACCGTCGTCGCCGCCTTCGTCCAGCCCGGCGCGGGCGAAGACCGCGCCGGGCATGCTCCGTCCCAGACGCTCGTACACCTTCTGGGACTGGCGGAGCTTGTAGAGTTCGTGGCGATTTTCGCCGCTCTCGTTGGTTTGATCCGTCGCGTGATCGACCACCTGGAACTCGGCGAGCACCGACACGACCTCGCCGAGGAACGCTCGATGACGCGGGGGCTCGGCGCCCGGCGCGTCGAAGACGCGGACGGGAAGCCCGACCACGAAGTTGATCACCCGGTAGCCTCCGCCCGACGCGGGATTCCGGTTCGTCGCTTCGGAGAGGAGCCGGGCGACATCGCGTTCGACGTCGTCCTTGCCATCGACCTCGAGCTCCGCCTCGGTGAGCAGCGAGTTCACGCTCTCCCCGGGGATGACCGCCGGGAAAGGCACGAGGTTTCGGAAGAGCCAGGCGAGGCAGGGGACGATGTCCTCCCGCTGCGCGGTGATGATCCGGAAGCGGAGCTTGTCGAAGACGGTGGCCGCGGTGGACTCACGCTTCGCCAGCAGCTTGGTGATGACGCTGGGACGGGTCTTCCGGTTGCCGTAGAAGGCCTCGACCGGCATGCCCTCCTCGCGCATCAGCCGGGCCGCCTCGAGCACCTTGTTGGTGGCCACGTCGAGCAGATCGAGCTCGCGGACCGCGACCTGGCTGCGAAGCTCCTGCATCTCCAGGTGGTTGATGACGTGCACCAGCTTGAGGATGGCGCAGTACTGGATGCGGTGCCGGCTGAAGCGGTCCCGCATCGAGGCACGCAGAAAAGCGTCGCGCACGTCCCGCGGGCGGCGGACCTCGGTGGCGAAGTGCAGGCCCAGGTGCTCCTCGAGGTACTCCACGGCCTGGTTGTACACGTAGCGTAGGCGCTCACGGGCCCAGGCATCATTCGCGAGGTCACACCCCCAGAGTCGTAGGAAGCGGCTCACCTCCTCGACGTTGCGGAACGACAGCCGGCTCCACTCGACGACCGAGCCGCCCGCCAGGGCGAGGCGCACGGCGTCCTCGTCGAGCGCGGTGAGGGCGGGCCTGACGATGGGCAGGGGGACTTCTTCGTCGGCCTCGATCGGGTCTCTACGCACAGTCACATTCTAACTCTCCGGCCCCGACCTGGGGGCCGCTGGGTTAGCGGCGCCGGGCAATGGCCAGCGAATCCGTCGTGCTCCCGAACCTGAAGAACGCGCTGAACGTGTTCTTCTCGAACTTCCACATCGCGCTCTTCATCGCCCTGGTCTGTGGTGGTGCCGGCTTCGCCGTGACCCACTGGATGGGCGACGAGGTGGCGCGTGCAACCGGCTTCAGCGGCCAGTCGCTCCTGGTGGTGAGCACGCTGACGCAGGCCGTGCTGAGCTGCTTCTGGGCGCTGGGCGTGGGCGCCTGGGCAGCCGCCGCGCAGATCTACCTCTGGGTGCAGCGGGAGAAGAACCAGCCGGCCACCCTCGCGGGGTCGATCAACTTCGGCCTCAACCGCCTCGGGCGGGTGGCGAAGGCCCACTTCTACGCCTACTCCCTGGTTGTCCTCGGCAACGTCGTGATCGTGCCGGGCATCATCTTCGGCTTGCAGTACGCGTTCGTGGACGCCATCGCGACCCTTGATCCCCTCGAGCAGCACCCGCTCAGCCGCAGCGCGCGCCTCACCTCGCTCAAGCGGGGCGCGATCTTCAAGACCATGCTGGTCTTCGCGCTCTTGTGGTGGGTGCCCGACCAGCTCGCGCTGGTCTTCCTGGTGCCATCGATGGCGAGCTGGGCCGACGTCGCGTTCGGCACGTTGGACCACATGGTGCTCATCCTCGTGGACCTCTGCATGGTCCAATACTACCTCGACATGTTCCGTCGCCCCGTTGAGCTGCCCGTTGAAGCGGCGGCGCTCCCCGGCAGCCAGACGGACAACCCGTGGTCCGCTACCTCTCCGGACTCCAACGCGCCGACGAGCTGAGCGGCCTCGCGGGCACCGCGCCCGCGTACGTCCTCAGCCGCCTGGTGCCGTCGGGGCCCGCCACCGTCGTGGTGGCGGACGCCCGAACGATGGATCGCGCCCTACGCGCCCTGAGATTCTTCGATCCAAAGCGAGAACTCTTAGCGTACCCCGCCGACTCTGGGCGCCCCTGGGACGGGGACGTACGGGAGCCGACGTTGGTGCAGTCGCGGCTCCTCGCGCGAGCGAGCAAGGGGGCGTTGATCGTGGCCGAAGCGGCCGCGCTGCTGGCGAAGGTGCCGCCCCTGGTGCGGCGGACGGTGCGGGTGGGCGATGTGGTGGAGCCGCAGGCGCTGCTCCGCTGGCTCGTCGCGGCCGGCTACCTCGTTGCGCCGCACGTCGCGGAGCCGGGTACGGCGGCGCTGCGCGGGGGGACCCTGGAGGCCTGGGGGCTCGGGAACGAACGCCCCACGCGCATCGCGTGGTTTGACGACGAGATCGAGGCCGTCCGCGGGCCCGCGACCCTGCTCGGGGTCCGTGAGGCGTTGCTGGACGGGGCAGCGGCGGAGCGCGCAGCGGCCTACATCCACGCCATCGGCGCCGAGCGGGACGTGGTGGGGCAGGATCGGCGCGCCGTCCTCAACGATCTGCGGGCCGGCGTCTGGTTCGCCTCCGCCGAGGACTACCTGCCCGCGCTCGCCGACCTCACGTTGGTGGACCTCCCCGGGCCAGTGTTCGTGTGGGAGCCGGCGCTGGTCGAGGCCGCGCTCCGCTCGGGGACCCAGCAGGTGCAGAGCCGTTTCGACGCCGCGCCCCCCGAAGAACGTCCGCTCGTGCGCCCAAGGGACCGGTACGCTGGCGCGGGAGAAGTGCTGGCGCGGCTCAAGGGCGCCCGTCCGATCACGCTGACGGGCAACGGCTTCGCCACCCGCCCGAATTCCGGATTGCGGGTCGGCCACACAGGGGAGTTGGCGCCGACCGTGAAGGCGCTACGACAGCTGGCAGGCGCTGGCGCCGCGGTGGTGCTCGTCGCGGACGACGAGACCCGGGCCGAACGAATCCGGGCCTTGTTCGCCGCCCACGACGTGACGTTCGGTCGGGAACCCGCGCTCCGCACGCTCGCGCTGGTGGTGGGCGACCTGCCCGAGGGCTTCGCCGCGGACGACCTCGCCTACGTCACCGCCGACGAGGTCTTCGGCGAGAAGCTCCGCGACCGTCCGAGCAGCACGATCGGGAAGTTCCGGAAGGCCGCTGCGGGCTCCTTGGGGACGCTGGACCGCGGCGACCTCGTGGTCCACAGCCGACACGGTATCGGCGTGTACCGCGGCCTTTCGCGGATGCCGCTCGGGGAGAGCGCCGGCGACTTCGTGGTGGTGGAGTACCGCGACGGCGACCGCCTGTACGTCCCCGTCTGGAAGCTCGACCTCATCGCGCCCTACCGCGCCGAGGGAGAGGGAAAGCCGAAGCTGGACAAGCTCGGCGGGAGCACCTGGGACGTACGCCGCGCGAAGGTGCGCGACGCGGTGCTCAAGCTCGCAGCAGAGATTCTCCGCATGCACGCGAAGCGCAAGGTGGTCCAGGCGCCGGTGTTTGACGAGCCCAGCGAGTTGTATACCCGCTTTGAGGAGGCCTTCGCCTTCGTGGAGACGCCGGACCAGCAGGAGGCGATCCGCGCAGTGCTGGACGACCTCGCGGTGGGCGAGCCGATGGACCGCCTCATCGTCGGCGATGTCGGCTTCGGGAAGACCGAGGTGGCGATGCGCGGAGCGTTCCGCGTGCTCCTCGACGGTCATCAAGCGCTGGTGCTGGTGCCTACGACCGTCCTCGCCTACCAGCACTACGGAAGTTTCAAACGGCGTATGGAGGAGTTTGGCGCGCGGGTGGCGATGCTGAGCCGCTTCGTCGACAGCGCCGCCACGCGCGAGGTGCTCGCCGACCTGGCCAACGGCAAGGTGGACGTTCTGATCGCCACCACCGCCGCGCTCGGACGCGCGGTCCGGTTCCGCAAGCTCGGCCTGGTGGTGGTGGACGAAGAGCACCGCTTCGGCACGAAGCAGAAGGAGGAGGCCCGAAAGATCGCGCAGGGCATCCACTACCTCGCGCTCTCCGCGACCCCCATCCCCCGCTCGTTGCACATGGCCCTCGCCGGCCTGCGCGCGATGAGCCTCATCACCACCCCGCCGGAAGGGCGTCGCCCGATCCACACCGAAGTGGTGCGCTTCGACGCCACGCGGATCACCGACGAGGTTCGAGGGGAGCTGGCCCGAAACGGGCAGGTCTTCTTCGTCCACAACCGCGTACAGTCCATCCAGGGCGTGGCCGGGTGGCTGCGAAAGCGGCTGCCGGACGTGCGCATCGACGTGGCGCACGGGCAGATGTCCCCGGAGCAGCTCGAAGCGGCGCTCGGACGCTTCGCGTCGGGCGAGACGGAGGTGCTCGTCTGCACCACAATCATCGAGTCGGGCGTGGACCTGCCCAACGCCAACCTGATGATCGTGAACCGTGCCGAGACGTTCGGCGTGGCGCAGCTCTACCAGCTGCGCGGTCGCGTCGGGCGGAGCACGGCCGAGGCCCGATGCGTACTGCTGGTCGGCGGGAGCGGGCTGGTGCGGAAAGAGGCGCTGACCCGGCTCCATGCGTTGCAGCAGGCGACGGCGCTCGGAAGCGGCTTCTCCGTGGCCAGCCGCGACCTGGAGCTCCGGGGCGGCGGCGAGATCCTCGGCGAGAAACAGCATGGTCACATCGCGGCCATCGGCTTCGACGCCTACATCGAGCTGCTCGAAGAGGCCTGCGCCCACGTGCGCGGCGAGGTCGTCGCCGAGGTGATCGACCCCGAGGTGGAGGTGCCGCTCCCCACGGTGATCCCGGAGGAGTGGATCGCGGACACCGCGGAGCGCCTCGACGCCTACGGTCGCCTCGCCCGCGCGGCCGACACCAAGCGGGTCCGCGGGGTGATGCATGACCTCGAAGGTCGCTACGGCGCGCCGCCGGACGAGGCGGTGAACCTCCAGAAGCTCACCGAGCTGCGGCTCAGCTGTCGGGAGCTCGGCCTGGTGAAGCTCGCGGTGCTCAAGGTACGGGTGGCGGTGGAGCTCCACCCCCGCCACAAGCTCGATCCGATGCGGCTGATGGAGCTTTGCACCCGGGAGCCGGCGCGCTTCCGACGCCACGGCGAGATGGGGATCGACATCCGGGGGACACCGGAGGAGACCGCCGAGCCGTTCCGCTTCGCGGAGTGGGCCATCGCGAGGCTACGCGGTTAGGTCGAAGGGCATGCTCCTGTCGCTGGTGACCGAGGAGCAGCTCAACGAATGGGCGAGGGAAGACGCTCCGCGCATCGCAGCCCGCTTCGACGAGCCGTTCCTGGTCGTCCCGCCGGTTGAGGTCCGGCCCGAGGAGCTCGCCGCGAAGGAGGAGTTCCGCGCGGCGGAGGCGACTGGGCTCCACCCGCCCTGGACGATCCTCGATGGTCTTACCCGGGACGGCGCGTGCTACACCACGCCCCGCCAACGTATCGTCGTGCTCGGGGAGCGCGTGACCCACCAGTTCGGCGCGATGCAGGACGAGGGACACCTGCTGGCGCGGTTTTTGCGACGGGTGGTCGACCACGAGCTCATCCACGCGCTGTTCGATCAGCGCGCAGGCGCGCCGAGCGACAACCTGCTCCAGGAGAGCGCGGCGGACCGGGTCGCCAGCGCCCTCAACCCCGACCCCAGGCTCCAGCGGCTCTCCGCCGCGCTCCTGGGAACCGACTCCCTCTCCAGCCGCGATCCTCACGACTGGCACTCGCTCGCATACGGCCTCGGAACAAGGTTCCTCGACCGTGTCCAGCGGCAGGCGGGATGGGCCGCGGTCTGGGCGGCCGTCCTGGATCCGCCCGCGCCGAGCGTCGTCGGCGCCGTCGTCGACCCCACGCTCGCCGTGAGTTGGCGCGATCCGACGGCCATCGAGTCGGGCATCGAACGACTTTTGCCCGGCGCGGACCCCGTGGTGACGCACACTTCCGCCTCCGAGTTCTTGGGGCGCTTGGACCCGAACGCCGTCGAGCCCCAGTGGTTGTTCGGAGGCGACGGAGGTCTCGTCGTCACCGGCTCCCGCGACGACGCCACGCTGCAGGTCGTGGTGCTGCACATCGAGGACCCGGCGAGGGTCCGCCGATGGTTCGCCAAGCGCGCGGAGCGGGTCCACAACGGGCGCGCGATGACGCCGTTTCCGACGACGGGCCACTTCTACGGCTGGAGCTCCGGCCCCTACCCGCCCCTGGTCGGGTTCGGCCCCCCGTTCGCGCTGTTCGCCCAGCTCGGCTGCCTCCACCCCGGACGGGATCTCGGGCTCCCGACCCACTGCGCCCGTGCCGAACCGCTCGACTACCGCGAGGTGTGGAGCGTCCACGCCGGCCGGGTCTTGGGGCTCACCTGGGCCCGAACGAAGGTCTCCCCCAGGCGAGCGCGGGAGGAGGTGGAGGCGATCTCGTCCGCCGACCCTCCCGATCGGCTCCCGGAATCGTCCTGGCCTGCGTTTGATTGGCCCACCGCCGCGCCGCCCACCGTGAAGGTCAGCGCGCGATGGCTCACAAGTTGGATCGACCGCTGGCTGGCCGACGGGCAGAGCTGCGCCCCCGGGCCGAAGCGCTGGTTGGACGAAGTGGCCGACGCGGACCGGCGAGCGTTGGCCCCTCGCCTGGAACGGTGCGCTGCGGCGCCGTAGCGTCCGGGACCGGCCGCTGTGGGTCCCACCGCGCTAAGGCGTCGCCATGCTCCTCGCCGTGATCTCCCTCGCGGCCGCTGCGCCGCTACAAGCGCGCGCGCTCGGCGGCGCGCTCATCGAAGTCCAGTCCCATGGGGAGGCCGACCTCGGCCTGCGCTCGGGACCGTGGTCCGCCGAGATCTTCACCGACACCCTGAGCCTGAAGTGGGCCCCGGAGGGGGAGCACGGGCGCTCGTGGCTGGAAGTTCGCGGCGCCGCCTTCGCCGCCGGCCTGATGATCTCGCCGTGGTGGGACGACGCGCCCGCCCCGGAGATGGCGATGACCGCCTCCTACCTCGGCTTGGAGGGGGGCACGGTGCGCTACCTTCCCTTCGGCCTGTGGGCCGGTGGCGGGGCGGGCTTCAAATATCTGACGTTCGGCGGGCGCGACGAGACCGTGGTTCCGGTGCCGGGGCCTCACGTCATGGGCGGTCCGCTCGCGGCGGTGGGGTGGTGGACGCGCCCGGTGCAGGTCGCGGTGCGCGGCGGGGTCGACCTCGTGCAGCCGCTGGAAACGGTGCCGGGCGAGGGGCAGTGGGGGCTCTACGGCCCCGTCGGGGCGCCGGTGGAGCCGTGGATCGAGGGCGAGGCGCTGTGGCGGCCGCGTTGGCTGGTCGCGCCCCGGGTGGAGCTCCGCGGCGGGATGGCGAGCGGGAAGGGCGCCGCCACCGCGTTCCGGCTGGGCGGCAGCATGCCCTACCAGGTCCCGGTGACCGGCTTCGGTTGGGCGCGCTTCTGGGCCGAGAGCTACGGGGCCGCCCGGGTCGGGGTGCGCGTCGGCAGTCCGGACGCCGGCCCCGGGAGCGGTGTGGGCGCCGAGGCGGTGGAGATGCCCAAGGACGCCAAGGTGCGCCTGCGGGGCGGGGTGGTGGCCGATCTCGCGCTGTTCGACGCGCCGCCGCAGATGCCCGGCTGCCCCCCAGAATCCTGGGACGCGTGCGACCTTCGGGTGACCCAGGGCCAGGGGGCGTTCGGCGTCGGAGCGCAGCTCGAAGGCCGGTACAAACACGGCTGGGCGCAGGTGGAGGGCGGCTACGGGGCGACGTCGGGGCTCGCGGGGCTCGACGCGTTCACCCTGATGGTCCGGGTGGGCGTGGACTGGGTGCCCCTGCGTAAGCCGAGCCCGGGTTAGCGGCGCCGGATGTTGCTCCGCTCGGTGGTGGCGCCCGGGAAGCTCGTGCTGGTCGGCGAGTACGCGGTGGTCGACGGGGCCCCCGCGATCGTGGCTGCGGTGGATCGAGGCGTACGCTGCGATGTCTTCGAAGGAGACGGGCTGGAGACGCCCGGGGAC
>CAIXRH010000086.1 GCA_903921785.1 uncultured Pseudomonadota bacterium
CCGGTCGATCGCCCCACAATCGCTCCGAGAGCTGCACGACGCCATCGCCGCGGGGTGGCACACCCTCGCGGCCAAGGACGCCAGGGGCTGGTTCCAGCACTGCGGCTTGATCAGCGAATAGCGCGGATACGTCGCGACGATGTGGCGCACGGGGCTCAACCTGCAGGCAAACCGCTGTGACCGCGCCGCGTGAGGCGGACTGGAGCGCGGGGCGGCCTCCCGGATCCCCGTCGGCCAGGGCGCTCGCGGCCGCCCCGGTTGCGGCGCGCGCAGCGCCGCAACGGAGGCCCTCCGGGCCGACCGCGCAAGGAGGCCGGCGGCGACCATCGGGAGCCGACACGCCCAATCCGACGCTCAGCGCGGCTTCGCCCCCGCCGGAGTCGCCGCGCCCGCAGAGGCCCCGTGCTTCACCTTCGGCAGGTAGGTCGCCGGGTCGAAGCGGCCGCCGTCCTGCCGGGAGTCGTGACAGAGTACACACTGGCTGACCGGCGGAGCGGGCACGAGGTGCGCGACCTTCGGATCGCGGGCATGCTCCCGGCCCGCGCCATGACAGGCTTCACAGCCGACGTTCTCCAGCCCGCCGAGCGCCCGTGGGTCCTTGGGGCCGAGCGCGTCGAACGCGCCGGTGACATGGCAGGTGTAACAGTCACGATCGTACTGCCGCTGGTCGGCGACGAGCGCGGGCCAGGCGCGGGAATGGGAGGTCTGCGCCCACTGCTTCGTCTCGGCCGGGTGGCAGCCGGTGCAGGCGCCGGTGCCGACGAAGGGGCCAAAGCCGGTCTTGGATGCGTCGCTCGGCGCAGGAGCGCCCGCCGGCGAGCTGCTGCCGGTGAGCGTGGCCTTCACCGCGTCCACCCTCGCCTTCGTGGCGGCGTGCTCACCCACCTCCGGGCCGAGGCCCCGCAGCTCGTTGCGCGCCACGTTGCCCGGGCCGATGTGCTCGGTCGCCGCCTTCACCGCGGCCTCGGCGGCCTCCTTCTTCTTGGTCCAGAACTGCTCCTGGAGGGTGAGCCGCTCGAGCTTCTTCGGGTCGTCCTCCCTCGCCTTCCGGGTGGCGAGCTCGCCGAGCTTCGCCACCGCGTCGTCCAATTCGGAGGCCCGCGCCTCCACCGCGCCATCGTCGCGCCAGGAAGTGGCGCCGGCGCTGAGCTCGACCTGGAGCACGCCGAGCTGCTTCCCGCGGGAGCCGGAGCTGAGCACCAGGCCCCCGTTGGCGAGGGCGAACGGGCTGCCCAGGGGCTCGATCGAGTCCCCGCGCACGAGGATGTCGATGCCCTTGGCCTTCTTCACCAGATCGAGGTCGCGTCCACGATCGAGGTCGGAGAGCACGAGGACGACCGTGTCGTCCGTCGGCGCGGAAGCGAGGACCTCCGCGGGGTCCTTCACGGTGCAGCCGGGCAGGGTGAGGTCCGGGTGGGCGATGCCGTAGACGACGACGTGGGCGCCGCCGACCTCCACCGTGCGGGTGGTCGGCCAGGGCAGCGGCGCCGCGCACTCCACGTTGCTCAGCACGTAGGGGAGCTCGAACGCCTGGGCCACCGCCTCCACGAACGGCCGGCCGAAGGCAAAGTCCCCCCGACCGGGCAGCATCGCGTCGACGCCGCCGAGGTGCGTGGCTTCCGCGATGAGCTTCGCCTTGGCCTCACGGTCGGGCCGCTCGGCGTCCGACAGGCTCGGGCTCTTGCGGAAAAGGTTCCCCGCGTCGACGACCAGCAGCGGGGTGCCGGCGTCGCGAATCGAGGTCAGGACTGAGTTTCTCCGGGACAGACCGCCCTGGGGGTGCTTGGGTCACCCACAGGGTTCGATCTCGCCGTCCACCGCGCCCTGGTAGGCGAGGGTGAACGACGGCGACGATCCCGACGTCGCGGCGGGTTCGGGGCTGGCGCACCCGGCCATCCCCAGGAGCAGCGAGGCGAGGATCACGGTGTGGATGCTCCGCCTTCCTTGGCCTTCTCCTCCTTCCGCTTCTCGATACGCTCCTGGCGCTCCTTCTCCCGCTTCGCCTTCTCGGCAGCGTCGATCTTCGCTTTGCGCTCCTCTTCTTCCATCTCCCCGCGAGCGTGGCGCCCGTGTTCCCGGTGCAGGTCGCGCAGCACGTCGAGCACGCCGTCGTCCACAAGGTACACATCGCCGAACGCGGCGTTCTTCGCGTACCACCGCTTGACCTCGTGACCTTCCTGATCGGTCTTCGGCTTGCCGGCCTTGCCGACGACGAGGGTGGACGGCTTGCCTGCGTTGTCGGTGAGCTCCACGACGGCGACCGGATGGTCGAAGCCGTACGTGGCCTCGTCCCCGTGATCGGCCACGTACTCGTCGCTCTCGATGTCGCAGGCGCGGCTGGCCACGCGACGCGGCGTGCTCCCGGGCACGATCACGCCGTCGTCCCACTGCCATTCGCTCGCGGCCTGCCGCACCGTCACGGTGCCGGCGAGCTCCTTGTCGTCCGCCGAAAGCGGCGCGTAGGTGCTCTTGATCTGCACCAGATCGTTCTGCTCGACCCGCATGAATTGGCGGAGGCGGAGCTCGGTGGGATCACGCTGGTAGTCTTCGAGGAAGACGTCCTTCACCTGGTAGACGAAGGGCTCCTCTGCCAGCTTGGCGAAGGCGAGCGGATACTCGCCCTCCTTCTCGCCGGAGGGGTTGCCGAGCAGAAGGGTGATTGGCTCGCGCCCGCCGGAGAAGGTGATCTTGATGGTGGCGCGCGGCTTGTCGAGGCCGTAATGGCCGAGCTCGGGGGCGTCGCCGGCCACGAACTTGATCGCCTTCATCGCGCTCACCCGCCCGAGGAGGCCACGCACCTCCATGTCGTTGGCGGCGAACTGCGCGGGCTCCACGAGGTCCCACAGGTGCTCGTCGGTGCGCTGCAGCTTGAGCCGTTTCCCGCCGGGGAGCGTCGCGTCGAGCCCGTCGACGTCCTTGGAGTCGAAGGTCGCGAAGCGGCGCTCGCGGAATTCACTGAGCTCGAGCGAGGTGAAGTCCACCGCGGACTTCTTCACGGTGTACACCGTGTCCTCACCGGTCTTGCGCAGGTAGAAGCTCACACCGGAGGGGTTGGGGTCCCCCGCGTCGAACTCGTGGGTGGTCCCGTCCCGCATGGTGAGCTTGACGTGGATCGCGTGCTCGCCCAGGCCGTAGAGCGCCCCTTCGTCGCTGGCATCGGCCACCGTGGCGCGGGAGACGAGGTCGTGGAGCTGGTGTTTGAACCGGTTCACCATCTGCCGGCTCGCCCGCATGTCGGTGCCCTCGATCCACCAGGAATCGGGCTTCTCGACGAGGGCGATGGGGCCGTCGGGCCGGGTGACGTCGACCCGCACGAGGTCGGCCTTCTCGAAGGTGAACAGCGCCACCCCCTCGGCGGCCTTCTCCCCCTTCTTCACGGGCTTCGGGGCGTCATCCGCCGGGCGGAGCGCGACGTAGGCGCCGCCGAGGATCACGAGCGCCAGGAGCGCCAGGAGCGTTCCACGGAACTGTTTCATACTACCTCCCCCGCCGCGAGGCCCAGACACCGGCCCCGAGCACCACGATGAGCAGCGGGCCGAGCCCGAGCGCCAACCAGCGGATCTGCTCGCCGTCCTCCGCGGAGAGCGCGAGGCGCCGCACCGAGGTGGGGCGCCCGACGACCGAGATCCGGTCCTCGTCGCCCACCAGCCAGCGGAAGGTGTTGAGCGCGAAGCTTGCGTTTCCCGGCCCCTCGGCGAGGATGCCGTTGGTGAAGACGTCGGAGTCGCCGATGACGAGCACCCGGGCGGCCTTCTTCTTCACCAGCCCGGAGTCGGGCGTGACGTCGAGCGCGATGGCCATCTGGGCGGGCCCAGCCTGGTCGATCTCCGGCTCGAACCGGCCCTGGCCGTTCTTCACCTCACCGCCGCGGTCGATCCAGCCATCCCGGCTGGTCTCGAGCACGGTGGTGCTGCGCACACCTTCCACGGGCGGCACCGCCGCCTGGACCGGCGCGACGTCGCTCACCACCGTGACCAGGCTGTCGTCGGCGAGGTCCTTGGTGATCGGGTGAGACTTGTACCGGGGGACCGGACGGTCCGGGTACGGGAAGACCAGCACCTTGTCCAAGACGCGCCCGGCAGGGATCGCCACCCCGAGCCGGCCGACGAGGTTCGGAACGGGGGTGCCGGGGTCTACCGCAAAGAGCATCGACCCGCCGCCGGAGAGGTAGGCGAGCAGGAGGTCCTCTTCGAGCGGTGGAATCTGCACCTTGGGGCGGAGCACGGCGACGGCGGAGGCGTCGTCCGGAACGCGGGGGACTGGGCTGTCGGTCTGCCGCACGAGGTCGAGCCGCTTGAGCTCGTAGTCGTCCTGCCCGAGCACGGCCGCGACCTCAGAGAGGCCGTCGAGGTCGTGGTTGTCGGGGTCGAGCTCGCCGTGGCCGACGAGGACGTAGACGATCCGCTTGTTCTCCGCCATCAACTGTGCGAACGCGCGGTTCACCGCCTGCTCGCCGAGGAAGTCGAGGTGGCGGTCGTCGCCCTTGCCGGTGTGGTGGAAGAGCTCGCGGTCCTTGATGTCCACCCGTGCTTCGCCGCGCTGCACGACGACCGTGCTGTACTCAGTCACGCCGAGCTTCTCGGCGGTGAGCCGGTCCTTGTCGAAGTCCACGAAGTGCACTTCGACGACCTGCGAGGCGTAGTCGAGCTCATCGAGCAGGTCTTCGAGGGCGCGGTCCTTGAAGTAGCTCTCCTTCTTGCCGCGCTGCCCGGAGAACGCGGTGATCACCACCGGCTTGCCTTCGCGGTCGAGCAACGCGAGCTTGCTACGCGTGTCCTCCAGGAGCACGGAGCCCTGATCGGCGCTCAGATCGAGGCGGACGCGGTGAAGGTCGACCAGCAGGTAGCCGACGCAGATCGCGGCCACCACAAAGACGCTGACCAGGAACGCGTTGCTGCCGGCGGCGAAGCGCCGACGAGTCTGGGTCACCGCCATCGGCGTGACTCCAGCGAGCGGTAGGTGAGGAACAGGAAGGCCAGGGACATTCCCAGGAAGTAGTAGATGTCGGCGCTGTCGAGCACGCCCCGGCCGAACGAGTCGAGGTGGGCGAGCACCCCGAACGGCTGGAGCTTCTCGGCGAGATCGTCGCCGACCAGCGCCTCCGCCCGACTCACCAACCAGAACGGCAGGAGGAGCAGGATGCCGATGAGCCCCGCAGCGAGCTGATCATCGAGGAGCGACGACGAGAACAGCCCCGCGGCACAGAAGGCACCGGCGGCGAGGAAGAGCCCCAGGTACGTCGTGGTGACGACACCCCAGTCGGGATTTCCGTAGTAGGCGAGGATCACCGGGAGGATTCCGGTGCCGAGGAACATCAGCGCGCAGAGCGTGAGCGAGGCAAGCCACTTGCCGATGACCAGGGAGAAGGGCGAGATCGGCGAGGTGAGCAGCATCTCCAGGGTGCCTTGGCGGCGCTCTTCCGCGAAGTGCCGCATCGTGAGCATCGGGAGGATGAACAGCTCCGCGATGGCCAGGTTGCTGGCGAGCACCCGGAGGCTCGCCTCGGCGGTGAGGGTGATGCCCAGGTAGAAGAACAAGCCGGAGAGGAACAAGAAGACCGCGAGGAACGCGTACGCGGTGGGGTTCACCGCGTAGACGCGCAGCTCCTTCTTCCAGATGGTGATGACCGCGCTCATGCCGCCACTCCTTCGCGCCCGACGATGGCGATGAACGCTTCTTCGAGGGTGGGCATCCGGCGCTCGAGCGCGCGGAGCTGGAAGTCCCCGGCCGCGGCGCGGGCCGCCAGCGCCTCGCGCGGATCGCCGGCCGAGCGGACGCGCCAGGCACTCCACCCGTCGACGGTTGCGAGCGGCTCCACCAGCTCCACCCCGGGCATGCGCCCCAGGTGCGGCCCGTCGATCCCCTTGACCTCCACGTACGTCCACGCGCCGCCGGGGGCGAGCGCGCGGACTTCATCGAGCGAGCCCTGCGCGACGAGCTTTCCGCGGTTCACCATGACGATCCGGGGGCAGAGCGCCTCCACCTCGGAGAGGATGTGGGTGCTGAGGATCACCGTGTGGGTGCCCGCGAGCGAGAGCACCAGCTCCCGGATTCCCGCGACTTGTGCAGGATCGAGGCCGGAGGTGGGCTCATCGAGGATGAGCACCGGCGGATCGTGGAGGATCGCCTGGGCGAGACCGACCCGCTGCCGGTACCCCTTGGACAACGAGCCGAGGAGCCGGCGTTCCCAGCCCCGAAGCCCGACCCGCTCCATCGTGGCACCGACCCGCCCCGCCCGCTGCGCGCGAGGGATGCGCCGAAGCTCCGCGCAGAACTCCAAATACCCGCCGACGGACAGCTCGGGGTAGAGCGGGGGGGTCTCCGGCAGGTAGCCGACCCGTTCGCGGACCGAGTAAGGGTCCTCGAACACGTCGAACCCGGCGACCGTCGCGACGCCGCTGCTCGCCGGGAGGAACCCCGTGAGGATGCGCATGGTGGTGGTCTTCCCCGCGCCGTTCGGCCCGAGGAACCCCATGATCTCGCCCTTCGCGACGGAGAACGTCACGTCATCCAGGGCGAGGCGGGGTCCGTACGCCTTGCTGAGTCCTCGTACTTCGATCATCGCTTCGGCGGTTAACCGAGTGGGCATGTTGCTGTTGTGGTTCTTCCCCGCGTTCGCAGCGCCGGTTGATCGGGTGTTGTTCGTGGTCGGCGACCGCATCGTCACCCAGACCGACACCGCATTCGAGACATTCTTCGACGAGCACGACCACGGCCCGATCCCCAGGTTGGCCGACCCGGCCACGCCGGTGGCCGACCGCCTCCGGGACATCGCGGTGATCCGGCAGATCGCCGGGGAGGTCTCGGTGTTCCGCCCCACCAACGCCGACGTCCGCGCCCGCGCCGACGCATTCCTCGCCACCTGGCCCCGCCCGCAGGACGGCCTCGCCGCCCTGGCCGCATGGGGCCTCGATGAACCTGGGTTCCTCGGCTTCGTCTACAGCCGCCTCGTGGTGGAGCGCTGCGTGGCCCGGAGCGTGGGGCTCCCCCCGGTCGAGGCGGCGGGCGGACCGGCCGGCGGCGCGTCGGGCGGTGGCGCGGGAGCCGGGGGCGGCGCGGCGGGGACCGCCGACTGGGACCTCCGGTATTCCACCTGGGTAGACCTCCAGCGTGCGCGCGTGGACGTACGTGAACCCCCGAGGGAGGACGAGTGAGCGCCGCCAACGCCGACCCCGACGTCCGCGCGGTCACAGCCGCCGACCTCGACCGGCTGGTGGAGCTGCAGGCCCTCTGCTTCCCCGTGGAGGGTTGGACGCGCGGGATGTTGGCGGAAGAGCTGGGGCGCCCGGGGGGGATATTCCTCGGACTGGGCTCGCCGCTGGTGGGCTACGCGTGCGCCTGGGCGGTGCTCGACGAGCTGCACCTCCTCCAGATCGCGGTGGACCCCTCCGAACGTCGCGCCGGCCAAGGTCGCGTGCTGCACGCGGCGTTGCTCAGGGAGGCGCGCCGCCACGCGAGCGCCGGCTGGCTGGAAGTGCGCGCGGACAACCCAGCCGCGATCGCCTTCTATCTTCGGCACGGCTGGCAGCAGGTCGGGCGGCGGCCGCGATACTATGCCGACGGCACCGACGCGATGTTGTTCCGACTCGATCCGCTTTGAACGAGCGTCTCCGGCCGCCCTGGGCCTCTTGACGGGGGCGCCATACACCGCTCCTGCCGCCCACACCGTCGGCGGGCGCAACCCCCGTCAGCCCTCCGCTTCCGTCCCCCGCCGCCGAGCCCCCCGTGGGACCGCGGGGCTGCCTACTCCGACGCGGTGAAGCTGAACTTCCGCTGGACCTTGAACGAGTGGACGATGCGCTGGTAGTGCCAGCGGCCGACGGCCCGCTTGATGCAGCCCTCGAGCCCCTCGTCCGCCGCGCCGAGCGCCGTGGCGGAGACGTTCTCCGCGGCGCCCTCGGTGGTGATGGTGAACGCCACGCGCCAGTCGCCCTTGTAGCTCTCATCGACCTTGAGCTTCTGCTCGAAGCACGTCTGGATCTGCGGCCAGTAGGCGGCGGTGACCTCTTTCGCCATGGCCTTGATCTCGTCGTCATCTTCCAACACGGTGGTGTTCAGGCGCTCGGCCTTGATCTCCACGCTGCCGATGTCCGACGCGCCGAGGCCCCCGCCACCGGAGCTGGCGATGGCCACGTCTCCCGTCTGGCTGGAGCCGGGGACGTACTTCACCTTGCCGGTGCCCGCCGCGGCTGGGGTGCCGCCGCCTTCCGGCACCGTGGTGCGCAGCGCCGCATCGGTGGCCGCCCCGTCGGGGAGGCCCACGCCGTCCGGGCGCTTGTGGCCGCCGGCGGGCTTGCCCGTGGCGGCCGCCACCGGGACCGCTCCCGCATCGGCCACCACCGCCGCGGTCTTGGAGACCGGCGCCATGTAGACATCGCCCAGGTCGTACACCAGCTCTTCTTCCGCGGCGAGGTGCCGCTGCCAGGCCACACCGCCCCCCGCGGCGAGCAGCACGGCCACCACCGCGCCCGTGACGCGGCTGCGGTTTCGGGCCCGCTTGACCGCCACCGCGACCTCCGCATCCTGCCGCTTCTTCGCCTCGAGCCCGGGATCCGTCGGCGCTTCTTCGCCGGGAATCTCCAGGAGGCAATGCGGACAGCTCCCGCCGGTGCGCGCGAGATCAGCGCTCACCGTACCTCGGCAGTAGGGACAGACGTGGGCGGGTTTCAGAGCGGTGACCGACACTGGGCACGCAGGCTAACGGCCGGAGGGGACCGCGCGCAAGGGCCCCTACGTCGGGCCGCTCACCTTGTCTCCGCGCCACTCCGACATCCCACCGAGCACGTTGTACACGTGGGTCGCGCCGATGCTGGTCATGAACTCAGCCGCCGAGGCGCTTCGCCCGCCGCCCTGGCACACGAAGACGAGGTGCGTCGTCTGCCCGAGCTCGCCATATCGGTGCGGCAATTCGTCCACCGGGATGAGGCGGGCCAGGGGCGACCGGGACCCTTCGAACTCCCGCTTGGTGCGTACGTCCACCAGGAGGAAGGGGCTGTCGGCCGCGGTGAGCAGCGCCAGCGCCTCCTCGCCGGTGACATCCTTCACCGCTGCGGAGGGCGCGCCGGGGGTGCGCAGCTGCCCATCGCCGGAGCTGTTGGGCGGCGGAGGCGGAGCGGGCGGCGGGGGCGGCTCGCGCCCCTCGATGCCGGAGACGACGTCGAGGAGGCGGTCGACCGACGGGAGCCCGCGTTCGTTGAACCGCACGGTGCCGTCCTTGCCGACGATCACCACCTGATCGCGGCAGCCGGGCACCAGCCGCCCGGAGGCGCGGTACCCGCGCGCGGCGAGGGCGAGCGGATCGTAGAGGAGGAACGTCTCCACGCCGAGGTTCTGACGCCACGCCCGGAGCACGTCGGTGCGGGAGGGATTCACCCCGAACACCGCGCAGTCCAGCGCTTCGAACCTGGGCCGCTCGGCGTCGAGACGCTTGAACCACTCCGCGGTGCCTTCGTTGAGCGACCGAAGGAAAACCAGCATGACGTGCAGGTTTCCCTTGAAGTCGGCCAGCTTGATCCAGGTGCCGTCGTCGGCGGTGAGCGACAACCCGGTGGCCGGGCTCCCGACGGGGAGGGGCTTCCAGGTGAGGAGGTTGAGCAGGCTCGGCATCCGGCCCGGATAGCCCGCCGGCCCGGGGGCGTCCCGTATGCGCGCTCGCGCGCTGCGGGAACTACCCCTCGGCGTTGCGCGCTTCGTCCCGCCGCCGCAGCGCTTCGAGGAGGAGGAACTCCGCCTGGCCGTGGATGTTGTCGGCGCCGCTGTCTTCGAAGCGCACCTCGAAGCGACCTTCCTCCAACGTCGCGAGCGAGAACAGCGCTTCGTCGCCCGTGCGACGCCCGTGCTGCGCCGCCACGATCTGGCCTTCGCGGACCTGCACCCCGCCGGCCTCCGCACCCCCGGTGATCTGCACCAGGGCGGTCTTCCCGCCGAGGGTGAGGGTCTGCAACAGGTCGACGAGCGACAGGTCGGCCAGCACGCCGCTGATGCCGACTGAGCCGTTCGGGCGGCGGGCCACCGCGCGCCGGAGCTTCGCCACCACCACGTCGGGGTGGACGGGCTTCTCCAAAACGTCCTCCGCGCCGAGCTCCAGGCCACGCGCGATGTCCTTCGCGCCGCCGCCCTTGTCGGTGATGAGGATCACCGGGATGTTGCGGGTGTTGTCGTGGCGACGCAGCTCCAGGAGCAGGGAGATGCCGTCCTTACGGGGGAGCCGGAGGTTGGCCACGATCGCCGCGGGGACGAGGTTGCGGGCCAGCTGCACCACCTGCTCGCCGTCGGCCGCCACGATCACGTCGAACCCGGCGGCACCAAAGCGGGCCTCCAGCGCGGTGAGCACCGCCGCTTCGCGCTCGGCCACGATGACCGCCGAAGACTGCCCGCCGCCCGCCGCGACCTGGTGCCGGAGCCCCTGCCGCCGCAGAACCTGCGCCAACGCCCGGAGGACCCGTGCGTCGTGCCGCGCCGCCTCCGTGCCGAGCGCCGCGACGGGGTCCCCGCCATCCACGACGGCGGCGCGCACGGCGGCGCGCGCCGTGTAGAGGACCTCCACCCGCACGTCCCGCCCCGGGCCTTCCTGGCCGACCAGCCGCCGCTCCACCCCGCCGAGGAGCCCCTCGATGTCCCAGGGCGGATCGAACTGGCGGAGCACTGTGAGCGCAAGGGCGAACCGACGGCCTTCATCGCGCGAGTCGAGCATCCCGGAGATGAGGCTGAGCTCGTCCACATCGCAGAAGAGCGCGGCAATGCTCACGGCGTCGTGGTCTTCGGGGCGCAGCTCCAGCTCATCCGCCAGGGCGTTGGCGAGGCGGGCGGTGCGCCGGACGCGAGCGCGGGCGTCCATCTGTCGGGACTCCCCGGCGAGGAGGAGGAACTCGGTGAGCTGAAGGAAGAAGGCCCGGGCGCGCTCGTCGGACACCGCGCTGCGACCGGAGAGACCGAAGCTCTCCACCGGGCAGAGGCGCAGACCCGGGCACGCGCGCCGCCATCCGGCGAAGTACGGATCGAGTTGGCGGGCGACGGCGCGCCGGTAGAACAGCCGAACCTGGCGATCGTGGCCAAGAAGCAGCGAGACCGCCTCAGGATCCCCGACCACCTCGGCCTCTCCCCCCTCCAGCCCGTCGAGGCGGCGGAGCGCAGCGGCCATCGCCGAGTCGGGCTCAACGAGGAGGGTGAGGGCTTCGTCCGCGTCGACCTCGCGCACATCGAGGGGGCGCGCAGCGACCCGCTCCCCGCCCGGCGCGACCACGGGCACCACCCGTTCGATCAGTCGGCGCAACGCCGCCTTCGACGCAACGAAAAGCCGGAGGCGCGACGCCTGGGTGGCCGCCTGCACCTGCCGGAGCGCGGTGATGTCGGTCGGATCGGCGGTGAGCAGCGAGAGCACGCGCTTCTCGGGCTCCAGGAACGTGGGGACCAGCAGCCGCTCGCGCATGAGCGGGGCGGACACCAGCGCCAGAACATCCGCCGCGATCTGCAGCTTGTCCACCCGATCGTCGGGGACGAGGTTGAGTCGGAACTGTTGGGCGAGCGCCCGGCTGAGCTCCGACTCCTCAATGATGTTCATCGAAACAGCCACTTCGCCGAACCGCATCCCGGTGCTGGCCGGCTGGGCCATCCGATCGAGAACGGCCGACACCTCAGGGGGCGTCATCAGCCCGAGGGACACGCAGATCTCACCGAGGGGCGTGTGGCTCATCTCGTGTCTCCTATATTCCGGATACGAGACGCGCGATGGTCCGAGCTACGCACGACGAGTCCGAACATGGGGTCACCCGCGCACAGGTGGCCGCGGCCAACCGCGTGAAGGAGGCCCTGGCCGCCCTGGTGAAAGACGCCAAGGCCCAGCGGATCTACCAAGGCGCCGACAACACCGACGCCCAGACGGCGCGGAGTCGGTTCCGGCACGCCTTCCTCGCGGGGATCCGCGAGGCGCTCTTGGAGATGCCCACGCTGCGGCTGGAGGTGAGCCCCGAGGCGATCTACCTGGGGGAACACCCGGTGATGGAGTCCACGGAGCGCCGCGGGGACCTGGTGGAGGTGCTCTTCTCGGAGGGGCTCCGCGGGGTGGCGATCGAGTCCAGCGCCACGGACGACGAGCTGCTCACCATGGCCGGGCTCTTGCTCTCGCCCTGGCAGAACCACGCCGCCGACCAGCCCGGTCTCGCCGACGCCATCTGGCAGGCCGACTTCGCCCACCTCTACTTCGAGGTGGTGGACGCCCTCTCCGACCGGGAGAACGAGGAGGTCGGGGAGAGCCCGATCGTGCGAGAGTTGGTCGGGTTGGTGACCGAGCTCAACGCCAGGGCTGACGCCGAAGACCAAGGCGAGACCGCCCGTCTTCGCCAGGACGAGCTCGCGGTGCTCCTCCGGCTCCGGGATCACGTCTCGTTCGCCGAAGGGGAGCAGACCGAAGCGGAGCGCGTGCGGCTGGAGAGCACGCTGAGCCCCGCGCTCATCGAGGAAGTCACGGCTTGCCGCGCCGACACCGACATGGCCCGAGCGGACGTGGCGGGGCTGCTCACCGCCTGCCTCGAAGCCGTGGACGACGAAGCGCGCGCCCGGGTGATCGGCGAGGGGCTCTACAGCTACGTGATCAACGCGGTGCTCGCCGAGGGCGGCGCGGCCGCGCTGGTGCAGCGCACCGCGGAGCTCCTCGATCCCGACCTCACCCCTCACCTCGCCCACCGCGACGTGGTGCGGGCCGCGGCCGGCGTGCTCGCCCAGGAGCCCACCCGCTCCCGGATCGCGCGGCTCTTCGCGGGCAGGGACCCCAAGGAGACCCTCGGGATGGCGTTCACGCTGTTCCTGCTCCTTCCCGGCGAGCCCGAGGCCATCGAGCTCGCGCCCGCGTTGCCCAGCTGGGCGGTGGCCGTGCTCGCCGACACCGTGCTCCTCCGCTCGGCACCCGAGCCGCGCGTGGCGATCGACGTGCCGAAGCGGCTGCTCGCCCGCCCGCAGCTCGGGGCGGTCCTCCTCGGGCTGGCGATGGCGGCTCGGCAGAAAGACCCGCGGCTCATCGAGCCGGTGATCGTTCACGCACGTCACGAGTCGGACGATGTTCGGGAGGGCGTGCTCCTCGCGCTCCGAGAGCACCAGACCCCCCGCACGCGAGAGTGTGTGCGGGCGGCCCTCGCAGACGCGGCAGAGAAGGTCCGACTGGAGGCCCTCCGCTACTCGGTGGCCTACCGCGACCTGGAGGTGGTGCGGGTCATCGAGGATCGGCTCACCAGCTCCTCGCTCTCCGGGGCTTCGGAGGTAGAGGTGCGGGCGCTGTGCATCGCGCTCGCCCGGATCTCCGGAGCCAACGCGCAGAAGGCGCTAGTGGAATTCGCCGAAGGCACCCGCCCGGCCACGAACGCAGCCTTGCCGCGAATGGCGCTGCACGGCCTCAAGGCGCTCAACAGCGAGTCGGCGCGCGCCGCGCTCAACCGGCTGGCGCACACGATTCCGGCGTTGGCAGACGAAGTGCAGAAGCTCAGCGGGGGGGCACGGCGATGAGCACCGCAGAGCTCAGCAACGAAGCTCGGATGATGGCGCGCCACTTCGGCGCGATCACCCGGGCGATCCGCATCCACGACGTCGGCAACCGGGCTGTGTCCCGGCTCATCGCCTGGTGCGTCCGCGACCTCAACGTCCTCTTCCGCGACAACCCCGAGGCCAAGGTCGAGATCGACGCGCTCGGGGTGCTCGTCGTCAATGGCACGCCGCTTCGACTGCGCCGCGAAGCACGTACGCAGCTCGTGCCCCTGTCGCAGATGATGCGGGAAGTTGGCTTCGGGGGCTTTCGCCTGACCGGCGAGGTCGCGCCCGATCAGCTCCTCGCCCTGTTCCGGGTGCTCACCCTCGTGCCGAAGGGCAGCGATCGCCTCGTGAGCCAGCGCGCGCTCGACGAGCTCGGGGGGAACGTGTTCCAGCTCCTCGCCCCACGGGTGCTGGTCTCCGGGGCGGGCGGAGGTCCCGGTGCGGCGGTGCGCCTCGCCGCCGCCGAGACGCTCCAGGCCTACATCCGCGCCGTGCTCGCGGTGCAGCAGGCCCGCGACGAAGGCACGTTTTTACGGATTCCCCCGACGCTCTTCCGCGCCGCCCAGGGCCTCGCCGACCTCGCCGATGGCGACCTCCGCATGCACATGGCGCTCACCTCCCTCAAGGAGGACCTCGACTACGAGACGCGCCACCCGGTCCACAGCATGATCTTCGCGATGGCGCTGGGGAGCCGCATCGGGCTGCCCCGGACGCTCCTGGTGGAGCTCGGCATCGCGGCCCTGTCGTGCGCCTCGCTCCCCGATGAAGCCGGCGCCGACGAGATCTTCGCCACCACCCTGGCGATGCTCGCCACCTCCCGGCTCTCCCTGGCCCGCGCGCGGCGGATGCTCGCCGTGTTCGAACATCGTGGCGGGGTGGACCGCACCGGTCCGCCGTACGTGCCGATGGAGGCACAACCTCACCTCTTCGGGCGCATCTGCGCGATCGCGGTGGCGTTCGACCAGCTCACCACCACCGGTGGCAACCGCCCCGGGCTGCTCGCGGACGAGGCGCTCGCTCGGATGGCCGAGGAGACCACCGTCCGCTTCGACGGGGAGCTCTTGCGGCTCTTCGCCGGCGTCGTCGGCCGCTACCCGCTCGGCTCTGCGTTGGAATTGGACAACGGCGCGATCGTGGTGGTGGTCCACACCCCGAGCGATGCCGCCCTCGCCAACCGGCCGCTGGTGCGCATCGTCCGCGACGAGCGCGGCGCCACCGTGGCCCACGGCGCGCTGCTCGACCTCTCCGAGCCCGGCTGCCCACGCAGCGTCGTCGGCGCGGTCGACGCCGCATCCCTGGGGATCGACGCCCGGCGCGCCCTCTTCGGATGATCGTCCTCCTCACCGACTTCGGCCTCGCCGACGTGTACGTGGGGGTGATGAAGGGGGTGATCACCAGCCTCGCGCCTCGGATTCCGCTGGTCGACCTCACCCACGGCGTGCCCCCGCAGGACGTGCGCGTCGGCGCCCTGTGGCTCGACGCGAGCTGGCGGTTCTTCCCCGAGGGCACCGTCTTCCTCTGCGTCGTCGACCCTGGGGTCGGCACCGCCCGCCGCCCCGTCGTCGTGCGCGCCGCCGGGCGCTCCTTCGTGGGGCCGGACAACGGCCTCTTCGGGCTCCTCCCCGTCGATGAAGTCCGGGAGATCGCCGCGGACTGGGGCCTCCCCGACCGCTCTCGCACCTTTCACGGCCGGGACCTCTTCGCCCCCGTCGCCGCCCGCCTCGCCGCCGGCGCCGCGTTCGCCGACGTCGGGCCGCTCCTCCCCCAGCTCGTCCCGCTCGCCCTCCCCTCCCCCCGCGGTGACCAGGGCGAGGTCCTCTGGGCGGACGGATACGGGAACCTGATCACCAACCTCCCCGGACGCGAGACCGGGACCCTGGAGATCGCGGGGGAGGAGGCGCCGGTTGAGCGGGCGTACGGCGACGCCGCGGCCGGTGAGCTCCTGGGGCTCACCGGGAGCACCGGGCGGCTGGAGGTCGCCGTGGCGGGCGGGAACGCCGCGTCGCGGTTGGGCGTGGGGGCGGGTACGCCCGTGCGTTGGCGACCCGGGATAGCCGCTGCGCCCATGGCCGATCCCGCCGAGCTGCTCTCCGCCGAAGCCCGCCTGCGGGACGTGCTCCATGACCTCGGCTCGGTGCTCGTCACCTTCTCCGGCGGGGTCGACAGCGCGTTCCTCCTCGCCGTGGCGGTGGAGGTGCTCGGGGAGAAGGCGGTCGCGTACACCGCGGCGAGCGAAACGCTCGTCGATGCGGAGCTCGAAGGCGCGCGCGCCGTGGCCACGCAGCTCGGCGCCCGGCACGTCGTGGAGGAGAGTCACGAGCTGGAGCGCGAAGCCTATCGGGCCAACGCCGGCGATCGCTGCTACCACTGCAAGACGGAGCTCTACGAGCTCGCAAAGGGCGCCGCCGCCCGCCTCGGCCTCGCGCACGTGGTGGATGGAACCATCCTCGATGATCTCGGCGAACATCGCCCCGGACTCGCCGCGGCCGACGAGAACGCGGTGCTCCACCCCCTGGTCGAGGCCGGCTTCACCAAGGAGCTCGTCCGCGCCGCCGCTCGCGCCCGCGGGCTCCCGGTGTGGGACAAGCCCGCCGCGCCCTGCCTCGGAAGCCGGTTCGCCGTGGGGACGACGGTCTCCATCGAGCACCTCCGTCGGGTGGCGAAGCTGGAGCGGCTGCTAAAAAGCCTGGGTTGCACCGTGCTCCGGGTTCGGGTGCACGGGCTCCCCGACGGCGAGCTCGCTCGGATCGAGCTCGGCGACGACGATCTCCCCAAGGTGGCCGACCCCACCGTACGCGCCCGGGTGCACGCCGAGGGCCTCGCGCTCGGCTTCGCGTTCGTGACGCTCGATCTCGGCGGCTACCGGCGAGGGAGCACGTCGGGAGCCAGCGCGTGAACGAGGCGCCGCCGCTGAACCCGGTTCACGAGCTCGAGCCCGGCGACCCGCCGGTGGGCGCCGCGGCGCGACGCAAGGTGCTCGTCGAGATCGTCGTGCTCTGGCTGGTCACTCTGCTCGCGATCCGCGCAGTGGTGAGCGTGCAGAAGCTTGGGCTGCCCAACGCGGTGCTCGCCGCGGTCCCCTTCCTGTTCATCTACGCGCCCGTGTGGCTCTGCACCCGCCGCAACGTAGACAGTTACGCGTATCGAATCGCCATTCCTGGATTCACCGATACCCAAGGCTGGAGCGAGGCGCTGGGCTGGTGCCTGAGGGTGATCCTGATCGTCGCGATCCCCTGGTTCGTGGGCTACCACCTCTACCAGAACTGGGTCGCAGCGCTCCTGCACAAGATGGGGCCGGTGCACGACCTCGACGGCGGGCTGCTGGTCGCCCAGCGCCTCGTCACCGGTAAACTCGGCGTGCTCGGCCTCGATCCGCTGCACACGCTCACCCGCACCGTGCTGCCGCGGTGGCGTGTCCCCGAGGACGCGTGGCTCCTGGTGCCCTACCATGTCTTTTTCGTGGCGATCCCTGAGGAGTTCTTCTACCGCGGCTACCTACAGACGCGGCTGAACGAAGTCTTCCCCCGCAAGTTCACGCTCTTCGGCACGAAGGTGGGGTGGTCGATCCCCATCGCCTGCTTGTTCTTCGCCTTCGGGCACTCGCTGGTGACCCTGCGCTGGTGGCATTTCGCGACCTTCTTCCCGGGCCTCGCCTTCGGGTGGCTGCGCGAGCGCACGAAAAGCCCCGTGGCCGGCGCGCTGTTCCACGCCTGGTGCAACGTCACCGTGACGTGGCTCGACACCCTCTACGGGATTCGCTGAAGATCAGCGCCAAGGGGGTGGAGTTCGGGCGAGGCCGTGCCCAACGGGGGCGCCGCGGTCGAGCAGCCACCGGGGCGAGAATGGGGCCACGCCGCCCGCCTCGCCATTCTCGCCGACGGCGGCACCTCGACCGCCGACGTTGGCCGGGGGGAGCGGCATCGCCCGGGCCACCCGCCCCTCGACATGGTTCGGAGCAGAAGGCGACCCGGGCAACCGGCCGCCGCGCTCAGGCCAGGTTGTGGAACACGTGCTGGACGTCGTCGTCCTGCTCAAGCGCGTCGATCATCGCGAAGACCTCGTTGGCCTCGTCCTCGCCGAGCTCCATCGTCGTCGTCGGCACGTACTCGTGGCCCGAAGAGAGCGGAGTGATGCTGCGCTCTTCGAGGGCCTTGCTCATGGTGCCGAAGCTCTCGAAGGCGGTGCGGACCACGAGCTGCGGCTCGCCCTCGTCGCCCGTACCCTCGCCGAAGTCCTCCAGGCCGTGATCGATGAGGTCCAACTCGAGGGACTCGGCGTCGATCCCCTTGGGATCGAGGCGGAAGACTCCCATCTTCTTGAACTGGAACGCCACGGAGCCGGTGGAGCCGAAGTTCCCACCCTTACGATTGAAGCCCACGCGCACGTTGCTCACGGTGCGGGTGGGGTTGTCGGTGGCCGTGACCACCATCACCGCAACGCCGTGCGGGGCGTACCCCTCGTAGACGATCTCCTCGTAGTTCGCGGCGCCCTGGCCGGATGCCTTCTTGATCGCGGCCTCGACCTTGTCCTTCGGCATGTTCATCGTGCGACCGTTCTGGATCGCGCGACGCAAGGCCGAGTTGTTGTCCGGGTTGGTGCCGCCGGCCTTGACCGCCATGGCGATCTCCTTGCCGATGCGGGTGAAGGCCTTGGACATCTTGTCCCAGCGCTTCATCATCGTGGCCTTGCGGGTTTCGAAGATGCGTCCCATCGGTGTCGCTCCGGCCGCGCGTCTAGCCCGTCGGCGCGCGAGAGTCCATCGGTCAGGCAGCCGCGCCGCGGCGGATCAGCCGCGGTAGCCTCCGGGGTTCCGCTGCATCCACGCCCAGGCCGAGTCCAGGATTCCGTCGAGCCCCGGGTGTTCCGGCGCCCAGCCGAGCTCCGCGGCGATGCGGGCGCTGCTCGCCACCAGCACCGCCGGATCGCCCTCGCGCCGCGGTCCTTCCCGCACCGGAATCGGCCTCCCGGTCACCCGCCGCGCCGCCACTAGCACCTCTTCCACCGAAAATCCGCCGCCGCAGCCCAGATTGTAGACCCGCCCCTCGGCGCTGAGCGCGCTGAGCGCCAACGTGTGGGCCCGGGCGAGGTCCTCCACATGCACATAGTCGCGGATGCAGGTGCCGTCGGGAGTGGGGTAGTCGCGGCCGAAGACCGTGAGCTCCGGGCCGCTGCCCAGGGCGGACTGGAATATCCGCGGGATGAGGTGCGTCTCGGGGCGGTGATCCTCGCCGGCGTCGGACATCGCGCCGGCGGCGTTGAAGTAGCGGAGGCTGGCGTGCCTCAGCCCGTATGCAGCGCCGTAGCGGCCGAGGACCGTCTCGATCATCCGCTTGGAATCCCCATAGGGCGAGACGGGGCGGGTGGGCGCGTCCTCCGGGATCGGGCACGACTCGGGCTCGCCGTACACGGCCGCCGTGGACGAAAACACGATCCGGCCCACCTGCTCGTCGAGCATCGCCGCCAGGAGCGACAACGCGCCCCCAACGTTGTTGTCGAAGTAGGCGCGTGGGTCGAGGACGCTTGCGCCAACCTGGGAGATCGCCGCGAGGTGCACCACCGCTTCGGCCTTCGCCCCCCGAAGCGCCGCGCGCACGGCTGCGCCGTCCCGCGTGTCCCCCTCCACCAGGCGCACCCCGCGCGGCACGGCCGCCCGGTGCCCGGTGACCAGGCTGTCGAAGACGACGACCTCGTGGCCCTCGCGGAGGAGCACCCGCACCACGGCGCTCCCGATGTAGCCAGCCCCGCCGGTGACCAGGACGTTCATCGCCGCCGAGTATCCGCTCGCGCTGCACGTCGCCCGGGATCAGCCGGGCGGGTGCATCCCGCCGTCGGGCCGCTTCATCCACAACTGGCACCGCACCGGAAGGTGCGCCCGGTCCAGCGACTCGCAGACGTTGGTGTACTTACAACGCCGAATCTCCTCCTCCTGACCCGCGAGCACCTTCTTCGGCCAGTCGGGGTCGGCGAGCAGGCCGCGAGCCATGCCCACGAGGTCGAGGCTGCCGGACTGCAACGCCCCCTCGGCCACCGCGTAGGTGTTGATCTTGCCCGCGCCGACCACCGGCGTGGAGAGCCCCGTGGCACGGAGAGCCCGGCGGATGGCCGAAGGCAGGAACAGGTTGGGCCCATCCGGGAAATCCCGGGTGGGCATACACATGAGCCCCGAGTGCCCGGTGTACGGGTACGCCGCTTCCCCCACAGTGGGACGCTTGGCGTCTTCGAACCGCCCGCCGCGGCTCACGGAGATGAAGTCCACGCCGGCCTTCGCGAGCGCGGTCGCGTGGTGCCGGCTGTCCTCGAGCGTGGACCCGCCGTACACATCGTCGCTGCCCAGGATGCGGCAGCCCACGCAGAAGTCCGTGCCCACCTCCGCGCGCACGGCCTTCACCACCTCCACCGCGAGGCGGACGCGGTTGGCCGCCGACCCCCCATACTCGTCCGGGCGGTGGTTGGTGGCGCTGAGGAAGCTCGCCATGGTGTAGGCGTGGGCGAAGTGCAGCTCCACGCCGTCGAACCCGGCGAGGCGGGCCCGACGCGCGGCGGACGCGAAGTGCCCGGGGAGCGCACGAACCTCCTCGATGGAGAGGTCCTCGATGTCCTGCCGGTACCCGTACGCATAGTCGCGGTATTCGCGGGTGGTGAGGCGCTCCGAGAGCACCTCCTCCGGCCACTTGGAACAGCCCGGGTAGCGAGCCTCCAGCCGAGCCAAGGCCCGGGCGGGGTCCCGGCGGCCGATCTTCAGGAAGTCGATGATCTGGGGGATCACCTTGGCCTCCCCCGCGCCGTGCACCGCGTCCGCGAGGCGACGGAGGCCAGGGATGTACCGGTCGTGGCCGATCCGCAGGAGCGGGCCGCTGGCTACGTCCCGGATGCCCATGGCCTCCACCACGATCATCCCGGCCCCGCCGCGGGCGTAGCGGACGTAGCGCGAGAGCACATGGTCGGTGATGTCGCCCGCGTCCGTTCCGAGCCACGTGACCATCGCGGGCAGCCACACCCGGTTGTGCAACGTCAGCGGGCCTACCGAAACGGGAGAAAACAGCAACGAGGCTGGGGGGAGCGGCAGGGTCACCGAGGAGAGATAACGGTCTGAACGACGGAGAGCACGCGAACGTCACAGGGCAACGGGTGTTTCACCTGCACGAACCAATCCGTGGCATTACGTACTGCCTCCACGGAGGTTTCAGCGCGGGACGCCAGCATCAGTTCGTTTCCGTTCACGCTCTCAATCTCCATCTCCGCCCCGTCGAGGGTGGCGTGGAGGTCGCCCGCCGGCAGGTCCTTCTTCATGGTGAAGATCGCCACCGGCGCGCCCTGGAGGCTGATGGAGAACGCGGCGTTGAGCACCTCGAACGGCACCTCGACGCCCTCGCTCACCAGGGCGAGCTTGCCCGGGGCGGCGAGCGCGGCCGGCACGGCGTCCTCGCCCGGCGTTCCCGCCAACGTCAGGTGGAGCACGGGACCTTCCCAGGTACCCGGGAGCCCGTACTCCGCGAGTCGGTCGCCGATGACCACGGCCGCGCACGTCGAGTCGAAGGTCACGTCCACCTTCGGGCCGTTCGCCACCCCCGCGGTGTTGCGGACGGCGATGAACCAGCCCAGCCCGGAGAGCAGGAGCATGGAGCCGAAGATCACCGGGACCATCAGCATCCACGAGCGCGGGCTGGAGAACGGCGACGGAGGCCCCGCGGGCCCCGGACCGTCGGGGCCGCCTTCGGGCGGGTGGAGGGGAATGGGTGCGTCGCTCATCCGAGCCCCGGCCAGTCGATGGGTGCGCCCGGGGTGTAGCCGAGCACCGTACGGGCCCGGCGCCCGTCGAGCACGCCGCTGTAATGGAAGCGCCTACGGTTCATGCCGTAGGAGAAGTCATGGCCGCGAAGCTGGCGACGCCAGCGGTAGAGCGGCGTCATCCACGCGCCCGGCACCGGGATGGCGAGGCGCCCCCACTTCTGGATGCAGAGCGAGAGCGGCAACGTGTCGAACCCAGGCACGTTGAACACGCCTTGTTCCTGCACGTGGACGGCCATCCGCATCGCCTCCACGACGTCCTTCGCGCTGAGCACGTTGAGCATCGGATCGTAGCCGATCGGCCGCAGACACACTGGTGATTCCAGGTAGTCGAAGAGCTGAGAACCGGTCCCCGGCGCGAGCACTTCTGCGCATCGCAATACCACGATACGCAGCGGAGACAGCCCCATCCGCACGCAGGCGTGAAGGTCGGCCTCCACGCGATCCCGGACGTACTGGGGAGCGTTCGGGGAGAGGTTCAGCGGGTGATCCTCGCCGATGAGCACCGGGAGGTCGGCCTGCACCTGGTAGACCTCGGCGTAGCTCCTCAGCACGAAGGTCTTGATCGTGGGGTGGCGTTCGCAGAGCGCGAGGAGGTCCCGCGTGGCGGAGACGTTCATCGCGTGCACCGCCTTGCCCTGCTCGGCCGCGCTGCCGCCCATGGCGGTGTGCACCACCACCTCGACGCCCAGGTCCCGAGCGGGGCCGAAGAGCAGCTCGTGCACTCGGCGCTCCCGGGTCAGGTTCACCGAGAGGTAGGTGAGCCGGCGTTCGTCCTCGAAGGGCATCGCCTCGTCGAGCGGACGGCTGCCCACGGCGAGCACCCGCCCCACCGAAGGGTCTGCGAGGAGCGCGCGGACGAACCGCTCGCCGATCGGGGCGTCGGCCCCGGTGACCAGCACCCCGCGGCTCATGCGAAGATCCCCGGGCGCTCGGCCACGCCCTTGTCGAGCAGCGCCTGAACCGCCGCCTTCACCCGCGCCGCCGCCTCGCGCACCGCGGCGGGATCATCGGCGTGCTCCGGACGATAATCGCGGTCGGTTCGGATCGGGGCGCCGTAGTGGATGTGGTAGTGCACGGGCATCGGGAACGGGGGCACGGTGACCGGAATGAACGGCGCCCCCGCAAACTGAATTGGGATTCGCCCGACCTGGGGCATCTGCTCCTCCGGACCCACCACGCCCACCGGGATCACCGGTGCGCCGTGGCGAATCGCCAGCTCCACATGCCCCACCCGCCAGTCTTGGAGCCGGTAACGATCCTTGAACGCCTTGCTGATGCCCGGCACGCCCTCGGGGAAGATGAGGAGGAGCTCCCCGGCTTCCAGGAGCGTCCGCGCGTTGCCCCGGCTCCCCCCGACCATCCCGCCACGCGCGAAGAACGTCCCGATCAACGGGAGCATCGGCACGAAGTGGTCCGCCACGGCGCGGGCGATGCGCGGCGGCGAGGTGTGCCGGAGCACGTCGAGCCAGATCATCGCCCCGTCGATCGGCAGCGCGCCCGAGTGGTTGGGCGCGATGACCGCCGGCCCGGTGACCGGGATCGCCTCCGCACAGCCGTACGATGTTACGCGGAAGTACTTGTCATACACTGGACCGAGCAGCGCCTCGCCCAGCTTCACCATGTCCGGATGGAGGCCGAACGCGTCGTAGCCGTGGCCGGCATCGGCGTAGCGCAGGCCCTTGAGCCGTTCCACCTCCTCGGCGGGGAGGACGCGCTCGGCGAACAGCCGCGCGAGATCGAGGGACAGCGACATGGCGCGCGGCTATCACGGGGGCGGCAGGGGCGACGTACGACGGCGTGTCCGAGCCCGTCGGTCCTACCCGGTCCCCGCGCCGCGCGGGCGATGACCGGTCGCGGCCCGGAGCACCCGCCCGTCGACGCCCTCCGAAGCCGCGGACGTCGGGCGCTCACTTCCGCCGCAACACCCGGTTCGCCCGATCCAGCGCCCGGAACGTCGGCGACGCCCGGACCGCCGCGAGCTCCGCCCGTAGCGCGTCCCGCTCCGCGGACACCGCGGCCAACGCCGCGCTGTGCGGCGCCGCAGGCGCGTGGGTCGGCTCCGCCGCTCGGCCTCGCGCACGTGGTGGATGGAACCATCCTCGATGATCTCGGCGAACATCGCCCCGGACTCGCCGCGGCCGACGAGAACGCGGTGCTCCACCCCCTGGTCGAGGCCGGCTTCACCAAG
>CAIXRH010000087.1 GCA_903921785.1 uncultured Pseudomonadota bacterium
CCCGCGACAGCGAATACGTGATCCGAAGAGCCGGATGCGGGAAAACTGCACGTCCGGATCCGAGGGGGGCCGGGGAGGGAAACCTCCCCGGTCTACCCGACCATCCAGTGGACCCCACCGCGCTCAGTGCGTCCGAGAATCGGTGTGATCCACCGTCGTTGCCGCCTCCCGAGCACCAGGGCCGCCAGCCCGATCGCCCACCCCGCGGGCGACGGCCCAATGGGCGCCGCGCACCCGCACCGACCCGCCTCGGCGCCACTCTGGGAGGGGTCGGCGCCGTCACAGTCGGCGTCCACCCCATCGCCGGCCACGTCGGCGGCGCCGGGGAAGACGTTCGCATCGGCGTCGTCGCAGTCGGTGGTGTCCGCGCCGAACCCGGGCGGGGCTGCGCACGCCACCCTGCTCTGGTCCGTCGTCCCGAAGCCGTCCCCATCGGCGTCCACGAACCAGCGCACCTTGCCGGCGGCCGTCGGGTCCGCGTCGTCGGCGAGGCCGTCGCAGTTTTCGTCGACCGCGAGGTCGTCACACACCTCGGTCGAACCGGGGTTGCGGTTGGCGTTGCCATCGTCGCAGTCGGTGGCGGAGGCGACGAACCCCGCGGGAGCATCGCAGGAGTATACGGCGTCCGTGACAGCGCCGAAGCCATCGCCGTCCTCGTCGGGGTACCAGCGCGACATCACGCCCATATCCACCTGCCCGTCGCAGTCGTTGTCGATGCCGTCGCAACGCTCCGCCGCTCCCGGGTACACCTCGGCCGCATCGTCGTCGCAGTCCTCCGTCGCGGCGTAGCTGTCGGCGTCGGCATCGGCGTAGCCCCGGTACAGTCTGACCTTGCCGATGCTGTTCCACCCCGGCTCGCCGACCACGACGTCGGCGTACCCGTCGCCGTCCACGTCTCCGGCCGCCGCCACGGCGTAGCCATGGCTGTTGTCGGCATCCCCGAGGACCAGCGACGTCGCAGGCTCGGTTGCCAGACCCAGTTGCCCGCCCGCAAACAGGTACGCCGCGCCCGAACCCGGGTCGCCGACGAGGAGGTCGTCGAAGCCGTCGCGGTCGACGTCGCCGACGCCCGCCACCGCGAACCCAAACGCGTCCCCGCTCTCCGCCCCTCTCCAGAACGCCGCCGCGCCGTCCTCCGGGCCGGCCGCCGCGCCAAGGTGAACCTCCACCTCACCGCCCCCGTCGTAGCCGTAGGGCGTCCCCAGGGCGACGTCGTCGAACCCGTCGCCGTTGGTGTCCCCCGCCCCAGCGACCGTGAAGCCGAACCAGGCCTCTCCCCAACGGACGGGGAGGGACGAGCGCCGGCCGGCGTCGAGCCCGTCGGTCGAGCCCGTGTAGACGTACGCTGCGCCCGTCTCGTGATCGGCGCCGTAGGCCCCCACGATCACGTCGCCGTGTCCGTCGCCGTTGACGTCGCCCGCGGCCGCCACGGAGCGGCCGAAGAAATCTCCTGCGGCCCCGCCGGGGATCGTGAGGTCAGGGGTCGTTCCTTCGGGCAGGCCGAAGAACAGTTCGACCGCGCCGGTGCCGTCGTCCACACCGCGGGTACCCAGCAGCACCTCGGGGAGCCCGTCGCCGTCGATGTCGCCGCCCCCCGCGGGGACGGAGCCGGACCACTCAGACGTGGCTTCGCGTACCCCCAGCGAGACCCCATCGCCGGCGAACGGTCCTGACGACGATCCCCGATACACCGTGGCGGTGCTCCAGCCGCTCTCCCCGCCCACGGACCCGACGCCGACTTCCCCGTAGCCGTCTCCGTCGAGGTCCCCCAGCGCGGCGACGGGGGCGCCGAGTCCGTCGTACGGATCCGTTCCCAGGAGGGTCACGACGCTGCCGGCGTCATAGCCTCCCGGGCCGCCCCTGTAGAACATGGCGGCGCCCCAGTCCGCCACACCGGGGGCTCCCGCGATCAGGTCGGGGTAACCATCCCCGTCAATATCACCGAGGCCGGCCACGGAATAGCCGAAGATCGTGTCCAACGCCGGTCCGGCCAGCTCGGTTTCGGCGGTGGTGTACAAAGGGTCGACCTCGATGGGCCACCGCGCCGCCGGGTCCACCACCTCCACGACGTAGCCCTGCTCGGTCGGCGTGGTTCGAAGGGCGACCGAGGCGCCCTGCCAGTCCTGGGCGGAGAGCCTCCCCAAACGCCACGCCTCTCCGTCCGGGAAGCGCAACTCCAATCCGCCCTCAACGGCCACCGCCGTGGCCCCGGTCAGCCGCACCTCGATCCGTCGTTGCCCTTCCGAGAGGGTCCATCCCTGCTCGGCCCCGTCTGGAGTCTGCAGCCACCACTCCTCGATTCCGTCGGCCGGCACCGTCTGAACGCTGAGCAGGTGGGCGCCGGCGACGAGCGTACGCGCGGCGGAACCTACCAGGGGCACACCACCACAGTCGCAGCCTCGCACGCCGCCGGGCTGTCGTTCTCACAATTGTCCACGTCGGGACCACCATCATTCGTTGTGTCGAGCGCCCCTCCGCCGAACAGGATGTCGTCCCCATTGTTGCCGTAGAGTGCGTCGATTCCGACCCCTCCACAGATTTCGTCGTCACCCCACTCGCCCCACAAGATGTCGAGGCCGGCGTCCCCCTTGATGCTGTCTGCGTCGTTCAGCCCACCGGTGGGATCGGTGTAGAGCTCGTCCCCGTGGATCCGGTCGTTATCTGCGCCGCCGTAGCAGGTGTCGTTTCCGGCCCCGAGGTCGATCAGGTCGGCACCAGCGTCGCCGTACACGAGGTCATCGTCGCTACCAGCCGCAATGGTGTCCGCCCCGTATCCGCCAAAGATGATGTCGGCGCCGAGGCCCCCGTTCAGCGTGTCGCTTCCTACCATGCCGTGGATGACATCGTCGCCATCCTCTCCCCAGATTGTCTCGGTGACGCTGGTGGTGTCGGCTCCTGTGAGGTCATCGGCGCCGTCACCACCGTGCATGATCGAGGTCGCCCGCTCAAGATGGTAGATCACGCCGAGTCCGTTGTCCCAGTTCAGGTCCATGGCGTCATTCGCCGGTCCGCCGAACGTGGTGAGCGTGTTTTGAGGGGCGATGTTGCAGCAGTAGGCGCCGCCGTTTGCGTCCACACCCCAGATTTCCCAGTTCCCGCTTCCGGCATTGTACACCGCAGTGAGGGTCCCTGCCGCCACGCCGCCCGAGTTGGTCAGGTCGCAGACGTAGTTGGCCCCGACGAATCCACACACGTTCACCCCTCCGACCGCGCACGAATTGACCGTCGGGGCTCCGATGCAGCTTGTTACCGCGAACGCCACGCCACTCTGGAGCGACGCCAGCACCGCGAGCGATCCGATGAGCTTGCCTACAAACCAAGGAATCCTGATGATGGACATGCATACTCCTAAACGGCATGGAGAAAGCGCGGCTCCGGGAGCGTAACGCAAGATGGTATTCACGAGCGCCGAGCAGTTGCCTCTTGACGGTTTCGTAACGTGGGTTGAACGAAGCCGCTTCGCGGCGGCGGTTGCCTGTGCGAACGTTTTCGCGTTGGAGTGGCCGTCGTGCCGGTGCAGGAGCCCGAGGGCGTGGCGGTCACGGTCGAGCTTCGGGGGGAGGGGGACGCGCGGCTCCGCGGGAGCGAAGACTGTGGACACCACCGGCTGGTGCTGTGCGTTGAACCTGAACCTTCACTTCCACATCGTGCACCTGGACGGGGTGTTCGACCGTGGAGCGGACGAGGCGCTGCGGTTCTTCGAGGCACCGCCGACGACGGAGGACGTCGAGGCCCTGGTGGTGGAGGTGGGCCTCGCG
>CAIXRH010000088.1 GCA_903921785.1 uncultured Pseudomonadota bacterium
CCGCCACCGCCACCGGCGTCGCCGCCGGCTTCGGCAACCCCACCCCGATCGACGCCATCGCCCGCCGATACGCCGCGTTCGCCCGCTCCTGCAACGCGACCGTCGGTGCGTCGAGCTGCCGGAAGAACACCACCGCGTCGTTCCCTTCCGGCACCGCCTGGGCCGCCGTCCGCACCGCCAGCCCGCGCTCCCGGCACCGCGCCGTCCACCGTTCGGCGAACGCCGGCACCTCGTCGGCGTTGTTCTCGCCCACGATCATCTGGAAGACCGGCCGCGGCCAGGGCGCGCGGGTGCGGGCGCGCTCGTCGAGGAACGCGAGGATGTTCGCCTCCACCTCGTCAAACGAAGCCTTGCCCTTGATGGCCCGGTACCGCTCGGGCGTCGCCGCGTCGATGGAGAGGTGCCACGTCTGGGGTACGGGCGCCGCGTTGAGCGCCACCCGCACCCGATCGCGCCCGAGGTGCGTGGCGTTGGTGTGCAGCTCCACCCGGCGGAAGGTGCCGAACTCGGCCGCGGCGCGGAGACCGGCCTGGTAGAGCGCGCCGAACTGGGGGTGGAGCAGCGGCTCGCCGAGCCAGAAGGGGATCAGCGTGTCGAAGCCGAGGCCGGCGGCGGCGAGGTCGTCGAGGATCGCCTGGAACAACGCCGGCGCCATGAAGCCGACCGCGGCGTGGTGCGGGTGGGCGGCCCCCTCGGCGACCGTGCAGTGCACGCAGGCGAGGCTGCACTGGTTGATCGTCTCCAGGACGAGGTAGCTGCCGGGCAGACGACGCAGGGGGGGCACGCCGGGATGATCGGCGCTGCCCCCCGAAGCGTCAAGCGCGGGTTGCCGTCGGCGCGAAGCCGGTCACCGGCCGGCGCTCATTCGTACTCGTGGTACACCGGGGCCGGCGGGGCGTCCCCATCCTGGTCGGGATCGGCGGAGCGGCCGTTCGGCTCGGACGGCGGCGGCGGGGGCGGCGCGTCGTCGCGGTGCGCGTCCGCCGAGTTGGCCGGGGCCCAGTAGCCGGGCACCCAGACGCCATCGTCGTCGTAGTAGCCGTCGACCCAGGACTGGCCGGAGCGGGTCTCTTCACGCCAGTAGCCGTCCACATACACGGTGTCGGCCCAGTAGCCGGGGACCCACAGCCAACCCACGCGAACCGCAGCCGGCGACCAGTAGCCCGGGCGCCACCGCGGGCCGTAGTAGGCGCCGGCGACCCACACCCAGCCGGCGCGCGGCGCGGGCACGTAGGCGGGCGCCCACGGGTTGACCACCACGCGCACGCGCGGGCCGACGTACACCCGGGCGGGGGCACGACGCGGACGAGCTTCGGCGATGGACGGGGCGAACGCGCCGATCAGCGCGAGGAGGAGCGCGAAGACGATGCGGAAGAAGGAACGGTTCATGGTGGGTGCACCCGGTCTGGACCACCTACTACGCGCGCGCCCCCGCGAACCTTCAGATCGTGAAGCACGTTGACACGCCGAGGCGTCCCGCGACCCGTCGAGCCGTCGGCTGGCGCGCATCGGGGTTAGACGCCCCCATGGCGCTCTCCACCCCCCAGATCGAGGCGCTGCTCGCAGCGCTCCCCAAGACCGACCTCCACGTCCACCTCGACGGGTCGCTCCGCCTGGGCACCCTCATCGAGCTCGCGCGGGAGCGGGGGGTGAAGCTCCCCTCGACCACCGAGGCGGGCCTCAACGAGCTCGTCTTCAAGCCGCACTACGCCGATCTTCCCGAGTACCTCGCCGGCTTCTCGTGGACCTGCGCCGTGATGCAGGACGCCGAGGCCCTCGAGCGCATCGCCTACGAGTTCGCGTACGACAACCACGCCGAGGGCGTCCGCTACGTGGAGGTGCGGTTCGCGCCGCAGCTCCACCAGCACGACGAGCTCGACGGTCGGGCCGTGCTCCGCGCGGTGAACGCCGGTCTCGCCCGCGCGAAGGACGAGATCAACCGATCCGTGCCCGCCGGCGAGCCCGAGTTCCGCTATGGGATCATCGTCTGCGCCCTGCGCACCTTCAACGAACACTTCAGCGCCTACTACCGGAACCTGCTCAAGGCGCTCAGCAAGGCGCCCAAGCGGAGCGTCGCGGGGCTCGCCAGCTTGGAGCTGGCCCGCGAGGCGGTGTGGGCGCGCGACGAGGAGGGCATCCCCGTCGTCGGCTTCGACCTCGCCGGCCAGGAAGACGGCTACCCCGCCATCGACCACCAGGAGGCCTACGCCTACGCCCACGCGAACTTCCTCCACAAGACCGTCCACGCCGGCGAGGCGTACGGCGCCGAGAGCATCTTCCAGGCGATCACGGCGTTGCACGCCGATCGTATCGGCCACGGCTACCTGCTCTTCTCGCCCGACCGCATCGTGGACCCGAAGGTCACCGACAAGGCCCGCTTCGCCGAGCGCCTCGCCGAGTACATCGCGGACCGCCGCGTCACCATCGAGGTCTGCATCACCTCGAACCTGCAGACGAACCCCACGATCGGCACGGTGGAGAGCCACGCGCTCCGCAAGATGCTCGACAAGCGGCTCTCCGTGGCGATCTGCACGGACAACCGCCTGGTCTCCCACACCACCGTCACCCGGGAGCTCGGCCTCGCGGTGGGGCACGCCGCGCTCACGCCCCGCGAGCTCCGCGACGTGGTGATCCACGGGTTCAAGCGCAGCTTCTACCCGGGCTCGTACGCCGAGAAGCGCCGCTACGTGCGCACGGTCATCAACCACTGCGACGCGGTCTTCGCCCGCTTCGGCGTCGATCCTGCGGGGGCAGCCGGCGCTCGGCCGCTCCAGGGGTAGGCCGAGGACAGCCGGGGCGCCAGACAGCGGGGGGTGCCGGTGCGACCCGTCTCAGGCGCAACCACCGTCAGCGCTCCACTTCGCGGCGCCGCGCCGCCGCGCGATAGTTGGAGGGGATGCGGGTGCTCGTCCTTGGCGCCGGTGGGCTCGTCGGTCGCGCGGTGCTCCGTGCGGCGGGAGGTGTCCGTGCGCCGGGCGCCGCCGTGGGCGCCACGGTGCACGGCGAAGCGGCCGGCCACACCTGGATCGGCGTCGACCGCGCCGCCTGCGACGTCACCGACCCCGCCGCCCGGGCCGCCGCCCTCGCCGCGCACCGCCCCGACGCGGTGCTCTTCTGCGCCGGCTTCACCGACGTGGACGCCGCGGCGAGCCACCCCGCCGCCGAGGCGGCGAACGTGCACGCGCCCGCGGCCTGGGCCCGCGAGGTGGAGACGTGGTTCCTCAGCAGCAACTTCGTCTTCTCCGGGCCGGGGCCGCATGGGCCGGCCGAGGCGCCGCGGCCGGAGTCGGCGTATGGCCGGCAGAAGATCGCGGCGGAGGCGGCGGTGCTCGAGGCGGGCGGGCACGTGGTGCGGGTGGGCTGGGTGTACGGCCCGGGCGGGCGCACCTTCGCCTCCACGCTGGAGGCGCGCCTGCGAGCCGGGCAACGCGTCCGCGCGATCCACGACCTCGTCGTGCAGCCCACCCACGCGGACGACCTCGCCGCCGCGCTCCTCGCGCTCCCCCGCGGTGTCACCCACCTCGTGGGCCGCGACGAGACCACCTGGTACGGCTACGCCCTGGCGATCCAGGCCGAGATCGGCCGAGGCACCGTCGAGCCCGTACGGGCCGCGGACCTCGGCCTCGGCCCCCGCCCCCGCGACGGCCGACTCGCCCCCGCGGACCTCCCCGGCTGCTGGTCAAGGAATGGTCTGCGCGCCGGAACAACGGATCGTGACGTGGTGTCCGACAAATAGTGCTTGACCTCGGCTCGCGAGGCGGCACACTGGGATCCGACGCTCTTTGCCTCGCCGACGAACGGAAGCACGGGGCGGCGCCATCCAGGGTCTCCCCGAAAACCCAAGGAGGACCCCCATGTCGCAGTCCAGCCCCTCCGGCATCCTGGGCATGATCGCCCAGCTCCAGGACCTCGAACGGTTCCGGGAGCAGAACTGGGAGGGCAGCTTCGCCGACTACCTGGACATCGTCCGCCAGCGCCCCGACGTGACCCGCAACGCATGGCAGCGACTGTACGATCTGGTGCTCTCGTTCGGCTCCGAAACGTACACCGAGTACAAGAAGCCCATCGTCCGCTACCACTTCTTCGACGACCCGTTCGACAACGGAAAAGATGCGGTGTTCGGCACGGACGTGCACCTGATGAAGCTGGTGAACGTCCTGAAGTCGGCGGCGCTCGGGTTCGGCCCCGAGAAGCGCGTACTGTTGTTGCACGGCCCCGTCGGCAGCGCAAAGTCCACGATCGTGCGGCTCTTCAAGAAGGGCATCGAGTGGTACAGCCATCAGCCCGAAGGCGCGCTCTACACCTTCGAGTGGCACCTCCCCGACGGCTCCGTGGTGCCGTCGCCCATGCACGAGGACCCGCTACGGCTCATCCCGGTGGAGATGCGGTCCCAGGTGCTCGACACCCTCAACAAGCAGGTCGGGGGCAAGGCCCGCTACCGCATCGACGTGGAGGGCGACCTCGACCCGGTGTCGCGTTTCCTCTACAAGGAGGGGCTCAAGCAGGTGGGCGGGGACTGGAACCAGCTCATCGAGCGGATCCGGGTGAAGCGGTTCCTCCTGTCCGAGCGCGACCGCGTGGGCATCGGCACCTTCCAACCCAAGGACGAGAAGAACCAGGACTCCACCGAGCTCACCGGCGACATCAACTACCGGAAGATCGCCGAGCTCGGCAGCGACAGCGACCCCCGCGCCTTCAACTTCGACGGGGAGTTCTGCGTCGCCAACCGCGGCATCATCGAGTTCGTGGAGATGCTCAAGCTCGACGTGGCCTTCCTCTACGATCTGTTGGGCGCGAGCCAGGAGCACGTGATCAAGCCCAAGAAGTTCGCCCAGACCCACATCGACGAGGTGATCATCGGGCACACCAACGAGCCCGAATACCGCAAGCTGCAGAGCAACGAGTTCATGGAGGCCCTGCGGGACCGCACCATCAAGATCGACGTGCCCTACATCACCCGGTGGAGCCAGGAAGCGCGCATCTACAGCCGCGACTTCAAGCGCCGGGTGAAGAAGCACATCGCGCCCCACACCCTGGAGATGGCGGCGATGTGGGCGGTGCTCACCCGCCTGGAGGACCCCAAGAAGGCCAACCTCACGCTGCTCCAGAAGATGAAGCTCTACGATGGCAAGACGCTCCCCGGCTTCACCGAGGACAACGTGAAGGAGCTGCGCAAGACCGCCATCCGGGAGGGCATGGAGGGCATCTCGCCGCGCTACGTGCAGGACAAGATCTCCAACGCGCTGGTGCGCGAGGCCGACGCGCCGTGCCTCAACGCGTTCATGGTCCTCAACGAGCTGGAGTCGGGGCTGAAGAACCACTCGCTCATCAACGACGAGGACCGGAAGAAACACTACCGCGATCTGCTCGGGTTGGTGAAGAAGGAGTACGAGGACATCGTGAAGAACGAGGTCCAGAAGGCCATCGCCAGCGACGAGAGCGCGATCCAGCGACTGTGTGGCAACTACATCGACAACGTGAAAGCCTACACCCAGAAGGAGCGGGTGAAGAACGGCTTCACCGGCGCCTACGAGGAGCCCGACGAGCGGCTGATGCGCGCGGTGGAGGAGAAGATCGACATCGCCGCCGCCCGCAAGGACGACTTCCGCCGCGAGCTGATGAACTACATCGGCGCCCTCGCGCTCGACGGCAAACAGTTCAACTACAAGATGAACGAGCGGCTGTACAAGGCGCTGGAGCGGAAGGTCTTCGAGGACCAGAAGGACAGCATCAAGCTCTCGAGCCTCGTGTCCCAGGTGATCGATCCCGACACCCAGGCCAAGATCGACATCGTAAAACAGCGGCTGATCGACAACTTCGGCTACGACGAACACTCCGCCACCGACGTGCTCAACTTCGTCGCTTCCATCTTCGCCCGCGGGGACGCCAAGGAGCCCGCCTAGGAGTCCTCGTGATCCTCAACATCGAGAGTGACCTCCAACGGTTCCGGAACATCGTCCGCGGAAAGGTCCGCAAGGACCTCAAGCAGTACATGGCGTCGGGGGAGATGATCGGCAAACAGGGCGACAAGTACGTGAATATCCCCCTGCCGCAGATCAACATCCCCCGGCTGCGCTATGGCAAGAACGAAGCGGGCGGCGTGGGCGCGGGCGCGGGCGACCAGGGCGATCCGGTGGACGGGGCCGGGGAGGGGCAGGCCGGGGAGCAGCCGGGGGAGCATGAGCTGGAGGCGGAGCTCTCGATGGAAGAGCTGGCGGAGATCCTCGGCGAGGAGCTGCAACTGCCGCGGATCGAGCCCAAGGGGAAGAAGAACCTCACCAGCGTCCGGGACCGGTACACCGGCATCGCCAAGGTGGGGCCGAACGCCCTGCGGCACATGCGTCGCACGTGGCGGCAAGCGCTGCAGCGGCAGATCCTCACCGGAATGTACGACCCGGCGCGGCCCACGTTCGTGCCGATCAAGGACGACTTCCGCTACCGGAGCTGGAGCAGCAAGGCGGAGCCGCAGTCGGCCGCCGCGATCGTCTACGTGATGGACGTGTCGGGCTCGATGGGGAAGGAACAGAAGGAGATCGTCCGCCTCGAAGCGTTCTGGATCGACACGTGGTTGCGTGCCAACTACAAGACCCTCTCCACGCGGTACGTGGTGCACGACGCGGCCGCGCGCGAGGTGGACCGCGACACCTTCTTCCGGGTGCGCGAGAGCGGCGGGACGCTGATCTCAAGCGCGTACAAGACCGTCGAGGCCATCCTCGACGCCGACTACCCGGCCGAAGAGTGGAACGTGTACGTGTTCCAGTTCTCCGACGGCGACAACTGGTCCACCAGCGACACGCGGCTCTGCCTGGAGCTGCTGCGGGAGAAGCTGCTGCCCCGGGTGAACCTCTTCGCGTACGGCCAGGTGGAGTCGGAGTACGGCTCCGGGCAGTTCATCGGCGACCTCCGCGAGGGCTTCGAGGCGGATGAGCGGGTGGTGCTCTCCCGCATCCCCGACCGCACCGCCATCCTCCAATCCATCAAGGACTTCCTCGGAAGGGGGCGCTGACCATGGTCGAGAGCTACTTCAAACGCCCCCCCCGCGCCCTCCCTCCCGAGCTGGAGGAGGAGCGCCAACGCATCCAGGCGCTCGCGCGCGCCCAGGGCCTCGACTTCTTCGAGACCGTGTTCGAGATGTGCGACTACGACGAGATCAACATGCTCGCGTCGTATGGCGGCTTTCCCACCCGCTACCCGCACTGGCGCTGGGGGATGGAGTTCCTCCAGATGCAGAAGGGGTACGAGTACGGCTTGCAGAAGATCTACGAGATGGTGATCAACACCAACCCGGCCTACGCCTACCTGCTCGACAACAACCTCCACGTGGACCAGAAGCTGGTGATGGCCCATGTGTTCGGCCACGTGGACTTCTTCAAGAACAACCTTTGGTTCGCCCCCACCAACCGCAAGATGCTCGACACCATGGCGGACCACGCCGTGCGGGTGCGCCGCATCGTGGACAAGGTGGGCGCCTCGGCGGTGGAGGAGTGGCTCGACGTCTGCCTCTCGTGTGACAATCTCATCGACCCCTACCTCAACCAGATCCGCCGCACACGCGCCGCCGACGCCCCGGAGGATGACCCGGGGGTGCACAAGCTCCCCGCCGCTCGCCGCTACATGGACCGCTACATCAACCCCCCCGAGGTGATGGCGGCCGAAGAGGCCCGCCTCGCCGCCGCGGCCGCGCGGCCGCTCCCCTTCCCGGAGAGCCCCGTCCGCGACGTGCTGGGCTTTGTCCTGGAGCACGGCCGGATGGCGGGTTGGCAGCGGGAGGTGCTCGAGATCATCCGGGATGAGGCCTACTACTTCGTACCGCAGATGCAGACCAAGGTGATGAACGAGGGCTGGGCGTCATTCTGGCACACGAAGCTCATGACCGAGCACCTGCTCACCGACAGCGAGGTGATCGACTACTGCGACCACCACAGCGGCACCGTGACGATGCGCCCCGGCCAGCTCAACCCCTACAAGGTGGGCATCGAGGTGTGGCGCGACGTCCAGTACCGGTGGGACCGCGGGCAGTTCGGCCTGGATTGGATGGAGTGCGACGACGCCACCGCCCGCCGCGACTGGGACACCGGCGCGAAGCTCGGCCGCGCCAAGCTGTTCGAGGTGCGTCGCACCCACAACGACGTCACGTTCATCGACGAGTACCTCACCCCGGAGCTGTGTCGTCGCATCGGGCTGTTCACCTGGGAGTACGACAAACGCTCCGGGGAGTACGTGCTCGACTCCCGCGACTTCGACACGATCAAGAAGAAGCTCCTGTTCATGCTCTCCAACCACGGCACCCCACGGGTGTCCGTGACCGACGGCAATCACGCCAACCGCGGCGAGCTGGAGCTCACCCACGATCACGAGGGGGTGGACGTGCAGCTCCAGTGGGCGGAGACGGTGCTCGGCAACCTCGCGCGGTTGTGGGGCCGCCCCGTCCACCTCCGCAGCCGGGTGGAGAACAAGCCCGCGCGCATGAGCCACGACGGCTCGAGCTTCACGTACGAGGGGTCGAAACCGAGCGGGAAGTAACGAGCCGCTGGGCCTGAGGGGCGGGACGGCGCCCGGGGGGCCGGGTCCGCCCGCCCGGCCATTCTCGCCGACCGTGGCTCCTCGACCGCCGACGGGTCCGGGGGGCAGGGCGGTGGGGCGCCGCGGCCCCTCGACACGTTCGTCGGGGGACTACCGGCTCTTGGTGCGGATCGCCTTCACGCCGGGGAGGTCCTTGCCCTCGATGAACTCGAGGCTGGCGCCGCCGCCGGTGCTGACGTGGCTGAACTTCTCGACGAGGCCGAACTTCGCGGCCGCCGCCGCCGAGTCCCCGCCGCCGATCACGGTGTAGCCTTTGCAGGCCGCGACCGCCTCGGCCACGCCACGGGTACCGGCCGCGTACGCGTCCTTCTCGAACACGCCCATCGGGCCGTTCCAGAAGACGGTCTGCGCGTTCGCGATCACGTCCGCGAACGAACGCACGGTCTCGGGACCGATGTCGAGGCCCATCTGGTCGGCGCCGAACGCGGTGACCACCTCGGGGGCGGCCTCGCTGTCGATGCTGGTGTTCACCACATGGTCGATTGGCAGGTACAGCGCGACGTTCTTCTCGACGCAGCGCTCGATGAGCCGGGCGGCGAGCGCCAGCTTGTCGGCCTCCACGCGGGACTTGCCCACCTCCTGGCCTTTGGCCTTGAGGAAGGTGTAGGCCATGGCGCCGCCGATGATGAGCGCGTCCACCCGGTTGAGCAGGGACTCGATCACCGCGATCTTGTCGCTCACCTTGGAGCCGCCGAGGATGCCCACGTAGGGCTTGGCCGCGCCCTGGAGGCACCGGCCCAGCGCCTCGAGCTCCTTGCCGACGAGGAAGCCCACGCCCGCGTGCTCGAAGTGTTGCACGATCGCCGCGATCGAGGTTTCCCCGCGGTGCATCGCGCCGAAGGCGTCGTCTACGTAGACGTCGGCCAGGCGGGCGAGCGCCTTGGCGAACTCTTCGTCGCCCCCCTTCTCCCCGGGGAAGAAGCGGAGGTTCTCCAACATCATCACCCCGCCGGGGATGAGCTCCTTGGTCATCGACTCCACGTCGTCGCCGATGGTGTCGTGGGCGAAGAGCACGTCGTCGTTGATGAGCTCCGCGAGGCGGGCGGCGGCGGGCTCGAGCGACATCGTCGGGTCCACGCCGGCCGGGCGGCCGAGGTGGCTGGCGAGGATCACCCGGCAGCCGTGCTCACGCAGGTACTTGATGGTGGGGAGCGCCGCGACGATGCGGTTGTCGTCGGTGATCTTGCCGTTCTCCATGGGGACGTTGAAGTCGACCCGGAGGAAGACGCGGCGGTTGTCGACGTCGAGCTCGGTGAGCGTGGGGACCGTGGACATGGCTCAGGCCTTCGCGATCTTGACGCAGAGGTCGTACATACGGTTGGAGAAACCCCACTCGTTGTCGTACCAGGCCATGACCTTCGCCATGTTGGTGCCGATCACCTGGGTGAGCTGCAGGTCGACGATGGAGGAGTGGGGGTCCCCGTTGAGATCGAGGCTGACCAGCGGCGCGTCGTAGGCGCCGAGGATGCCCTTCATCGGGCCGTTGGCGGCGGCGATGATCGCATCGTTGATCGCCTGCTTGGTGACCGGCTTCTCGGTGTTGACCACCAGGTCGACCATGCTCACGTTGGGGGTGGGGACGCGCACGGCGAGGCCGTTGAGCTTGCCCTTGAGCTCGGGGAGCACGAGGCCGACGGCCTTGGCGGCGCCGGTGCTGGTCGGGACCATCGAGAGCGCGGCGGCGCGGGCGCGACGCATATCGGCCTTTTTGTGCGGCGCGTCGAGCAGGTTCTGATCCATCGTGTAGGAGTGGATCGTGGTCATCAGGCCCTGGGTGATCCCGAAGTTGTCGTTGAGGACCTTGGCGAACGGCGAGAGGCAGTTGGTGGTGCAGCTCGCGTTGCTGATGATGCGGTGCTTGCTCAGGTCGAGCTTGTCGTCGTTGACGCCGAGGCACACGGTGATGTCCTCGCCCTCGGCCGGGGCGCTGATGATCACGCGGCCGGCGCCGGCATCGAGGTGGAGCTGGGCCTTCTCGCGCTTGGTGAAGGCGCCGGTGCACTCGAGCACCACATCGATCCCGAGCTCCTTCCAGGGGAGCTTCGCGGGGTCCTTCTCGGCGCTGACCGGGATGGTCTTCCCGCCGACGACGAGCGAGGTCTCGGTGGAGGAGACCGGCACGTTCCACTTGCCGTGCACGCTGTCGTGCGCGAGCAGGTGCCCGAGCTGGTAGGGGGAGGTGAGGTCGTTGATGTGGACGATCTCCACGTCGGCGCTGCCGAACGCCACGCGGAAGACGCAGCGCCCGATGCGCCCGAAGCCGTTGATCGCAACCCGGATGGCCATGTCGAACTCCTGATAGGCGCGACGGCTAACCCGGATCGAGGAGGGGCGTGGAGGGTCGAGCGTCGCGGCGGTGAGGGATGGTACGGGGTGCCTACCGCCAGTCGAGCTCGACCGTGTCCCCCGGCTGCGCCGGGCCCGCGTCGCTGGTCGTGCCGTCCGGCCAGGTGACGTGGAGCGCGTCGATCTGGTGGGCGGTGCCCACGCCAAAGTACAGCTCGGGGGCGTTCATGGAGAAGGTGACCGAGTAGAGCGCCCACTGGGTGACCGTGCGGCCACCGACCTCGGCCTCGACCTTCGCGCCGATCGCCTCCTGGTTCTTGCCCTTTCCGTGGAGCAGCACCCGCACGCCGGCGCCACAACCGCCCTCGGTGTGGTACTGCCGCATGAAGTACTTCCCCACCGTGACGAGGTCGGGGACGCCGTCGCGGTCGAGGTCGCCCACCGCGAGGCCGCGCTTTCGCTCGGGGTCGGTGAAGCCGACGTCGGTGAGGGTGAATTGGCCGTCGGCGCCGCCGTGGAGGAAGGCGTCGTACTGCTCGGGCCCGTCCACCATGCCCGCGGTGCCGGCGGCGTCCCCGATGAGCTCGGGCTGGCCGAGCTGCCCGTAGACCGTGGTGAGGTCCGGGTAGCTGTCCTGGTCGAGGTCCACGAAGGTGGTGGCCCAGGAGGTGAGGCTGTGCTCGGTGGCGGGAATCACGGCGCCGAGGGCCTGGGTGGCGTCGACGAAGGTGCCGTCGCCGAGGTTGACCTGGAGGTTCGGACCGCCGATGTCGGTGGTGAAGAGGTCGGGGAGGCCGTCGGCGTTCGCGTCGCCCACGGCCGCGCCCATGGCGTACTGCACCAGCTCGCAGCGGCAGTCGGCGTCGCGGGTGAAGTGGCCGGTGCCGTCGTTGCGGAGCATGCGGTTGGGCTGGATGTACGCGCCCCAATCGTGGGCGAGGTACAGGTCGAGGTCGCCGTCCTGATCGTAGTCGATCGGGGAGCCCTGGAACGTCCACCCCCACATGTCCTCCACGGGCGCCTGATCGGTGGCGTTCTGGAAGGTGCCGTCGTCGGCCTGGAGGTAGATCTGGTCGCCGTCGCCGGAGGTGATCTCGCCGGCCATCACCCCGGTGCCGTCGGTGTCGGTGATGGTGGCGCCGACGAAGAGGTCGAGGTCGAGGTCGCCGTCGAAGTCGGCGAACGCGCCGGTCATCGTGGCGATCTCAGACCCGGGGAGCTCGGTGGTGGTGAAGTGGCCGGTGCCGTCGTTGTAGCCGATGACGGCAGGCCAGCCGCGGTCGCGGCCGACGTAGACGTCGAGGTCGCCGTCGGCGTCGAGGTCGGCGAAGGCGGCGCCCTGGCCGGTCACCATCGGGCCGCCGTCCATGTCGATGTTCGGGTCGAAGACCAGGTTCCCCGCGCCGTCGTTGCGGTAGCCGGCGGAGCCGCCGCCGTAGGCGAAGAGGGCGTCGATCCACCCGTCGCCGTCGATGTCGCCGAGGGCGATGCCGTCCTGGGTGTGCTGGTAGTCGTAGGTCTCAGGTAGCGTCTCCCACGGAAAATCGTGGAGGAGGCTCACCTTCGGGGCGGTGCACTCGCGGGGCGTCAGGTCCCCGCCGGAGTCGACGGAGTCGTTTCCCGACGCGGTGTCGGCCGGATCGCCGGCGGAGTCGGTGGGGCCGGAACAAGCGAGGGCGAGGGCGAGCAGCACGGGTTGAGTATAGCGCTGTCGGCCGCCGCCGCGTCGTTCACCCGCGCTTCAGGGCACGTTCACCCACTGATCCGGCATCCAGCCGCGGGCGCCGTAGACCAAGTTCGGGTCGATCGAGCTGCCCGAGCTGCCGAAGTACTCGGTGCGGTAGGCGATGCCGTCGGTGCTCGACTGGGTGGACCAGTACTCCAGGCCGGTGATCTCGTCGCCGTCCTTCACCCAGTCGACGAAGATGACGTTGTGGCCGCTGCCGGAGTGGCGCCAGAACTGGACGAAGTCGCCCGGGCGGAGCTTGCTGACGTCGGTGATCTCCTCGCCGACGCCGTAGGTCTCCATCGCGATGGAGGGGCCGGGGCCGTCGAGGTCGCGGACGAACCAGTCGACCCGGAAGTCATCGAGGTCGGCGACCGACATGCCGTTGATCGTGCCGTCGCCGCCAGTGGACTTGTCCACCTCGGCCCAGGCGCGCATGTAGACTTCCCAGGTGAGGCCGACGCAGTAGCAGCGCCCCTCGGCGTCGCCCTCGGCGACGAGCTCGCCGCGGTACCAGATGTCCTGGGTGGTGCCGAGCCAATCGGTGCCTGAGGGCCAGTAATAGCCGTCGGTGCCGTCGGTGGGGTAACTCTCGAGGTACTTCGTGACGATCGCGTTGAAGTCGGACGCCTCGGGGTTCTCCTCGGGCTCCACCGTGAGCGTGAGCGCGTCGCTCGCGCCGCCGCCGGACGCGGTGATCTCGCGCGCGTAGCCCGTACCGGAGAACGTGTAGGTGAGCTGCCCCTCGCCGTCCGTGGTGTCGACCGTGCCGAGCGCCCAGCCGTCGGCCTGGAGCTCCACGCTGTCCACGTCCTCGGAGGCGGCGATCGTGAAGGTGACCGGGTTGGCGACGTTGGCGCCATCCGCCGGGGAGGTGATGGTGACCCAGGGGCCACCGGCGCTCACGCGGATGTCCCGATCGTCGCTGCTGATCTCGTTCCCGCCCGCGTCGTACCCGACGAGGTGCAGGGTGGTGCGGCCCTCGGGGAGGGTGACGGCGAGCGTGCCGTCGTCCTCGGCCGGCGTGAGGTCGATGACCGACACGTCGGCCGCGAAGAGCCCGACCGACTCCACCTTCTTGCCCGCGTGGTACCGCAGCGTGAACGCCGGCTCCACCGTTTCGCCGCTGGCCGGAGAGTCGATGCGCACGGCCACGGCACCGCCGAACTGATCGGTGTCGTCCGCCGTGTCGCCCGCCGAGGACTGGTGGTGGTTCCCCGGGGAGTCGGGGGTGCAGGCGAGGGCGAGCAGGAGCGCGTAGAACATCGGTCTGGTGTCTAATCGTGTCGGCGGAAAGGGCCAATCGTGCGCGCCCGCGGTCGCGGGCGGCGGGGCGGGCCTCGGCCTGGGCTCAGAACGCCCCAGCGACCGCGAAGCCGGTGCCCGCCGGCACCACGGTGAGTGACACGCGGCGCCCGCGCGGCGGCTCGGGCGGTCCGGCGTTGGCCAGCGCGCCCGACACCCCGGCGACCACGGGGACGGCGACCAGCGTGCCGATCGCGGTCGCGTCGTAGTCCGCGCCCGCCAGCATCAAGGTGATCCCGGTGACGGCGGTGAGATGGGTCGCGAGCCCGACGATCCAGGGCCGGCGCCCTCCGGCCGCCGCGTAGCCCCACCACGCGCCGCCAGCGCCGGCGACGCTCCCGGCGGACGGACCCACGCCGTAGAGGAGCAGATCGTCGAGCTCCACGCAGTTGTCGATGGCGTTTCTGCAGTCGTTGGAGCCCACGACGAGGCTGGTGAGCCCCAAGGACGCGAACGCCGCCGCCTCCCCCGCCGCTGCGCCCCCCACGGCGACCCAAGGCGCCGCGGGGCGGCCGGGCTCGGGCACCCGCAGGTCCGCCTCACTGAGCTCGTCCTCCGGTTCAGCGGCCCGAAGCGCCAGCGGCGCGGCAGGTTCCACGTGGAACGGGGCCAACGGGGCGGCGGCGGCGAGGGACAGGGCGAGGAGCATCGAGAACCCGAGGGGTGTGCTCCAGGTGAAGCAACCCCCGTGCCAAGGCGGAGGATCGAGGTGGGCGGCGGATCGTAGTCCGGCGGCCGGCCGTCGTCGCGACCTGGACGTCATGCCCGGCGGAGAGGGCCGCTCACCGCGGACGGTCTCGGGGGTGCGGGAGCACCCGGCGGCTCCCGCCCGTGGCGGCGCTGCCCGTGTACCAAAATCAACTCCTCCAAAGAAGAGGCTTGCGCCCGACCTTCCCGCGTCGCTACGCTGGCGGCCTTCCGCGGCTCCGCATGCGCACGCTGTCGTTCCTCCTCCTCCTCGCCGGCTGTGGCACCGTCGCGCCCACCGACTCTGCGGACCCGACCGACTCCGGAAACGGCGCCGACACCGCCGACAGCGGCGGCTCCGACGACACCGGAGATTCGGCCGACACCGCCGACTCTGGCGACACCAGCACCGTGGACACCGGCGACACGGCGACCGACAGCGGGGACACGGGGACGGACACGGGCACCGACACCGCGGACACGGCCTCGGGCGACTGCTACCCCGACGCGGACGCCGACGGCTACGGCGACCCGCGCCACCCCACCGACTGCAGCGACCCCAGCACCGTGGCCGACAACACGGACTGCGACGACGCGGACCCGAACGTGTACCCCGGCGCCAAGGAAGTTCGGGACAAGGTGGACAACGACTGCGACGGCTCGATTGACGAGTCCGGCGGGAAGGACGCCGACGGCGACGGCTACGACACCTCCACCGACTGCGATGACAGCGACGCGAGCATCAACCCCGGCGCGGTCGAGGTGGTCGACAAGGTGGACAACGACTGCGACGGCCTCATCGACGAAGCGGTGGGCGCGCTGGACGCCGACGGCGACGGCTACGACTCCACCACCGACTGCGACGACGCGGACTCCTCGGTGAACCCGGGCGCCCGAGAGGTCCCAGACAAGGTGGACAACGACTGCGACGGCCTCATCGATGAAGGCGGCGGCGGCGGCTACG
>CAIXRH010000089.1 GCA_903921785.1 uncultured Pseudomonadota bacterium
CCGCCCCTCCGCCGCCGCGCCCCGCGCCCCACGCCGCGACCCACGCGAACGCGCGGGCCGAGGCGGTGGCGGGGGAGCCGAGGATCATTCGTCTTCGATGCCGTACTTCTTGAGCTTGTACCGAAGCGCCGTGCGCTCCAACCCGAGGCTCTCGGCCGCGCGGGCCTTCACCCCGTCGTGCCGGCCGAGCGCGCGCCGCAGCGCCCGTTCTTCCAGCGACTCCAGCCAACCCGTGAGGTCGAAGTCGCCCTCCGGGAGCAGCACGGGCTCATCCGGGCGGCCGGCGCCCTGCAGCTCCAGGGGGAGATCGGCGAGGGTGACGACGTCCCCGGGACAGAGCACCGCGATCCGATCGGCGAGGTTCACCAGCTCGCGGACGTTTCCGGGCCAGGACCACGCGCGGAGGGCGCCGACGGCCTCGTCGGCCACGCGGGGCACCGGGCGACGGACGCGGGCGCAGCCGCGGCGGAGCGCGGCGCCGAAGAGGAGAAGGACGTCGTCGCCGCGGGACCGCAGCGGGGGCAGCTCCACGGGGAGGACGGCGAGGCGGTAGTAGAGATCGAGCCGGAAGCTTGTTTCTCGCAGCGTGCGGTGGGTGGCGGCGACCACCCGGACGTCCACCGGCCGGTCGCGCACCTCGCCGACGCGTCGGATCACCCCCTCCTGGAGGAAGCGCAAGAGCCGCACCTGGGCCGCGGGCGCCAGCTCGCCCACTTCATCGAGGAACAACGTTCCCCCGTGGGCGGCCTCCACCAGCCCGGTGCGGTCGCGGTCGGCGCCCGTGTACGCGCCACGGATCGCGCCAAAGAGCTCCGCCTCGATGAGCGATTCGGGGATCGCGCCGCAGTTGACCGCCACGAACGGCCCCTTCGCCCTCGGTGACCGCTTGTGCACCCGCCGCGCGACCAGCTCCTTCCCGGTGCCGCTCTCCCCGGTGACCAGCACCGGGAGGTCACTGGGCGCCGCGCGGTCGGCGATCGCCAGGGCGTGGACGAGCGCTGCGCTGCCGCCAAGGATGCGCTCGTCACCGTCCTCCTGCCGGACCGCCGCGGTCAACGCCCGCTGCGCCACCGCGTTGCGCACCTGCACCAGGAGCCCCGGGAGGTGCACCGGCTTGGTGACGAACGCGAAGGCGCCGGCGCGCGTCGCCTCGACCGCGTGGGCGACGGAGGCGTGCGCGGTCACCACGATCACCGGGAGGTCCGGGTCGAGCTCGTGGGCGCGGCGCATCAGCGTGATCCCGTCGAGCCCGGCCATGCGCAGATCGGTGATCAGCACGGCGACGTCTGCGTCACGGAGGGCGGCGAGCACCGGCTCTGGCTCCGTGAAGACCCGTACAGCGTAGCCGTCGTCGCCGAGGGCCTCGCCGAGGGCCTCGGCGCTGGCGCGGTGGTCGTCGACGACCCAGACGGCGGAGGCGAGGGCGTCGGGCATCAGGGAGCTCCGGGGAGGCGAAGGCGGAAGGTGGCGGGGCGAGCGGTGACCAATTCCAGGCTGCCGCCGAGGGCCTCGGCGATGCGCCGGGAGAGCGGCAACCCCAGGCCGGAGCCGGTGGCGCGGGTGGTGTGGAACCAGGCGAAGACGAGGTCGATCGCCGCGTCCGGCACGCCGGGCCCGTCGTCGACGACCTCCAGCTCCACGTGGCCTGCGGCGACCGCCACGGTCACGACCGCACGCCTGGCCCCGGCCTCCCCGGCGTTCTTCAGCAGATTGCGGACGATCTCCGCGAACATCACCCGGTCAGTGGTGACCGTGGCGCCCGGCGGCACGTGCAGCGCCACCCCCAGCGCCGGCACCTCGGCGACCAGCGATGCGAGCGCCTCCGGCAGCGCCACCGAGACCGGGACCGGCTGAAGGGGGCGGGTGAGGTCCCGGAGCCGGGAGACGATCTGCTCCAGCTCCGCGAGCTGTCCGCGCACGCGCTCCAGCACGCGCGCCTTCGCGGCGGGGTCTTCAAGGGTCGCCAGCCGCTCGGTGGACAGCGCCACGGCGTTGAGCGGGTTCCCGACCTCGTGGGCGATCTCCGCCGCCATCCGCGTAAGCTGGTCCACCTCGCGCCGGTGCGCGGCCACGAGCTCCGTGTCGCGGGTGCGGATCGCCGCGAGCAGCTCCCGCGCCGCGCCCGCCACCCCGCGTACTTCCCGGTAGCCGTAGTCGCCCACCGCGCCGGGCTCCGCGCCGGGACGCACCGCGCCCAGCTCCGCGGCCAGGCGCCGGAGCGGACGCGCCAACCATGCGGCGAGGATCGCTGCCACGCCCACCGCGCCGAGGCCGACGAACCCGCCGGCCCAGAGCTGCGCCTGGGCGAGCTCGTCCACGGCGCCGAGCGTGGCGGCGTCGCCCTCCACGGCAACGACCCAGCCGGGATGACTCGACAGCGGCACGTACGCGGTCTGGTAGAGTTCACCGGCGTCATCGTGGTACAGCGGACCGACCACGGCGCCGCCGGTGCGCGCGGACTCCACGAGGTCGCGCTCAGCCGCCAGCGGCAGCCATTCCCCGGCGTGGCCCTCCACCTCGCCGTCGGGCCCGAGCAGCGCGAGGCCCCGGAGTCGCGAATGGCTCTCCAGGTCGCGCACCACCGAGCGCAGCTCGATCTCGCTCTTCTCCCCGTGCATCGCCGCGAGGAGCTCCACCGGCAGTTCGTGGAGCGCACCGTCGGCCGAGCCCGCCTGGGCCACGAGGTGGTCGCGGAGGGCGCCCTCCAACGCGTCGCGGGCGTCGGCGACGGCGAGGCGCTGCAAGACCAGCACGGCGAGGCCGGTCGCCGCGAGGATCGCCAGCCAGCTCGCGAACCAGGCGGGGAGCCCGCGAGGCGGCGGAGGACGCGACGGCGACGACATCCGCCCAACGTAGCCGACCGGGGCCGCCGCAGGACGCGACGAGGAGGGTCGCCCCTCCCGGTCACCCGAACCGCGCCAGCTCCGCCGGCACCACCAGGGGCTCGCCGCGCTCGACGGCCTCCAGCAGGGCGAGCACCGCCGCCACCTCCGGAACCGCCGCGTGCCCCGCCAACCACGTGGCGGCCTTGAGGACCGCACGCTTGCGCAGCCCGCCGACCCGGGTGTTTCCGGCCCGCAAGAGCGTGAGCAGCGCCGCGACGGTCCGCGGTACGTCCTGGCCCCAGCTCCCGTCGGAGTCCTGGGTCTGGGCGAGGGCGGTGGCCGCGACGTCCGGCGACGGCGCCTCGACCG
>CAIXRH010000090.1 GCA_903921785.1 uncultured Pseudomonadota bacterium
CGCGCCACCACCTCTTCGGGAGTCAGATGTGGCGAAACTCTCAGGATCGAAGGCATCTTTACCTCAGATGCGGCCGTAATCCGGTTCCCAGCGATTGTCTAGGTTGTTTCACGATCTTCTTCAGGCTCAGGCCGTATGAGATGTTCCAGGCGTACGAGTGCACCTGCGCGACGCCGGAGGACACCGGCGAGTTCCTCTACTCCCCCTGCTCCACCTCGACCGAGAGCGAGGTGCTCTCCGACGCGGAGGCCGACTGCGCGGCGGAGGGCGGCGACTGCAGCGCGTGCACCTGCGAGATCGTCTCGGCCTGCTGAGTGTGCAGCGTGGAGTGGGCGTCGCCCGTTCGTCCGCGCCTACTTCACTCGCTCCACCTTCGGCTCCCCGCCCGGGGCGCCGGGGGTGACGTCCACCACCACGGTGCCGATCTGCCCCTGGCAGCTCAACTGCCAGGTGACCCGGATGGTCCGGTTCGGCGACTCCGGCGCGAGGACGGCAGTGGTGTCGTGACTGCCCGGGCGGCTCTCCACCAGCCCGGCGTGGGCCACGGTCGGCGTGCCGACCACCGTGTAGTCGGCTTCCCCGAAGTAGGTGAGGTTGAGCGTCAGGTGGTGGCCTTCCCAGGCCGCGCTGGGGCTGACCTTGGCCAGTTCCTCGGGCGAGGCCGCGTTGGGCGGGCAGTACGGCGCCGGCATCGGGTCGCAGACCACGGGAGGCGGGTCGTCTGGCACGCCACGAGGCTGCGGAGGCGTGGTGGGATCGGTCTGGACGATCGGGTGAGGGACCGGATCGCACCCACAGGCCGTGCTCACCACCGAAGTGACCGCCAGGGCGCGCGCGAGGTGCTCGAGGGTGCGGCGACGGACGGTCATGGGGACACTCCGGGGAGGGGGAGGCGGGGGCGGCTGTGACGGCAGTCTGCGCCCACGGTGCGCCGGACCTCCGCTTCCAACGCGGAGGCGCGGGCACGGATGCCCTGGTCCACCGAGGCAAGGCCGGCGGACTCGGCGGCGACGAGCTCGGCGTCGTCGCCAGCGCCCCGGCGAACGAACGCGATGATGCGCCGGAGCCGCGCGGCGCTGTCCGTCCCGAGCGCGTGGCTGAGGGCCTCGGCCTCGCTCCGCCAGGCGGGGTTCCACACGTCCGCGTGCAGCGACGCCGCCACCTCCACGTCGAACCGCGTGCCCTGGAGGCGGTTCGCCATCGCCTCGGCGCTGAAGTTGCGCGGGTAGAAGACCTTCATCGCGAGGTCGAACACCCGCTGGATCTCGGGGTCGTGCAGGCGGTAGTCCCACCCCAGCCAGTCGCCGCGCGCGCGGCCTTCCGCCTGCATTCGCTCCAGCAGTGGCGTGCCGGCGTAGAGCTCGGCGCGGCCGAAGTTGAACGGCAGGTGGGCGTACCGATCCATGAACGCGAGGTTGTCCTCCAGGCTCGCGATCGTGGTGTCGGGGTCGAACACCAGGAGGTTGAAGCACGCGTAGAGGCCGAGCTCGTCGATGACCCGCATGGCGGCGTGGTTCTGTTCGCGGGTGACGTGCCGCGCGAGTGTACCGAGCCCCTGGGCGGCGTCGGTCTCGATGCCGAGGAAGAGGCGGTTGAGGCCGAGGCGGTCGCGCATGAGCCGGAAGACCTCCGGCCGCACGTCGTTGGGGCGCGCCTTCACGACCGATACAAACCGACGCAGACCGCGGGCCTCCAATGCGTCAGCCAGGGAGCCGAGGCGCCGGAGCAGGCCGCCTTCGCCAGGAACGAAGAAGTCATCGTCGTGGAAGATGAAGATGTCGGTGCCCTTCTCGTGGTGCAGCCACGCCATCTCGTCGGCCACCTCCTCGGGGCGGCGGACCCGGAACCGTACGCCGGTGCTCTCTCGCCCGTGCCATGCGGCGATGCAGCAGAAGGCGCAGCGGGCGTAGCAGCCGCGGCTCGCCACGATCGAGGCGACGTTGTGGCCGAGGCAGCGCACGGGGTCCCCGCGGCGGTCGGGCCAGGCCAGCGACGAGAGCTCTGGGATCGACCCGAGCGGCGTCTCGTACGGGGCACCGTCGGCCGCCCGGAGCGCAACGCCGGGAACGGCGCTCCAATCCTCCGCCTCGACCAGGGCCACGAGCGTGCCCTCCGCCTCGTAGCGGCAGAGCGCGTCGATCTCCGGGAACTCGGTGAGGATCTCCTTCCAGGTGAAGGCCGAGAAGTGCCCGCCGCCGACGATCCGTCCGGCGTACCCGCCCTCGCGGAGCGCCACGGCGAGGGCGAAGAAGTCGAGCGCGCGCCACTGGAAGGCGAGAGACAGCCCCACGAAGCGCGGCTGAAGACGGAGGATCGCGTCGCGGACGCCACGAACATCCCCCGAGCCGTCCAGCGGGAGAATCACGGTTGAGTGGCCGGCATTCTCCAAGGCGGAGCAGAGGTAGCGGAGGCTGAGGTTCTCCTCCAGCTCCGGGCCCACCAGCGCGACATCGGGGCCACCGACCAAAGAAGGCGAAGTTGGGCGCGACTCCGACAACGGACGCTCCAGCGGCCTCACCTGTAAGGTGGATTACGGGAGGCGTCCAGCCGCGGCGCTCACCCCGGGAACGCGACCGAACCTTCTGCGATCCCCCCACAGGGGCTCCCGTCCCTCCGCCAGGTGAGCTGGCCTTCCGTCTGCGGCCACGACGGCTCAGGCTCCAGGGCCAGCCCGTCCGAATCCAAAGTTGGAAGCGCCGTATCAGAAGTGGATGTATCTGATGTATCGCCGGACTCACCCGGCTGAGACGTATCACCTGTATCAGCGGTGTCGGCCGTGTCAGCAGGTTCGGCCGTGTCGCTTGTATCAGATGTATCACCTGCCTCCGCGGTGTCACCGGTGTCCTCCGGCGGGAGCACCGGCGTCAGGGAGACCACGCCGCGCGAGTCGGGGGCGAGGGCGCAGAGGGTGCGCGCTTCCCACTCCGACGGCGCAGGCTGGAGCCAGACGCGCGCGGGAATCTCGGTGTCCAGGCGCGCGCTGCCGAGGCAGCCGAAGCCGTCGTCGTGGTACCAGGAGGGGGCGACGCCGTCGGTTTCGCCGCAGTACACCCCGAGGGTGGCGGTGACCCAGCCCCCGCGGCCTTCGTCCACGCCGCCGCGCAGGAGCAGGGGCTCGGCAGTGGAGCCGAGGGAGGCGGGCGGCGCGCCGACGTCCACGGAGAAGGCGGTGCCGGACTCGCAGCCGAGGATGGCCGCGCTGAGGAGGAGGAGGGTCGGGAAGAGGCGCACACGGGGCTCGGGAACGGCAGCCGCATGTGCAACCCGCGTGCCAGACGGGGTGAGAGCCACAACGAAGGCGGGCTTTGGTGGTGGCGGGGCGGCGACCGGCGGAGGGTGGGTGCGGCGCGGGTGCCGTGGGGCGCCGCCCGACGGGGCGTGGCCCCGGGGGCGCGCCCACCCCGAGCGGGCGCCTCCGGCGCCGCCCACGCGATCGGCCATGCCCGCCGTTCGGCCCTGCTCTCCCTTCGGGTCCGTCCGGGATACCGGTCCGGATGATCCTCTTCCGCAACGCCCAGGTCCTCGCGCCCGAGCCCCTTGGTGAGGTGGACGTCCTGGTGGGCGGGGGCAAGATCCTCGCCATCGAGGCCGACCTGCACGCGGCACCGCCCGGGTGGCCGCTCACCGTGGTGGACGCCGAGGGGGGCTGGCTGGTGCCGGGGTTCGTGGACGCCCACGTGCACCTCACCGGGGGCGGGGGCGAAGGTGGCGCCCGCACCCGCGTGCCCGGCGTTGAGCTCACCCAGCTCACTCTGGCGGGCGTCACCACCGCGGTGGGGCTCCTCGGCACCGACTGTACCACTCGGAGCATCGCTGAGCTGCTCGCGGCGGCGCGGGGCCTGGCGGAGCTCGGGCTCACCACGTTCGCCTACACCGGCGGGTACGTGGTACCACCTATAACGCTCACTGGCTCCGTCCGCGGCGACCTCACCCATGTCGACCGACTGATCGCCGTCGGCGAGACGGCCATCTCCGACCACCGCAGCTCCCAGCCCACGTTCGAGGAGTTGGTCCGCCTCGCCGCCGACGCCCACGTCGCCGGCATGATGACCGGCAAGGCGGGCTGTGTTCATCTACACCTCGGGGACGGCCCGCGGCGTCTGGAGCTGGTGCGCCGCGCCCTGGACGAGACGGAGCTTCCGCCTCGTGTGTTTCATCCGACCCACGTGAACCGAAATCGGCCCCTGTGGGAGGAGGCGAAGGTCCTGTCGCGTCGCGGCGTCACGATGGACGTCACTGCGTTTGACGCGGACGGGGAGGCCCCGAGCGGCGGGCAGGCGCTCGCCGAGTGGTTCACCGAAGGGCTGGACGCCGCGCGAGTGACACTTTCGAGCGACGGGGGCGGCTGCCTCCCCACGTTCGATTCTGACGGGGTGCTCCTCCACATGGACGTGGGCGCCTCGGCGAGCCTCCTCGTGGCCGTCCGCGAGGCGGTCGCGGCGGGCGTCCCCATCGAGTTCGCGTTGGCGACCATCACCCGCAACCCGGCGGAGCAGCTCCGTCTGCGCGGTAAGGGGCGCATCGCGGTGGGCGCCGACGCGGACCTCGTCGTGCTCGACGCGAACCTCGACGTGCGCGAGGTCTGGGCGGGCGGGGTGCCGTTCGTGCAGCGCGGGGCGCCGGTCCGGCGGGGGCTGTTCGAACGTTAGGGAGGGCGAAGGCGGCGGATCATGCTACGGTGCGCCCATGCGCACCCTCGCCCCGCTCCTCCTCCTCGCCGCGTGTTCTTCGTCCACCACGATCGACAGCGCCGACACTGCGGGCCTCATCGACCCGCACGACACCGCGGACACCGGCGACAGCGCCGACACCGCCGCGGACACGGCAGATTCGGGCGTAGACACGGCGGATTCAGGCGTAGACACGGCGGACACCGCCGACACCGGCGTGAACCCCGACCGCGACGGCGATGGCTACGCTCCGAGCGACGGCGACTGCGACGACGACGCGGCCGACGTCCACCCCGGCGCGGCCGAGCTCTGCAACGACCGCGACGACGACTGCGACAGCGCCGTCGACGAGGACGCCGGCGACACCTACTACGGCGACGCCGATCGGGATGGGTATGGCGACGACGGGTCGACCACCGTCTCCTGCCACACGCCGCCCGACTCGGCGTTCGTCGGCGGGGATTGCGACGACGCCGACGAGACGATCAACCCCGGCGCCGAGGACATCTGCGAAGACGGCATCGACCAGGACTGCACGGGCGCCGACCGCGCCTGCCGCACCGAGGGCGCACTGTCGGTCGGCACCGCCTCCGCGATCCTCCGCGGACAGGCCGGTGAATACACCGGCGCGCGGCTCTCTCCGGCGGGAGACGTCAACGGCGACGGCCAGGCCGATGCCTGGGTGGGCAGCTACGGCGCCGGTCCGACGGGCGTCGACTTCAGCGGTGCCGTCTCCCTGGTGTACGGCCCGATCACGGGCGAGCACGACCTCCGCGACGTGGCGGTGACCACCCTCTACGGCGGCGCCGCCAGCGAGTACGCCGGCTGGGACTTCTCGGGCGGCGACGACCTCGACGGCGACGGCACCCCGGACGTGGCGATCGGCGCCTACGGCTACGCCGACGCCAGCGGCTACAACGGTGCGGTCTATGTGGTGAGCGGCGCCGGCACGTCCGGCTCGCTCTCGGGCGCCGACGGGGTGATCACCACCGGCGGCCTCGACATCTCCAACCTCGGCTACGACATGGGCACCTCGCCCGACCTCACCGGCGACGGTGTGGGCGACGTGATCCTCGGCTCGTACGGCCGCGGCTCGGACGGGTACCGCGGCGCCGCCTGGGTCTTCGCCGGGCCGGTGGTGGGCACCCACACAGTCTCGGAGGCGTTCGAGATCCTCGGCGATGACCCCGTGGACCTCGCGGGAAACGGCGTCGCGGGCGTCGGCGACACCAACGGGGACGGCGTGGCCGACCTGCTGGTCGGCGCGCACGGCGACGACGACGCGGGGGACGCGGCCGGCGCCGCCAGCCTGTTCTACGGCCCCATCACCGGCGACCTCGCCATGGCCGACGCCGACCGCAAGATCACGGGCGAGCGCGCCGCGGACGAGGTCTCCCGCAACTCCGTCGGCGGCCGCGGCGACCTCGACGGCGACGGCCTCGACGACGTGATCGTCGGCGGCATGTTCGCCAGCCCCACCGCCAGCTACTGCGGCGCGGCGTACGTCGTGCTCGGGGAGGCTGCGGCGAGCGGGTCGATGTCGGCGAGCGCTGCGGCGGTGCGCGTCTACGGCACCAACGCCAACGACTTCCTCGGGCGCACGGCGGAGTTCGCGGATGTGGACGGCGATGGGCAGCTCGACCTCGCGGTGGGCGCGCCGGGGGCGGACGTCGCCGCCGCGGACGACGGCGCCGTCTACGTTTTCTACGGGCCGGTCAGCGGCAGCTACGTGGGCGCCGACGCGGGCCTGGCCTACAACGGCGTCGCTTCGGGCGACAGCCTGGGCCTCGCCCTCAGCAACGCGGGCGACGTGTCCGGCACCGGCTCCGATCAGCTCTTCGTCGGGGCGTGGAGCAACGACGACAACGGCACGAGCTCGGGGGCGGCGTACGTGGTGCCGTAGAGCTCACCCCCTCGCCACCGCCAAACTCAGCCCGGTCCGCGCTTCGGAGACCTCCCACACCTTCCGGGCGAGCGCTTCGTCCTTCGCGGCCGACGCGCGCGCTGCGAGCACGGGCGCGCCGAACCAGCCGAGCACCCGAGGGCCCCAGAACTGGCCGCTCTCCGCGGCGGGGTCGGTAGCGGCGCGCACGGTGGGCAGCGCGCCGTTCGCCGCCGACTGGGCCACCAGCGCGTTGCCGACCTTCATGGTGAGCGACGTGACCGTGAGGCCGGTCTGCCGTCCGGCGACGTGCTGGAGGTCGGTGGCGGCGTAGCCGGGGTGCGCGGCGAGGGACTTCACGTCCGCCCGAGCGGCGCGCAGGCGCCGATCCAGCTCGGCGGTGAACAGGAGGTTACAGAGCTTCGACTGGGCATACCGAGCCCACTCGTTGTAGCTGGTGGCGCCGTCGAGGTCGTCGAAGTGGACGGACCCGCCCCAGTGCACCGCACTGGAGACCGTGACCACCCGCGCGCCCGGACGCGCCTGCAACGCCGGCATCAACCCGAGCGTGAGCGCGAAGTGGCCGAGGTGGTTGGTGGCGAACTGCATCTCGTACCCGTCGGCCGAGAGGGTGCGGGGGATCGCCATCACCCCGGCGTTGTTCACCAGCACGTCGAGCGTGCCGCGCTCGCCGAGCCAACGCTCGGTGAAGCCGCGCACGCTGGCGAGGCTCGAGAGGTCGAGCGGGAGGACGCTGACCTTCGCCTCGGGCACGGAACCCCGGATGGTGGCCAGCGCGCCCTCCGCCTTCTGGGCGTTGCGCGCGGCGATCACCACCTCGGCCCCAGCGGCGGCGAGCATCCGGGCGGTCTCGAGGCCGAGCCCGCCGTTGCCGCCAGTCACGACGACCACACGCCCGGACTGGTCCGGGATTTCCCTTACCGTCCAGGCCATGGCCTCACCCTCCGTGGCTCAGGAGCCGAGCTCGTCCAGACGCTTGCGGAGGCCCTTCCGCTCTTCCTTGAGCCCGCCCTGGTCGGCCGCGGCGAGCGCGTCCTGCAGGAGCTTGGCGGCCGCGCCCTTGTCGCGCCCGGCGACCAACTCGGCGAGGTGCTCGCTCGCTTCCACGAAGCGGCGGGTGTCCTTCGACGCGCGGGCGTGGTTCATCGACTCGGTGAACGCCCCCTCGGCGCCGGTGCGCTCACCGATGCGGGAGAGCGCAAGGCCGGCGTTGAACGCCAGGTCCTTGAGGAACTTCGCGTCCATCCCGCCGGCGCGCTCGCGGGCCTTGCCGAAGAGCGCCGCGGCTTCGCTGTTGCGGCCGAGGGAGAGGTTCCAGTAGGCGGCGTTGTAGATGTCCACCGGGAGGAACTTCTCGAACTTCAGCGACTGGGTGAGCTGAAGGGTGCGGTTGGCGTACTGCAGCGCCGCTTCGAAGTTCTTGAGCTGGCCCTGCGCCTGCGAGAGCAGCGCCGCGGCCGAGCGCTCGCGCACCGGGTTCTGGAGCTGGTTCGCGAGCTGCGCCACGCGGGCGAGCACGTCGGCCGCCTTGGTGGCCTGCTGGGAGAGCAAGAGCGCCTCGCCGTAGTGGAAGCCGGCTTCGAGCGCGAGCGGCGCCATGTTCAGCGACCCGGCGAGCTCGTTGGCCTTGCGGAAGTGCTCCGTGGCCTCCTGCGGGCGGTTGGCCCGGCGGGCGAGCAGGCCGCGGATGTACTCCGCGTTCGCCTGGATGGGCGGCTCGTTGGCGATCTCCAGCGCGTGGCGGATGTGATCCAGCGTGGCGTTGGGGTTGCCTTCCTGCAGCTCGATGCTGGCGAGGTGGTTCTGGATCTCGGCCTGCTTGAGCTTCTCCTCGAGCGCGGCGTAGAGCTTGCCGGCGTCCTTCGCGCGGTCGCGGCTGCGGTACATGTCGCCGCGGCGGAAGTCGTTGCGGCTGCCGGCGAAGAGCAGCGCGGCCTGGAAGGCGCGGTCTTCACGGGCGGTGGCCCAGCCGAGCGCTTCGTTCACCAGCGCCTCGGTCTGCTCCACGTTGCCGCCCTGCACCATCCGCTCCACGAGGTTGCCGTAGATCGTGCGGCGGAGCGCATCGGGCCAGGCCACCTCGGTGTGGTGCTTCACGGTGTCGTGGATCATCGCCCAGGTCTGCGGGGCTTCCTGGTTCAGCGCGGTGAGGCGCATGAGGTTTGCGCGGGCGTAGGCGCCGTATTCGCCGTAGAGGCGGCCGGTGCGCACCAGGAAGAGGTACCCGCGGGGGGCGAGCACGCGCTCCATGAACACGCCCACACGGCGGGCGATCTCCTTGTCCTCATCCGACTGGTGGGCCTGGAGCACCGCATCGCGGAAGAGAGGCTTCTTGAACTGGTAGAGCCAGGTGCCGAAGTTCTGGTGGAACTGGTCTTCCTTCACGAGGTCGCCGGCGGCGTCGAGCAGGTCGTCGACGCTGTCGCGGTCGAACCCGGCCATGTCGGCCACGAGGCCCGAGGGGAACTGCACGCCGAGGAGGGCCGCAAGGTGGAACACCCGGTCGGCGTCGGCGGCGGTGGCGTACTTGCGGTCGCCTTCCTTGGGGTTGGCCGGCGGATCATCGAGCTCTTCTTCGTCGAGCGCGGTGGGGACCAGCGAGAGGAGCGTGCCCTCGAGCGAATCGCCGAGCTTGCCGGCGGCTTCGAGGTGATCGACGAGCTCGCCGATGAAGCCGGGGCGGCCCTGCACCAGCTCCGCCACGCGGGCGGGGTTGGCGATCTCCACGCCGCGGGAGGCGGCGTAGGCGGAGACATCTTCGCCCGTCCACGCGGACACGGTGAGGCGCACGAACTGGTCCTTGCGGCGCTCCAGCAGATCGAGCCAGGGTACCGGCATCCACGCGCGGGCGGCTTCATCGACCGGGTCGGTCTCGAAGATGGCGAGGAGCTTGCCGTCGGCGCGGCGGAGCTCGGCGAGCGCGTCGAGCACCACGGAGAGTGCGAGCGAGTGCACGCCCTGGATGCCCTGCACCTCGAAGACCGTGGTCAGCTTCTTGCTGATCGCGGCGAGGAGCTCGGGGAAGGCGGCGAGCGGATCGTCGGCCGGGATGGCGAGCTGCATCTTCTCGGCGCCCGGCTCGGGGACGTTCTTCTTCACGCCGTCGATGAACACCTGGATCCAGCTCTGCTGGCGCTTGCCGAACTGGGGGAGCTGGCCGAGGAGCATCAACTCCACCTTGCCGCGGAGCGTGGCGTCCCGGTACAGCGCGCCGCAGAGCGCCGCGTAGAGCGCCTTCATCGCGGCATCGCCATCCATGTCCTCGGTGAGGGGGACGCGGAGGACGAGCACGTCGTCGTCCTTGGGGAGCTGGCGGAGCATCTCGGAGACGAGGACGCGCTTGCCGGAGCCGAGCACGCCTTCGAGGACGAGGAAGCGGGACTCTCCGCCCTTCGCCGCGGCGTAGTGGGCCTGGAGGGCCGCGAGATCGGACGGACGGGCGACATACAGGGGGGCGGTCTGAGCCAAGGGAGGACTCCTGAGGGCGCGGCAGCGTGCGCGCGCGGATGAAGGCGGGCCAATGTACGGCCCGATACCCCCTTCGTCAACGCAGGTTTGACGGGTCGCGCGCGTCTCGCGGTTCCCAAGCGCGCGCTTTCGGTGATACCGTGCCGGTGCTGCGGAGCGCCGGGTGTTGTCGATCCTCTTCCTCGTCGCATGTGAGACCTCGAAGATTCCTCCGGAGTCCGACCACTTCACCGTCACGGTGAGCGCGCCGGACGGCGGTGGGGACTACTCGGAGGCCTTCGAGTACTACCTGAGCTTCGATGCGAGCTCTGCCCTGATCTACATCGGGGAGGATGCGTTCGCGCGCGGCACCTACTCCGGCTGCAGCCTCACCTACGAGTCCGTGGTGGTGGGCCAGGACACCGACGGCGGCAACGTGAAGTGGCAGCTCAGCGGCACCGCCGACCTGGAGACCGCCGAGGGCGATCCCTGCGTCGATGGCGACGACGACTGGTCCGGCACCGAAGAATTCGAGATCGTGGCCAGCGAGGACGAGGCGATCCCCGTCGGCACCGTCTACCAGCTGCAGACCCACGGGCAGTTCGTCGGCCTCACGGAATGAGCCCGGCCGAGGCGGTCGCGGCGCTCCTGGGCCGCGTCTCCCGGCAGGTGCGCGGCAAGCCGGAGGTGGTGGAGCTCGCGGCGCTGTGCGTGCTCGCGGGCGGGCACCTGCTGCTCGAAGACGTGCCCGGCGTGGGCAAGACCACCCTCGGCAACGCCCTGGCGCGCGCCATCGGCGGCAGCTTCCGGCGCATCCAGTTCACCTCCGACCTCCTCCCGGCGGACATCCTCGGCTTCTCCATCGTGGACGCCGGGCGGGTGCAGTTCCGTCAGGGCCCGATCTTCGCCAACGTGGTGCTGGCGGATGAGATCAACCGCACCACGCCCCGCACCCAGTCGGCGCTATTGGAGGCGATGAACGAAGCGACCGTGAGCGTGGATGGCACGACCCACCCGCTCCCCGAGCCGTTCCTGGTCATCGCCACCCAGAACCCCCACGAGTACCACGGCACCTGGCCGCTCCCCGACAGCCAGCTCGACCGCTTCCTCGTCCGCACCGGCATGGGCTACCCCGACCGCGACGCCGAGCGGGACGTGCTGCGCGGCGCATCCCGGGAAGCGGGAGCCGAAGGCGCTGTCCTCGACACTGCGGGGGTGATCGCGCTGCGTCAGGCGGCCGCGGCGGTGGCGGTGCACGCCGACGTGGAGGACACGGTGCTCGATCTCGTGGCGGCCACGCGCACGGCGCCGTCGCTCGCTCGCGGCGTCTCCACCCGTGGCGCCGAGGCGCTGCTGCGGGCGGTCCGGGCGCGCGCGCTGCTCCAGGGCCGAGCGTTCGCGATCCCCGAGGATGTCCGCGCGCTCGCGGCGCCGGTGCTCGCCCACCGGGTGCTCCCCCGCGCGGAGACCGGCGCGGAGGCCGGCGCTGCCGCGATCCGCGAGCTGCTCTCCACCCTTCGCCCGATCGCGTAGGCTTCCGCGTGGCGCCGCGCCGCCGCTTCGCCAGCTACAATCGCGTCGCGCCGACCCGGGAGGGCTGGGTGTACGTGGCGCTGGTCACCGGCGTGCTGTTCGGCGCGGTGAACACCGGCAACAACCTGGTGTACCTCGTGCTCGGGGCGCTCCTGGCGCTCCTGGTGGTGGCCAACGTCCTCGCGGAGTGGAACCTCCGCGAGCTGGTCGTGGAGCGGCGGCTCCCGCCCGAGGTGGCCGACGGCGTACCGGCGCTCGGCGCGTATGTGCTCCACAATCGCCGCGGCCGCGGCGCCGCCTGGCAGGTGGAGCTCCGCGAGGTGGAGGGGGCGCAGGCACGCGGCGTGGCCGAGCGGTGCGCCGCTGGCGGCGCCGTGGAGGTGCCGGTGGCGTGGACCTTCGGGCGGCGGGGCGCCGTGGAGCTCACCTCCGTACGGATCCAGTCCACGTTTCCGTTTGGGCTGGTCCGACGGTGGCGCGACCTCCCGCTCCCCGGGGAGGTGCTCGTCTTCGCGCGGCCGGTGCGCCGGCCCGTGCCTCCCGCGCTGGCGGGGGAGGGGGACGACGCCGCGCCGCGGGGGCGGGCGACCGAGTCCGGGGAGTTTGCCGGGCTCCGGCCGTGGCGCGCGGGGGACCCGCTCCGGCGGGTGCACTGGCCCACGTCGGCGCGGGTGGGGGCGCCGATGATCGTGGTGCGAAGTGCCCAAGGGGTGGACGAGCAGGTGCTTCACCTCGATCCCGCGCTCTCCGGCGAGCCCCGGGAGGAGGCGATCCGTCGGCTCGCGGGGCGGGTGGAGGCCCACCTCGCCAACGGGGACGCGGTGGGGTTGGATGTCGACGGGACTTCGCTTCCGGCCCGGGCGGGCGCGGCGTGGCGGCGGCGGTTGCTCACGACGCTCGCGCTCCTGGAGCTCCGGTGAGGTCGCCGGCGCTGACGATCGCGGTGCTGGCCGGGGCCGCCTGCCTGGCGCTGTCCGGGCCGCTTGGCGTTGCAGCCGCGGTGCTGGTCGCCGCGGGGTTCGGGGTGCGGCCGTTCGCCGCCCGGGTGGGCGACTGGTCCTTCGCGCACGTCCTTGGCATCTTCCTCTGCGGCGCCGTGGCCTTCACCACCGGCGTGATCCCCGCGTTCTCCCTGCTCCTCGGCTGGCTCAGCGCCCACCGGGCCGCCACCGCCCGGGACGCCACCGACGAGCGCGTGCTCTTGCTCCTCGCCACGTTGATGGCGCTCATCGGCGCGGTGGGCACGGTGTCGCTCGGGCTGGCGCCGGCGCTCGGGGCGTTCGCGTTGGCGGCACCGATCGCGCTCTTACGGGCGTCTGGCCTACGGGATCGCCTGCTGAGCGTGGGCGCGTCGGCGGCGACGGGGCTGCTCACGCTCACCTTCTTCTTCCTGGTGCCGCGTTTGCAGGGGGGGCTGATGGCGAGCGGAGGTGGCGAAGCCGGGCGCGACCGCTTCGCCGACACCGTGCAGCTCGGCGACGAGCTCGACGATCCCGACCGCGACGCGCTCATCGCCCGCGTACGCCTCTACTCGCGGGAGGGGGTCCCCCTGGACCAGCCGGTGTACCTCCGGGGCCGCACCCTCGATCATTTCGACGGCCGCGCATGGAGCGCGTCGGGGACCGTGCGGCGGATCCCGACGGGGATGTGGGATCAACGCGCCGAAGTGATGCTCGAACCGCTGGAGGGCGCCACCGTTTACGGCCCGCCGGACATGCTCTACGCCCGCAGTGAACAGGGCCCCATCCTCCTCGGCCCCGACGGCGAGCTCGACCACTCCTTGCCGGGGCGGCGAGTGGAGTACGAGGTCTTCTCCCGTTCGCGTCCGCTGCAGCAGATCGACGACGGCCCGGACGGGCTGTTGCAGCTCCCCGCGCTGGATCCACGGGTGGCGGTTTTGGCGGCCGCGATCGCTCCCCAGGGCGCGAGCCGCGACGAGATCGTCGCCGGCGCCGTGCGCTACCTCGCGGGGTTCACCTACGACATCCACCCGCCGACCCCGGAAGGCGACCCGCTCGCGTGGTTCCTCTTTCAGTCCAAGACCGGGCACTGCGAATACTTCGCCACGGCGCTCGCGGTGCTTTTGCGGGAGCGGGGGGTGCCGGCGCGGCTGGCGACGGGGTTCTACTCGGCGGAAGTGGGCGGCGAAGGAGGGTACACCGCCGTGCGACGGGGCCACGCGCACGCCTGGGTGGAGGTGGCGGTGCACGGGGGATGGTCCACGGTGGACGCGACGCCGGTCGGGGGCCTCCCGGACGTACGGGTGTCGTGGTGGCAGTCCCTGGAAGAGCGTACGAACGAAGCGTGGCTCTCGCTGGTGCTCGACTACGATCTCGACGCGCAGATCGAAGGTGCGGCGGCGCTCGGCCGCCCCCTGGTGGCGCCGCTCCCCGGCGACCCGGTGCGCGAGCGCGGGCGGGCGGGGTTCGCCGGGGCGCTGCTGATCTTCGGCGCGTTGACCGTCTCGGGCTCGGTGGTGCGGCTCGGGCTGTGGTGGTTGTCTCGCCCGCGGCGGCAGGGGGTCTCCTCCGACGCCCTGATCCGGGCGTTTGCAGCGGCACGTCGACGGGTGGTCGCGCGGGGGTGGGCGATCCCGACCGCGCTCCCGCCGGTGGAAGCGGGGGAGTGGCTGGTGCGGGAGGCGGGCCCCGACGGCGCGCCGCTCTTGGCGCTGGCGTGGGCGGTCTACCGGGCGCGCTACGGCGAGGCCGAGGTGCCCGCGGCGGAGCTGCGGCGTCTCGCGGCGGCCGCGCGGACCATCCCGGGGAGGCGACGGGATCCGGGTTGAAGGGGGGCAGGACCGCCGACGGAGGCGGGATTTTGGGCGCCATACACCCTCGGCGCGGCGGAGGACCGGGGTCAGGCGCAACGCCCGTCCGCGCTCCGCTTCCATCGCTTGCCGCCGTGGCCGCCGCCCGGTATCGGGGTGCGGAAGGTGCCCCATGCCCGATGACTCCGCGCCGGCGGTCCCCGACGCCGGACCGTTCTTCCACGGCACCAAGGCCGATCTGCGCGTCGGGGACCCGATCGTGGCGGGGCGCGCGTCCAACTACGGCGCCCGCAAGCCGGCGCGGTTCGTGTACTTCGCCGCCACGCTCGACGCGGCGATCTGGGGCGCGGAGCTCGCCGTGGGGGAGGGTCCCGGGCGGGTCTACCGGGTGGAGCCCACCGGCCCGTTCGAGGACGATCCCAACCTCACGAACAAGCGGTTCCCCGGGAACCCGACCCGATCGTACCGCACCGCGGCGCCGCTTCGGGTGGTCGGCGAGATCGCCGACTGGCCGCCTCACCCGCCCGAGGTGCTCCAGCGGATGCTTGATCGCCTCGCGGAGCTCAAGGACGCCGGGGTGGAGGCGATTGAGGACTGATCAGAACGGCTTCGTGCCCGCGCTCTCCTGCACCTTCGGCAAGAAGCTCTGCGAGAGCTCCAACGCCACCGGGGTGACCACGCGCTGCTTGTTGAGGATGATCGCCACCTCCGGCTTGGGGATCGTGACCGGCACGAATTCGGTGCCGCGGAAACCCGCGGAGTGGGCGGCCTGGGGAGCGGCGAACGCGGCGGCGACGAACCAGACGAGCATGGTGGCTCCGGGTGTGTCCGTAGTCTCGCCGTTGTCCGCGGCGATCCGCCAACGTCTTGACCAGCAGTTCACTCGCGGCCGCCAACGGGCGTCTTGATCGCGTCGCGATGCGCGCCGGACTCGGATCCCGTCGAGCCCGGGCCCAGCGCATCGCCCAGACTAAAGTCAAGTCGCCCGGTACCGATGCAGGGGGCCGAATCCTCCAAGAGGAGCCCATGGGCATCAGCGTCGGCGGCATCGTCAGCGGGATCGACACCGACAGCATGGTGTCGAAGCTCGTCTCGGCCGCGCGGGCGCCCCAGGACGTGATGAAGACGCACGTCAAGGAGCAGGAGTCGATCAAGAACGCGTACGCATCGTTGGCCACCAAGCTCAATGATCTGCAGACCGCCCTGGAGAAGATCGACACCGCGGAGGAGCTCCGGGCCACCACCGCATCGAGCTCGGACTCGTCGTCCGTAGGCGTCACCGCCACGGGCTCCGCCATCGCGGGGCGCTACACCGTCACCGTGTCGGCGCTCGCCGAGCGCGCCACAGAGATTTCTTCGGCGTTCGCCGACAAGACCTCCACCGGAGTCGTCGCCGAAGGCACCCTCACCGTCACCTACGGCGGCACCGCCACCAACCTCACCATCGACTCCACGAATTCGTCGCTGGAGGACGTCGCCAGCCTCATCAACAAGAGCGTCGCGGGGGTGAGCGCCTACATCATGGACACGGGGGACGCGACCAACCCCTACCGGCTCGTCGTCACCGGAGACGACACGGGCGCGGCGAACACCGTGGCCATCGACACCACCGGGCTCACCGGCACCGGCACCGTGCCCACGTTCACGGAGACCTCCACGGCCGCGGACGCCGCGCTCACGGTCAACGGGGTGGCCGTGACCAGCGCGTCCAACGAGGTGGACGGCGTGGTCTCGGGGATCACCTTCAGCCTCGAAGACCTCACCACGAGCGCCGCGGTGGTGACCGTGAGCACCGACACCACGACCACCGTCGCCAACGTCAGCGCCTTTGTGGACGCCTACAATACCGTACGATCCTACATGAACTCGCACCGTGCCTACAACACGGACGCGGGGATCAAGGGGGAGTTCGTCGGGGAGTCGACCGTGGTGAGCCTCATGCAGTCGCTCCAGGCCACGGTGGGCGACAAGTACGCCACCGGCTCGGTCTACAAGACCCTCGCCAGCATCGGCATCGCCACTCAGCAGGACGGAACGTTGGAGCTGGACGAAGACGCGCTCACCGCGGCGCTGGAGGACGCGCCGGATGACGTGACCAACCTCTTCGAGACCGACGCGGGCGGCTTCGGCGACGACCTGAAGACCTTGATCGACCGGTACGCCAGCTCCGACTCGGTGGCGCTCGACGCGACCGGGAAGATCCTCCAGACCGGGGGCATCCTCACCAACCGGCAGGACGCCATCGGCAACAGCATCGACTCCCTCAACAAGGACATCGATGACTTCGACACCCGGATGGACGCCTACGAGGCGCGTCTGAAGAAACAGTTCTCGGCGATGGAGTCGGCGCTCGGCAAGCTCCAGGACTCCCAGAGCCAGCTCGCCGCGCTCCTGCCCGACTCCAGCTCCAGCTCGTCCAGCAATTAGTAAGGGGGGAACACCATGAAGGGACTCGCGGCCTACCGCTCCAACCGCGTCTATTCGGCGCCCAACGAGCAGCTCATGGTGATGCTGTTCGAGACCGCCATCCATCGCCTGCAGCGAGCCCGCGAGGCGATGCTGTCCCAGCACCGCGGCGCGCGGGTGGAGTGGCTCGAAGACCTCGCCTTGGTGCGCTCGATCTACATGGAGCTCCTGGCGGCGCTCGATCCCGAGACCGCCCCCGAGCTGACCCGGAACCTCGCGGCGACCTACGCCTGGGTGGTGCGGCGGCTTTCCGAGGTGGGCAAGTCGGGCGATCCCGCGGCCGTCGACAGCCTCATCCGGGTGACCGACACCCTCCTCGGCGCCTTCGCCGGCGCGGTGGCCGAGCTCTCCGCGGACCCGGAAGCGCCCGAAGTTCAGGCGGAGGTGGGATGAACCTCGATCGCACCATCCTCGAGCTGGAGGCGCTCCGCGCCAGCTGGGAGCACGGCATGCCCGTGCGCCCCAACGTGCTCGACCGCGAGCTCCACGCCCTGCTCGACCTCGTCCCGGCCGCCGAACCTGCCGAAGCCGAGCGCGCGCACGACCTCCTCGGTCGGCTCGCTGCCACGCTGCGCGCGGTCCAGGCGCGCAACGTCGATGAGCTCGCCGCCCTCCCCGCCCGCCGTCGCGCCGTACGCGCGCACGCATGCCTCCAGTCCGACAGCCCCCGCCGCCTCGTCGTGCGGGCCTGAGGCCCTGATGATCCTCGCTTTGATCCACACCGCCGCCGCTGCCACCGCGGCCGCGCCCGTCACCCACCTCGCCCTCGGGATCGCCGGGAGCGGGGAGTCGGTGCTCCAGGACGGCCTGGTGCAACGTTACCCGTCGCTCGGCCGGAGCTTCTCCGGGGAGGTGCGGATCAGCGCCGAGCTTCCCTGGCCGGTTGAGGTGGGGTTGGAGGCGGGGTATCGCCGGGTGGACGGCACCACCACCACCGACACGACCTCGTGGATCTGGTACGCCCCGGTGAGCCTCGTGGTGTCGGGGCGGCTCGACGCGGGGCCGGTCGCGCTGCTCGGCGGCGTCGGCCCGAGCCTCGTGGCGTGGCAGGAGCAGGGGAGCGAAGCGGCGGTGGCCGGTCGCCAGGACTGGGGCGCCCGCTGGGGCGTCGTCGCCGAAGCGACGCTCCGGTACCACGTGCCCTGGCTGCCCCCGTCCGTCGGTGGGGTGCGCTCTGCCGCGCTCGACGTCTTCCTCTCCGGCGGCGCCCGCTTCTCCGACGTCGCGGACTCCGCGGCGGCCCAGACCTGCCACGGCGACACCTGCGGTTTTGACTGGTCCGCGATGCGCCTCTCCGGCGGTGTGCTCTTCCGACTCTGATGTTCCCCTTCTTCGCCACCGTCGCCCTCGCCGCTCCGTTGGAGCTCACGCCCACGCCGGGCGCGCGGCTGGAGGTGCTGCCGGCGATGGTGACCGACCGGGTGGACGTGCTCGTGCACGACAACACCGCGGACCTCCACGAGCAGGTGCGCTGGCCCCTTGGCGACGGCCTCCGCCGCGCCCGCGCGCTCAACCTCGGCGGCGACTGGATCCTCTCCATCGAGCTGAGCGACCCGACGCTGGGCGTCACCGCGGCGCCGACCGCGACGGGGTGGGAGCTCACGCTCGGGCCGCGGCCGCCGGAGGACACCCCGGTCTACGGGCCGGTGGACCTCGTCGGCGCCCTCGCCGGGAACGTCGACACCCACGCCTGCTCCGCGCCGAAGCTGCCGGTGGTGCCGCTCTCCGGCCCCGACGCCCCGTTCGCGGACGACGCGCTCGGTCCGCCGCCGCGGATGCCGACCTGGGCCCCGATGGAGCCGGCCGTCGTCGGGTGGGGGGAGCTCGCGGACACCTGGCAGCTACGGGCGCGGCCGGGCGCGAACCTCGCGGTCACGGACTACCGGATCGCCGCGCAGCTCCGCGACCTTGGGCAGGTCCGCGAAGCCGCGTACTACTTCGCCCGTGCCCGCGCCGAGGGCGCGCCGCCCGAAGCCGGGTTCCAGGAAGCACGCGCCCGATTGGCGGTGCGCCAATGGGAGGGCGCCGCCGCCGCTGCCCGCGATGCCGCCGCGAAGGGGGGCGCCCCCGAGGTGGCCCTGGAGGTCGTGGCCCTCGCGGCCCATCACACCGCCGATCCCGCGGCCCTCGGCTACGCCCGGGCGCTCGCCGCGGCGTCCGTCGACCCGGAGGCGCAGCTTGTCGCGGCCAGCCTCCTCGTGGACGGCGGCTGCGCGGGCGAGGCGGTGCCGCTGCTCCGCGGGCTCGTGCGGCAGACCGAAGGCCCCACTCGCGAGTTGGCTCGCCTGTTCCTCGGCGACGGTCACCTTGCCCGCGGCGATGTGGACGCCGCCGCGCGCGCCTACGCCAGCGCCCAGCCCGGCGAGCTGCCGCTGGACGCCCAGCGGGTCCTGCGCGGCCGCTCCCGCCTCCTCGCCCTGCTCGCGGACCCGCCCGCGCGGTGGGGCGCCGCCCTCCCGGACCTCGAACGGGCGGCGGACCTGCCCGGCCCCGGGGGCCTGGAGTCGCTCTACGAGGTGGCGCAGGTGCGCGCCCACCTCGGCCTCGGGGAAGAGAGCCTCGACGCGTACGCCCGGCTGGTCCGGCGGGCGCCGTCGCTCGGCCTGGGCCACGTCGGCGCGGAGCTGACGGCGGCGTGGAAGGAGCGCTCCGCGGCGCTGATCGCCGAACATCACGTGGTGGAGGCGCTGGCGCTGCACCGGGGGGCGTGGACGCCTGCGCTGGCCGTCCACCTCGCGGACCCGGGACCGCTCCGGCAGATCGCGGAGGGCTACGCCGAAGCGGGGCTGCCCGGCCGCGCGTTGGAGACCTGGCAGGCCGTGGCGGACCTCGAACGCCGCGATCACCTCGACGGCCGGGAGACGGTGCGTCAGCTCGCGCGGCTCTACGCGGCCACCGGCGACCACGCCGACGCGCTCGACGCCATCGGCTGGCTCCGCAAGCAGAAGTCCACCCGGGACGAAGCCGAGGCCCTCGACATCCTCGAGGGGGACGCCGCTTTGCAGGCGGGCGACCGCGTGCGTGCCCGCGCCGTGTGGGAGCACGCGAAGGCGTCCAAGACCGCCGGGGTGTACGCGCGCGCCCGGATCGGCCTGCTCGACGCCGACGCGGGGGACTGCGTCGCGGCGCTGCCCTCGCTCGACGAGGCCACGGCCGCCGCGCCGCTCGCGGGCGTCGATGACCGCATCGTCCACGAAGCCCGGCTTCGTTGTTACATCGCCACCGGCCGCGGCGCCGACGCCACCACCGAGGCGGTCGCGACGGCGGGGCTCGCCGGCGATGATCGCGAGCGGGACTGGACCACCTGGCGCGCCCGGCGCATGGACGTGGACGGCGCCACGCCGCCCCGGCCCCTGCTCGCGGACGCCGCCGCCGCCAGCGCAGGAATCTGGGGCGACCTCGCCCGGGAAGAGGCCGCCCACCGGACCTTCGTCGATCAGCTCGCCGCCCGGAGGCGCCCATGACTCCCGCCCACGCCCGCCCCGATCACGGGCGAGGCACCATCTCCATCGTGGACGGCGACGACGCCGCGCCCGAAGGGAGCGAAACCCTGCTGAACCTAGCCAAGACGGGGGTGATCGAGCTGCCGGTGCAGCCCGCCGCGGCCGCCGAGGTGATGCGCCTCTGCCAGATGGCGAACCTGCCGTTCGAGCGGATGGCGGGGACCATCGTGCAGGAGCCCGCGCTCGCGGCGCGGGTGCTGCAACTGGCAAACTCCGCCTTCTACGGGAGCGGGCGCCCGGTGGCGAACATCCAGCACGCGCTGATGCGCGTGGGGGAGCGTGGCCTGCGGTCCGTGCTCCTCGGGGCCGCCGCGGGGCGGGTGATGAGCGTACGCGGTCACCCGGAGCTCACTCGGGCCCTGCAGGTGCGCTCCGTGGGCGCGGCCCTGGGCGCGGAGGCGATCCTCCGGCGCCTCGGGAACCCTCGGGATGACGCGTTCGCGGCGGGCTTGCTCCATGATCTCGGGTGGAGCATCGGGGTCGGCCTCGCCACGCGCTACCGGGACAAGCTGCCCGCCATCTGGGCGGAGAAGCCCACGGCGATGTTGACCGCGGTCGACGCCGTGCACGCCGAGCTCGGCGCGCTCGTGACCGCCCAATGGCGCTTCCCGCCGTCGCTGAGCGCCGCGATCCGCTGGCATCACGACCCGAGCGCGGCGGTGGTGGGGGCGCCGATCGCCTTCGCGGTGACCGGGGCGATTCGCCTGCTCGATCGCCTCGGCGTCTGCCCTGAGGCCCCGCCGAGCGACGACCGAGATCCGATCCTCACGCGCATCGGCCTCAGCGCCGAGGACAACCTCGAGGTACGCCGAGAAATCTGGACCGAGCTGGAGCGCCTGCAGCTGGTGCGGGAGCGCCGGCGGGCCGACGTTCCGGTCCGGGCCGACCGCCGGAAGCTCCGCAAGGCCGGCTAGGCCGCGTCGGCGGCGTCGGCCCGGGTCCGCACGACCTCGGGCGACCGGGAGGGAGCAGACTGGGCGCCTGACGTGGCTTGCCCGTGCCAAAAATGTTGGTCGTTCCCCCTCCCGGCCCGGCTCCACCGTCGCGAGCCAGGACCGGCGTCGGCGGCTCGCCGTGGGAAAAGTGATCGGCGAGCCTCAACTTCTGGCGAGGGTGACCGAAGCGGGATCCGGGAGGCGAAGGCCATGGGATCCGGCATCCAGTTGTTCGACGGCATGTACCGAGGGATGGGCGACGCGCTCGACCTCGCGCAGGCGCGTCAGCAGCTCACCGCGTCCAACCTGTCCAACGTCGACACTCCCGGGTACCTCGCGAAAGAAGTCCCGTTCCGGGAGCTGCTCGGCGAATTCATGCAGAAGGCCAAGGACGGCGAGCCGGCCGACGTGATCGGTCGGGTGGAGGACTCGATCTCCGAGCTCCCCGCGCCCGACTTCGCCTTGGATGGCAACTCGGTGGACGTGGAGCGTGAGGGCGTGCTGATGGAACAGAACAAGCTGTTCTACAACGCCGTGGCGGGCGGCATCGGCCGTCGCCTCGCGCTCCTGCGCTTCGCCGCCAGCGACGGGAAGGCGTGATGGCTGACTTCTTCGACAGTTTTGCGATCGCTTCGAGCGGCATGGGCGCCGAGCGGCTGCGGCTCACCACCATCGCCGCGAACATGGCCAACGCGCGCACCACGCGCACCCCCACCGGCGGCCCCTACCAGCGTGAAGTGCCGCTCTTCGCTTCCGAAGCGCTCGATCCGTTCGGCGACGCGCTCCAGGCGGCCTCGAGCAAGGTGGTGGTGCAGGGCGTGAGCAAGGACCCCGCGCCGCCGGTGCGGGTCTACGACCCCACCCACCCCGACGCCGACGGGCAGGGTTTTGTCTCCTACCCGGACATCAACGTCATGGAGGAGATGGTCGACCTGATGACGGCGCAGCGCGCCTACGACGCCAACGCCAACGTGGTCGAGGCCACCCGCGACATGGCCATGACCGCGCTGGGGATCGGGAAGTAGGCCATGATCACCGCCATTCCTCCGTCTCTGTCGACCTACACCGGCATGGAGACGCCGGCGGCCACCCGCGGGAAAGCCGGGGTGGGCGGCGCCGACGGGGTACACGGCACGGCCGACTTCGGCGGCACGTTGCAGGACGCGGTGAAGGCGGTGGAAGCCCACCAGGCCGCGGGGGACGAAGCGGCGTTCCAGGTCGCGTCCGGGCAGAACCAGAACTACCACGAGATGATGATCGCCCTGGAAGAGGCGAACATCTCCCTGCGGGCGATGGGCAGCGTGCGCGACAAGTTCGTCGAGGCGTACCAGGCGATCTGGAACATGCCGGTGTGATTCGGCCCGGATGGGCATGGAGCGAGCCCGCGCAGCAAGCCCTCGCGGGATTCACGGCGTCGAGGGTGAACCTCGTCGTTTTTCGCCGACGACCCACGGGGCGCTGACGGGGCGGGTGACGCCGTTGGCGGTGGGCCGAGCTTGCCGAGGGCCCGCCGTCAGCGGCGGCAGGACCCAGGGGCAACGCTCCTCTTCGCCGCGTCCAGGCGCGATGGGCGCTCGACGACGTGGATCCCGCCCTTCCGGGCGCCGCGTCTTGCCGGGCGAGCGGTGATCAGGGCCGGGCCTGTGAGTCCGCGCCACCGGGGTATTCTCCGCCGATGTTCGCCCTGCTCCTCGCCTGCGTCGATCCGCTCTCCGTGCACTTCGACAGCCCGGCCGACGGGGCGGTCGTCGCGTCCGGCGCGCCGGTGCCCTTGGTGGTCGGCGTGTTCGGCACGGATGATCTCGACGCGTTGGACCTGGTTTTCACCGCAGAGGGAGTGGCGCTCGACGGCGAGTGGTCCCAGGACGCAGCCAAGAACACGGTCACGCTGACGGCGACGGCGTTCACCGCCGGCGCGGTGACCGTGGCGGTGAAGGCGGCGACCGAGGCCGGCGCCACCGCGGAAGACTCGGTGTCGTTCACCGTGCTCGACAACCAGGCGCCGACCGTCACGTTCTTGGCGCCGGGCGCCGCGGTGGTGGCGGACACGCCCTTCGAGGTGCGCGCGCAGATCGTCGATCCTGACGCGGTGTCCGGGCGGGGCTACACCCTCGCCTGGGGCGGCGACGCGGCCACGGCGCCGGGCGCGCCGGGGTCGACCAGCGCGCCGGGGGAGGTGCACTTCGTCCATCCGGGGTTGCCCGTAGGAGCCTTCGAGCTCTCGCTGGGGGTCACGGACGGGTTTGGCGGGATGGGCAGCGCCACCGTGGACGGCACCTCAGGTGACGGCGACGCCGATGGGGACGGTCACGCTGACCTCCTCATCGGCGGGGACGACTGCGACGACAACGACGCCGAGGTCTTCCCCAGCGCGCCCGAGCACTGCGACGGCATCGACGAAGATTGTGACGGCATGGCCGACGACCACCCGGTGGACGGCGCGACCTGGTTCACCGACGCGGACGGCGACGGCTACGGCGACCCCGCCACGGAGTCCAGCGGCTGCGACGGCAGCGGCACGGGCGCGACCGTGGGCGGCGACTGCGACGACGGCGACCGCAACGTGAACCCCGGCGCGCCGGAGCAGTGCGCCAACGGCGCCGACGACGACTGCGATGGCATCGTCGACACCGACGCTTCGACCTCGATCAAGCAGTGGAGCGACGCCGACGGAGACGGCTACGGGCGCGGCGCCGCCGTCACCGACTGCGCGGTGCTCGACGGCTACGCCACCGCCACTGGCGACTGCGACGACACGGACGCGGCCGTGAACCCCGGCGCCGCCGAGGTCTGCGACGCGGCCGACACCGACGAAGACTGCGACGGCGCCGCGGATGACGACGACACCGCCCCGACCGGAACCACCACCTTCTACGCGGACACCGACCGCGATGGCCATGGCGACGCCGCGGCCACGGCGAAGCGCTGCGACGCAGTCGCGGGCTGGGTCGCCAAGGCCGACGACTGCGACGACGGAGAGTCCGCCGCGTGGACCGGCGCCACCGAGGTCTGCGAAGACGGCGTGGACAATGACTGTTCGGGCGGAGACGGGGCCTGCGCGCTCTCCGGTACGGTCGACCTCTCCACGGCGGACGCCAAGCTGACCGGCGCGGGCGCCTTGGCGATGGCCGGCGCGGCGGTGGACGGCGCGGGCGACCGCGACGGCGACGGCCTCGCCGACCTGGTGATCGGCGCCTGGAGCTACGGCACCGGCGGCACCGTCTACCTGGTGGACGGCGGGTCGCTCGCGTCCGGATCGCTGTCCACGGCGACGGCGATCACCGCGGAGGCTGCCAACGACGAGCTGGGGACCGCGGTCGCCGGGTGCGGCGACGTGGGCACCGACGGCAAGGACGACGTGGTCTTCTCCGCGCCTGCCAACGGCTCCGGGAAGGGGGCGGTGTACTTGTGGAGCGGCTCCAAGGGCGCCGGCGCGGCGTCCGCCGCGAGCGACGAGGTGGACGGCGCGAGCGGCGAGGCCTTGGGCACCGCGCTCGCGTGCGGCGCGGACGTCAACGGCGACGGCAAGGTGGATGTGCTCGCCGGGGCGCCGGGCGGCAACGCGGCCTACCTGTACGACGCCGCCACCCTCACGAAGTGGGCGAAGCTCACCGGCGGCACCGGCGCCGCCACCGCCGTGGCGTTCGTCCCGGACACCGATGGCGACGGCGTCGACGACCTGCTGGTGGGCGAAGACGCCGCCGACAAAGCCTGGCTTGTCCTCGGCGCGTCCAGCCTCGGCAACACCACCCTCTCCTCCGGGGCAGACGCCGCCTACACCGCCGAGTCCTCAGGCGACAGCGCGGGGACGGCCGTCGCCGGCCTCGGCGACGTGGACGGCGACGGCTACGGGGACCTCGGGGTGGGCGCTCCGGAGAACGACAGCGCGGGGAGCGCGGCCGGCAGCGCCTACGTCGTCTTTGGAAAGGCCACGCCCAAGTCCACGAAGCTCTCCTCCGCCGACGCCATCCTCCGGGGCATCGATGCTTCCGACCGCGCCGGCTACACCCTCGCCGGCCCCGGCGACGCCGACGGCGACGGCTTCGCGGACGTGCTGGTCGGCGCGTACTACGACGAAGCCGGCGGCACCGGAGCGGGGGCGGCGTACCTGCTCTACGGGGCGTCGGCGTTCGCCTCCGCGAGCCTCTCGGCCGCGGACGCCACCTTCCTCGGCGAGACCACCGGCGACTCGGCGAGCCAGGGCCTCGGCTTCGCCGGCGACGTGGATGGGGATGGCACCGACGACCTGATCGTTGGCGCCCCGAGCGAGGCGACCGCGGGGGGGGCCGCGGGCGCCGCCTACGTGATCTTCGGCGGCGCCTACTGAGCCGGCCCTACTGCTGCTGGTACGCGGCCTTGTAGAAGTAGTAGCTGCTGCCATCGTCGCAGCCGATCTGGCCGCCATGCCAGCCGCCGTCCTTCACCGAGCTCGTGTCCTGCAGGGTGCAGGTCTTGCCGATGATCGAGGCCTTGTCGCTGTAGTAGGCGTCGTCCGGAGCGACGTCGAGGATCTTCACGCGGCTGCCCGAGGGGAGCTCGGTGAGCGTGGCGCCGGCCGGCGGCGGGCCGCCGGGGGGGGTGGGCGTGGTGGGGGTCGGCGCGACGGCGCCGATGGGGCCGCCGGGGTTCGGGCCGAGGTCTTCGTAGGCGGCGTTGTAGAAGTAGTACGTGGAACCGTCGGTGCAGTGCACGCCGCCGCCGTGCCAGTCGCCGTCGTAGTAGGTGCTCTCGGTGTCGGTGACGCAGGTCTTGCCGATGATCGTCGCCTTGTCGGCGACGTAGGCATCATCGGGGCCGATGTCGAGGATCTTGACCTTCTCGCCCGCCGGGACCGAGGCGTGGGCCTTGGTGCCCGTGCCGGCGCCGACGCCGCCGACGTCCGGAACGTTGATCCCTTCCTTCTCCAGCTGTTCGGCGAGGTCCCCCCCGCAGCAGCAGCAGGCGCCAGCGGCGAAGACGAGGACGGACACGGGGAGGAGGAGCTTCACGGACACACCCGGGGGAGAGCGCGGCGCATAACCCGAACTTCCCGAGTTGCCCGCCAGCGGGTTAGGGCGGAACCCACGAGGGGCGACGATGGCCACGAAGAAGACGCCGGCCTCGGCCGGGGGCGCGCCCCCGGCGGGCGGCCCGAAGAAGCGAGCGAAGCAGGGGGAGACGGTCACGGCGGCCCAGCAGGTCGCAGTGGGGGCCACGGCGTCGGAGGCGGCCACGGCCGCGGCGGTCGAGGCGCCCACGGCGGCGCCAGAAGCGCCGACCGTGGTTGCGGCAGCGGTGCCGACGCTTGCGGAGCCCCCCGCGGCGCCTGAGACGGCCGCGCCGCCGGCGCCCTCTCGCGACGACGTGGCGCGGCGGGCCTACGAAATCTGGCTCTCCCGCGGCGGCCCGGCCTTCGCCAACTGGGTGGAGGCCGAGCGGCAGCTCGCGCGGCGGTGAGCCAAAGCCGCCGCCCCGCTCCCCCATCCCTGGAGCGGAGCGGCGGCAAGGGATCACGCCTCGGCGGCCGCGGCCACCGCGTCGGCGCGGAGCTTGCCGCGGAGCAGGTCCACGGCGTCGGGGTGGGTGTCGAGGTGGTCGACGAGGCGGTCGCGTCCCGGGCCCACCTTGGCGTCGCCGAGGAGGTACCAGGAGCCGTTGCGGCTGAGCGCGCCCTGCGACTCGGCGAGGTCGATCACCTCGCCAGTGGTGTGGATGCCGCGGCCGAAGAGGATGTCGAATTCGACGACCTTGAACGGCGGCGCGTGCTTGTTCTTGACCACCTTCACCCGGGTGTGGGCGCCGATCGCCTGCTCGTCCTTCTTCAGCGTGGTGGCGCGGCGCACCTCCAGGCGCACGCTGGAGTAGTACTTCAGCGCGTTGCCGCCGGTGGTGACCTCGCTCGGCCCGAAGACCACGCCGATCTTCTGGCGGACCTGGTTGATGAAGATCACCGTGGTGTTGGTGCGGGAGACGATGGGCACGAGCTTGCGCATCGCCTTGGACATCATCCGGGCGTGGCTGCCGACCTGCAGATCGCCCATCTCGCCCTCGAGCTCGGCCTTGGGCACGAGCGCGGCCACCGAGTCCACGACGATGAGGTCGATCGCGGCGGAGCGCACCAGCGCCTCGACGATGTCGAGCGCCTGCTCGCCGTCGTCGGGCTGGGAGATGAGCAGCTCGGGGAGCTTCACGCCGAGGCGGGCAGCGTAGGCGGGGTCGAGGGCGTGCTCGGCGTCCACGAACGCGGCGGTGCCGCCGACCTTCTGCACCTCGGCCATGGCGTGGAGGGTCAGCGTGGTCTTGCCGCTGGCTTCGGGTCCGTAGATCTCGATGATCCGGCCGCGGGGGTACCCGCCGACGCCGAGGGCGAGGTCGAGGCCGATGCTGCCGGTGCGGATCACCTCCACCGCCTCGGCGGGGCCGTCCAGGCGCATGATCGCGCCCTTCCCGAACTGCTTTTCGATGGTGGCGAGGGCGGCGCTGAGCGCCGCCCGCTTGGACGTGGACTCTGAGGACATGAGGACTCCTGGGTCTCTGCCCGGCCGGACCCGACCCATTCGGGCGCCGCCGGGCGCGAGGGTTCAGCGGGGGGACGGCGACGCCGGGGCGGTGGGCACGGGCGCCGTCGAGGCGAGCGCGGGCGAAGTGAGCGCGGGCGAAGCGGGCGTCTGGGACGCGAATGGGGGCGCCGGGCGCCCGGGCACAGGCGGCGCCGTCGCCGCCTCACTCCCGTCGCGCGTGGCGCAGAGGCGCAGGCGGTCGCCTTCGTGGACGTCCGCGAGGCCGGGCATGTCCACCAGGGCGCCGGCGATCTCCACCACCGCCACCTCGTCTTCGACGCGGTCCACGACGAGCGGAAGGTCAAAGCAGAAGATCACGGCACCACCTCCTCTTCGCCGTCGAAGCGGAGGGTGAGCGCGCGGTCCACGTGCTGGACCTCCACGCGGGCGGCGCCGTCGAGGTCGGCGACGGTACGGGCGACGCGGAGGATGCGGCGGCTCACCCGCGCGCTCGTCCCCGCGACCTCCGCATGGGCGACGAGGTGGCGCAGCGCCGGCTCGGTCGGGTCGGCCAGCGGGACCACCTCGTCCGCGGCGACGGCGGCGTTGGTCCGGCCGCCGTTGCGGAGGTGCTGGCGAGCCCGCGCGTGCAGCACCCGCTCTCGCACGGCCGCGCTGCACTCGCCGGGCTTCGACGCGAACAGCTCCGCCGGCTCCACCGGGCTGAGCACCACGCGGAGGTCGATGCGGTCCACGATGGGGCCGCTGAGCTGCCCGCGGTAGCGCATCCGCGCCGACGGGCTGCACATGCAGGCGCGGGTGGGGTGGCCGGCGTACCCGCAAGGGCAGGGGTTTGCGGCGGCGACCAGGGCGAAGCTCGCCGGGAACGACACCCGCCCCCCGACCCGCGACACCACCACCTTCCGATCTTCGAGCGGCGCCCGGAGCGCCTCGCGCACGTCACGGCGGAACTCGGGGAATTCGTCGAGGAAGAGCACGCCGTGGTGGGCGAGGGAGGCTTCGCCGGGCCGCAGGTCGGCGCCGCCCACCATCGCCGCCGCGCTGGCGCTGTGGTGGGGCGCCCGGAACGGCCGCGAGGTGACGAGCCCCGACTCGGCGCGCCGCAGTCCGGCCGCCGAGTGGATCCGCGTACACTCCAGCCCCTCGGCGTGAGTCAGCGGCGGGAGGATGCCGGGGAGGCGGGCGGCGAGCATCGTCTTCCCGCAGCCCGGCGGCCCCTCGAAGAGCAGGTTGTGCCCGCCGGCCGCGGCGACCTCGAGCGCGGCGCGGGCTTCGAGCTGCCCCTGGACGTCGCGGAGGTCGAGCGCGTCCGGATCGGGCAGCGGCGCGGCGTGGGCGGCGAGCGGGAGGTCGCCCGAGCCGTTGAGGAAGTCCACGACGTCGCGGAGGGTGTGGCTGGTGCGCACGTCGAGCCGCTCGACGAGGGCGCCCTCGGCGCCGTTGGCGGCGGGGAGGACGCAGCCTTCGAACTGGCCATCCCGGGCAGCGCAGGCGATGGAGAGGGCGCCGCGGACCGGCCGCAACTCGCCGCTGAGCGAGAGCTCGCCGGCGAAACACCAGCGGGCGGCGCGGGCCTTGTCCACCACGCCGGAGGCGGCCAGGATCGCGAGCGCCATCGGCAGATCGAACCCGGTGCCGTCCTTGCGGAGGTCGGCGGGCGCGAGGCTGATGACCACGCGGTACCGGGGGAACTCAAACCCCGAGGCGAGGATCGCGCTGCGCACCCGTTCGGCGGCTTCGCGCACGCTCGGCGACGGAAGCCCCACGATCGCCACCGAAGGCAGCCGCCGCAGGAGGTCCACCTCCACGGACACCAGCACCGCGTCCACCCCGACCAGCACCGCCCCTGTGACCAAGCCCGGCATACGCACCTCGCCCCGGCCGCCGTTGCCAGCGCCGTGCCAGGGGCAAGTGTCCGGGATCGTTGGAGGTGGGCGTGCCGGCGGCGGCGACGTCCGTCAGTACGCCGCGGACGGCTGTCGGCGACGGGGCGTCAACCCCCCGCGCTCAGTCTCCGCGCGCCCGCCGCGCTTCCGGCGCGGTCGGCGGTTCGCCCGCGAGCAGCTTCCGGGTCTGTTCTTTCCAGACGGCGCGCTGTTTGATGCCGGTCGGGAGGTCCTCGCCGCGGCTCAACAGCGCCTTCCAATCCGCGCGCGCGTGGCCCTTCTCGACGAGCAGCGGCTTCTCCATCCCGAGCGCGTCTTCCCGGACGGCGGCCGCGGCCTCCAGGGTCCCCACCCGGTCCTGCATCCGCCCGATCATCTCGGAGGTATGCGCGACGAACCAGCCGAGCCCGGTCATCACGACCGCCATCCCCACGAGGCTGCGCATGATGACCTCCACCCCCGGGATCGGGCGCGGACCCCCACCAGCTTAGCGAATTCGATCGGTGTCGAGGGGCTGGGGGCGCTCCACCGCCCTTCCCCCCGGTCGGCGTCGGCGGTCGGGGAGCCGCCGGGGCGAGAATGGGGAGGACGGGGGGCCGCCGCCCGCCGCCGCGACGCAGTATGCTCCCCGGCGTGGTGCGCCGATGACCCTCCTCTACCTGCTCGCCTGCGTCGACAGCCCTGACGCACTCGACTCCGCCGACCCCGCCGATTCCGGCGACACGGCGGATACCGCTGCCGACGGCTTCGTCGAGGAGGAGGTCCTCTGCGCCGCCCCCGCGGTGGACGTCGAGGGGGACGGCCTGGAGTGGTCGGTGACCACGGAGCACTACCGCCTGGACATCGCGGGGTTCGACGAGGCCGAGGCCACGCAGCTCGGCACCCTCGCGGAGGTCGCGTGGAGCGGGCTGTCCGCGTACTTCCGCGGCGACGTGGACGGTCGGCTGGAGGTCTTCATCGCCGCCGACCAGGCGGGCTTCGCGGCGCAGCTCGCCGCGGACGGCATCTCCGGCCTGGAGGGCGCGGGCGGCTACTACGACCCCACCACCCGTCGCGCCTACCTCTTCCGGCAGCCCACGGCCTACTACAGCCGGGTCCTGATGCTGCACGAGCTCGTGCACCAGTACCAGGACCATCGCAGCGCGATCAGCGGCCTGCCCGGCTGGTATGTCGAGGGGCTGGCGGAGGCGCTGTCGCGGCACCATTGGGACGGAGAGTGCCTGCAGCTGCGCGTCCGGTCGCTTTTGAGCTGGGAGGACCCCGCGGCTGCCGCGAGCGCGGAGTTGGACGCCGCTCCGCCCGATCTGGCCAGCGTGCTCGGCGGCGGCGCGGTGAGCCGGCCCGTTGCCCAGGAGCTCGTGCGGCTGCTCTCCAGCGATCCGGCGCTGGCGCCGTCGTTCGACGACTGGCGCGCCCGGGTCGCCTCGGGCGCCGTGTCCGCGAGCGACGTCTCGGCCTTCGAGGCCGCGGTCCTCCCGCTCGGCGACCTCTCCGACGCGCTCCTGGACTTCGTCCCCCGGGACCAGGAGCCGCTCCGTCCGCTCTACCTGGACTGGATTCCCCAGGCCGCGGACCAGGCCTACGGCTTCTCGGCGGCCAGCGCGGCGGCCCGGGTCAAGGGCGAGGTCCAGCGGTTCGACATGGAGATCGCCTGGCCCGAGGCGGGCAGCGTGGGCACCGTCTACGGCTACGACCCCGCCACGGGCGACCTGGAGCTGGCCTTCCTCTCCGCGGACGGCAGCGTCTCCCGCTTCGCCGTGATCGGGGGCGTGGTCACCTGGGACGGGTACGGCGCCGTGACCGCGGAAGACGCACCTTCCTGGTCCCAGACCGCCGCTGCCGACCACACGACGGTCACCGTGGGCGGCGGCAGCGTGGACCTGCCCCGGGCGCTGGCGCCCGCCGGGGGCCTCGCGCTCTACGGCGCCGCGGCCGTCTTCTCGGGGTTGAGCTGGGAGTGACGGCGGGCCTGCGGTCGGGCCATTCTCGCCCCCGCGGCTCCTCGATCGCCGACGCTGGCTGGTGAGAACGCCCGTCCCCCCGGCGCCACCCCCTTCCTATGCCCCCGCGTGGATCCAGACGGTCCCCGAACGCCCGTCGATCGTGACCTCCGTCCCGGTGGCGAGCGTGTGCGTGGCCCCGCGGACGTTCGCCACGGCCGGGAGGCGGTACTCGCGCGCCACCACGGCGCCGTGGCTGAGCAGGCTGCCGAGCTCCACGACGAGCCCGCTCGCCCGCGAAAAAAGCGGCGTCCAGGCTGGGTCGGTGGAGCGGGTCACCAGCACCTCGCCGGGGAGCAGCGCGGCCCCGTCCTCCGGGCGCAGGAGCACCCGTACGCGCCCGGTGACGACGCCGGGGGAGATGCCGAGGCCGTCGAGGCGCCCGGACGCGGCGGGGATGGCGATGGCCTCGTCGCCGCGGAGGAAGTCGGGCGGGTCGGCGTCGACCGGCTCGGCGCGGCGCCGGGCGACGATCGCCGGCCAGGCCGCGGGATCGAGGGCGAGCTCGTCCACGCGGAGGAAGCGGACGTCGGACGGATCGGGCAGGGGTGCGCCGAGATCGAGGAATTTTCCGCGAAGGACATGGAGGATCCGCTCGAGGTGGTACCGCTGCTCCTCGCGCAGCCGCAGGTACGCGCGGGTGAGCCGCACCGCCTGCCCCACCAGCGGTCCGAGCCGCGCCGGCGGCTCCTCCGCCTTCGCCGCGGGGGGTTCGGGTGCGGTGCGCGCCAGCGCGGCGAGCGCCAGCACCCGCTCGGGGTGGTCCGCCCACCGCGTGGAGAAGACCTCCCAGCTCGCGTCGGATCGGTGGCCGTGACGGGCGAGGAACGCGGGGAGCGACGCCGCGTCCAGCGTGCGCAGCTCGCGGTTGATGCGCGTGGTGAGGCTGCCTTCGGGCGGGGCGAACAGGCGATCGCGCTCCGCTTCGTCCACGAACCCCTCGGTCCACTGCCACCAGAGGTTGGCGAAGAGCAGCGACGTGATGTGCACGCGCACGTAGTCGCGGAGGATGGGCTCCACCGTGGCGATCGCGGCCGCGGGCGGCGCGGCGGCCAGCGCGTCGAGGCGCGCGTCGAGGCCGCGGAGGAAGGCCTCCCAGGCGAGGTGGTTGGCGAAGGGGTTCCAGCGGAAGCGCTCCCAGCGCCGCTCCCGGAACGTCGTCGCGAGGATGCTCCCGTACACGCGCCAGTCGGGGCGCGCGGCGGCGCGACGGGTCCACGCGTCGACCTCGTCGGGCGGGAAGAACTCCAGCATGAACCGGGGCGGCGGGAAGCCGGGCGCCTTGAAGGCGAGGTGCCGGAACACGGTGGCGTTGAGGTACGGGTGACCGCGCACCAGCCGCAGCGGCGGCTCGCCGCCGAGGTACCGCGCCTGGGTCTCCGGGTAGTCGATGAACCAGGAGAGCAGCGGCGCGAGGAGGCTCCAGCCGAGCGGCGACGCGCCCGACGGGAACCGCTCCCCGATGAACCGTCGCGTCCACAGCGTGGCCCCGCCGCGGGGCAGCCGCGCCAGCGTGGTGATCGGCCGCGCCTGCAGGAGGATCGGCTCGCCCGCGCGGTCGATCGCCCACTCCACGTCCTGCGGGCCGCCGAGCGCGCTCTCCGAGCCGAGGCCGAGGCGGCCGAGGCGGAGCAGCTCGTCCACCACCAGCTTGCGCGCGTGCGGCGCCTCGGTGGCCACGGTGACGATGCGGCCGTCGGGGCCGAGGCGCCGCTCCTCCGCCTGGGTGGCGACGGCCTCGCTGGTGCGGTCGAGGCGGATGCGGGCGAGGACGCGCTGCAGCGGCGCCGGCGTACGCCGCGGCCGCCGCACCACGTACCGGTCCGGGACGACCGTGCCGCCGACGAGGCCCTCGCCGAGCCCCCAGACCGCCTCGACGCTCAGCTCCCGCCAGCTCCCGGAGGCGGGGTTCACCGTGAACATCACCCCGCTGACCCGCGCGTCGACCAGCTCCTGCACCAGCACGGCGACGTCGGGGAGCGGGGTGCCGCCGCGGTAGGCGAGGGCGGCGGGGCTGGCGGCGCTCGCCCACACCTCGCGAACGGCGTTCGCGAAGCCGGCGTCCGTGGTCACCCCGAGCACCGACGTGAGCTGACCCGCGTGGGAGCGCACGGCGCCGTCTTCCCCGGCGGCGCTGCTGCGCACGGCCAGCGGGGTGGCGGAGGGCCGGGCCAGCGGGAAGGGCACGGTGGCGGCGCGGAGGCGCGCGGCGAGGTCGGGCTCGTCGCCGCGGAGGCGGTTCGCGGCGAGGGTGGCCCGGAACGCGTCGAACGGGAGGACCCAGCTCCGCGGCACGGGCAGCCCCGCGAGGAGCAGTCGCCGGAGCCCGGCGGCCTTGCCGCCGATCCGGGCGGCGTCGGCGTCGGCGAGCGGGACCAGCACGGGGTCGACGTAACGCGCAGGGCGGGGCGGGCGGGCCCGGCCTGACCGGGCGCCGACGGCGGGGGCGAGGCCGGGGCCGACGTCCACGATCTCGACGGTGGGCTCACCTCCCGGCCCGGCTCCACCCTCGCGAGCCAGACGTACGTCGGTGGTCGAGGCGCCGCTGGGGGGGGGCGCTGGTGGGGCGGCCGTTCGGCGGGGCCGCCCTCAGGCCTCCGCCCGGCGCCGGCGCGCCGCACAACGCGTCCAGGTCTGTGGACCCCCGGGCGTTGTGCGGCGGGAAGGGCGTCCATCGCCGCACAACCCGTCGAGGTTGGGGTCACCTCGGGCCGTTGTGCCGCGAGTTGGCCGTTCCGGGCCTCCGCCCGGCGCCGGCGCGCCGCACAACGCGTCCAGGTTTGTGGACCTCCGGGCGTTGTGCGGCGGGAAGGCGGCCGACAGGCCGTGAAAAGGTCGGACATGGGGGATGAAGCGCTGTCGGTGGAGGCCGTGATTCGAAAGATGAAGATAGATTCACTATTTGGAGGCGAGCCGACCGTGTGGCCGCTGGGCGGCCCTCATCCGGCGCTGCGCGCCACCTTCTCCCGGAGGGAGAAGGGGAGCAATTCGCCAATGGGGCGGGTTGGGAAGGCGACGAAGCCAGGGGCCTTCCCCCGGGCCTCGACGGTTCACGGTGGGCTTTGCCCACCGGCGCCTGACGCCGGTCCTCCGCTGCGCCGACGTGGGTCTGGCGCCCCCTGTGTCCTAGCCTTCGCGGGTAGACCCGCGGATCTGGACGGCCAACGTGGGGAAGCCGGCGGACTCGCACTCGGCGGCGAGGTCGAGGGCGCCGGGGGCGTCGGCCTTGAGGCGGAGGATGCTCCAGCGGGCGAGGTAGGCCATCTCGCGCTCGCCGAGCTTGTTGCAGAGCGCGGCGTCGGCTTCGAGGAGCGCGATGACTTCCTCGCCGCGAACGCCGCGGAGGTAGTGGAGGAAGACGTCGTTCATCACCACGCCGCGGTCCCAGGCGCAGTCCTTGGCCAGCTCGCGGGACTGCTCGAAGGACGCCCAGGCGCGGCCGAGATCGCCCATGCGCAGGAGCGTGTCGCCGATGTTGTGGAGGTTGATGACCTCGCCGGGACGGTAGCCGAGGCCGCGGCGCAGCTCCAACGCCCGGCGGAACTCGGCGAGCGCCTCGGCGGGGCGGCCGTCGTCGAGCCAGGCGATGCCGATGTTGTTGATCACCCGGCCGAGGAGCACCCGGTCGCCGGAGCGTTCGGCGTGAGGCATCGCCCGCTCCAGCAGCTCCCGGCTCGCCTGGTTGTCGCCGCGGCGGGCGGCGTGGTTCGCGAGCCCGAGGAGCATGCGCGCGGCGAGGTCGTCACGCGCGCCGGCGGCGGTGAGGCCCTGCTCGTACACGGCGCGGGCCTCGTCGACTTCGCCTTCGTCGAGGCTGAGCTGCCCGAGGACCTCGAGGCTCTGGATGTGCAGCGTGAGGTCGCCCGCCCGACGGGCGATGCCGGCGGCGTCCTCCACATTCGCCCGGGCGAGGGAGAGTTTTCCGCGCTGTGCGTAGAGCTGTCCCAGCGCGAGGAGCGCCCGCGCCTCCGCCAGCCTCGGCCCCGACTCCGCCGCGATGTCCAGCGCCACCGTGAGCATCCGCTCCGCCGACGAGAGCCCGAGGAGCCGGGCGACCTCGCCCGCGCCCACGTGCAGCCGCGCCTCCATCTGCGGGTCCTTGTCCGCGCGCGGCGCCGCGTCGTGCCAGGCGATGCCCTTGAGGAAACAGTCGAGCGCCCGCTCGAAGAACTGGGCGTTTCGGTGGTCCTCTCCGGCCCGGTAGATGCCGGTGATCGCGTCGCGGAAGCGGCCGCCCGCGTGGCAGTGCTGCGCGAACGCCTCAACCACCGTCTCCAGCCGATCCGCGTAGACCCGCTCCATCGCCCCGGCCACCATTCGGTGGTACTCCCGACGCTGTACGCCGAGGATGCCTCGGTTCACACACTCCCACACCAGCACCGAGCTGAAGCTGTAGGCCGTGTCCGGCGAGCGGCCGTCGGGCGCGATGAGCCCCGCGCGCACCAGCTCCCCGATGAGCACCATCGGCTCGTCGGCGCCCACGGCTTCGCTCAGCAGCATCGGGGAGAACCCCAGGCCGATGACGGCCGCCACCTGCAGGGCGCCCTTGGCCAGGGGGTCGAGCGCGTCCACCCGGGCGGCGATGAGCCCGGCCAGGGTGTCGGGGAGGTGGGCGTCGAGGTGGGGGTCCTTCAAGCGCGCGCGGGTGCCCTCGTACCAGATGCGCCCCGACTGGCGGAGCGCCTTGAGCACCTCCTCCAGGTAGAGCGGGTTCCCCTCGGCGGTGCGGCGCACGAGGCGGGTGAGGTCGGGGCCGATGGACTCGGCGCCGAGCACGTCGGCGGCCAGGGCGTCGAGCTGCTCGGGCTCCAGCGGGCCGAGGCGCACGAGCTGCATCCGCTCGGACAGCTCCGGGTCGAGCTCGCCGCGCCAGCTCGAGAGCAGGAGCACCGGCTCGCCCTCCGAGGCGGTGAGGAGCTGGGTGTAGAGCTGCACTTCGAAGGGGTCGAGGTACTGCACGTCCTCGAGGATCACGATGGTGGCCTGGTCGGAGGCGAGGCCCCGCACCAGCTTCACCATCACCGTGTCGATGGCCTCGCGCGCCGGCAACCCGCGGTCGCCCATGTCCATCGCGTAGAGGGTGGCGATGACGGCCACGTCGGCGTCGTCGAGGCGCAGGGCGGAGAGGCGCTGGAGCCGCTCCTTCACCTCCGCCGCGGTGGTGTTCGCCTCGATGCCGAGGATGTCGCTGATGAGGTCGCGGAATGGGGCCAGCGGGCGGTCGGCCCCGAAGGGGAGGGCGCGGCCGTGGAAGACGGGGATCTTCCGGCGGGAGGCCAGCTCGCGGAGCTCCCGGAAGAACCGTGATTTTCCGGAGCCGGCCTCACCGACGACGCCGATGCGGGCCCCCCGACCGTCGCGCAGCGCGGTGAGCGCCTCACGCACGACCTCCAGCTCGTTGCCGCGCCGCAGCCAGCGCCCGAGCACGCCCCGCCCGCCGCGGCGCTGCCCCTCCCCGAGCACGAAGCTGGCCCGCGTGGCGCGCGTGCCCTTCCGCCGCAGCTCCGGGCCCCGCTCGAACGGGAAGCGGTCCCCCGCGAGCGCCGCGACGCGGTCCGAGACCAGGGTGGTGCCCGGATCGGCGGCGTAGGCGAGGCGAACGCAGGTCTTCAGGGTGTCGCCGCGGGCGGTGTACCGGTAGTGGCGGCCCTGGCGCCGGCCGACGTTGAGGTCGCCCACGTGGATGCCGATGCTGAACTCGGTGGGGAGGCCGCGGCGGCGGAGGCGCGCGCCGAGGCGGTGGAACTCCCGGGCGCAGGCGAGGGCGCGGTCGAGGTCGTCGCCGTGGGCGCGGGGGAGGCCGAAGAACACGAAGAGGGTGTCGTCGTCGAAGCGTTCGGCGACGCCGCCCATACGGTCGACGAGCTTGCGGACCGTGCGGAGCATCTTGAAGTGCACCCGCCCCACGTCCTCGGTCTCCGCGCGGGAGGAGAACTCGGTGAGCCCGTTGACCTCCACGACCATCGCCACGATGCTCTTCCGCTCGCCTTGCACCGAGAGCAGGTGCCGGGGCACCCGCTCCTCCGAGCTGCCGGCGGACTCCGAGGAGGTGTGCCCCGAGTGCGAAGGCTCCGGGTCGACGCCGGTGTGCATCGCCTGGAGGTCTTCGGCGAGCAGGTCCAGGTCGCTGGCGGCGCCGGTGCTCCCCGCGATCTCCGCGGCGAAGAGCTCGTGCATGAGCTGGGAGAGCTGCCGGGCGTCGGCGCGCCAGCCTTCGGCGAAGGCGAGGGCACGGAGGTCCTCCTCGAAGGAGGCGGCGTCCTGGAAGCGCTCGGCGGGGTCCTTCGCGAGCGCCTTCTGGAGCAGGGCCCAGAGGGAGTCGGGCACGCCCGGGTGGAGCGGGCGCACATCCGGGATGCGGCACTCGATGACCTGACGGAGCTTCTCGTCGGGGTCGTCGTTCGAGAAGAGTCGCTTTCCCGCCAGCATCTCGTAGAGGACGACGCCGAGGGAGAACAGGTCGCTGCGGCGGTCCACCGGCAGGCCCTGGGCCTGCTCGGGGCTCATATAGGCAAACTTGCCCCCGCCGGGGCGCCCCGCCTGCGCCGGATCGGTCTCCCCGAGGCTCTCGCCCACGAGGCGGGCGATCCCGAAGTCGACCAGCTTCACCTCGCCTTCGTAGGAGACCACCACGTTGTGGGGGCTCACGTCCCGGTGCACAATGTGCAGAGGCCTGCCGTCGGGCGCCATCCGTGCATGTGCGTAGCCGAGCCCCCGGAGGACCTTCCCGGCGATGTACGCGGCGAGCCCCACGTCGATGCGCTCGCCGTTCTTGCGCATCACCCGCAGGGACTGGGTGAGGTCGCGGCCGTGGATGTACTCCATGGCCATGTAGGGGTCGTTGCCGACCTTCCCGAGGTCGAAGACCTGCACGACGTTGGGGTGGTTGAGCGAGACGGAGAGCTTCGCCTCGTGGACGAACATCTGCACAAAACGAGGGTTGTTCGCCAGGGCGGGCGCGATCTTCTTGATCACCAGGCGCTTCTCGAAGCCCTCCACTCCGAAGCTGCGCGCGAGGTACACCTCGGCCATGCCGCCGACGGCGAGGCGCTCGAGGAGCTGGTAGTCCCCGAACGGTGCCGGGAGGGTGACGTCCACGGGCCGAGTGTACACCGGCGCCGCGGGCGCGTGACCGTCGACGAGCGTGTCCAGCACGAGCCCATCGCGGAATCCGGGCGTTGGGACCCACGCGCGCGGGCGCCAGATCGGTTACCCGCCGGCCCCTGATGGCCCGCCCCTTTCCCACCGTCGTCCTCCGGAACGTCGTCCTCTTCCCGGGGACGATCACCAACATCACCGTCGGTCGGGGCCCCAGCGTGGCCGCGCTCGATGCCCACCTCGACCGGAAGGTGGAGCTGGTGTGTGTGCTGCAGCCCGACGCGGGGCTGGAGAACCCTGGCCCCAACGACGTGGCGCCGGTCGGGGTGCTGGTGCGGGTGCTGCGCACGCTCAACCTCGCCGACGGGTCGGTGCGCGCGTTGGTGGAGGTGCTCGACCGTTGCCTCGTCACCGCGTTCGAAGACGCCGAGGAGGGCGGCACTCGCTGTGTCCCCGGGCGGTTCATCACCAAGCCGGGCGATCCCAAGCAGGCGCAGGCCGCCGAGAAGCGGGTGCGGGAGCTGGCCCCCGAGGTGCTCAGCGCGGGGGCGACGGAGAAGCCGCCCGAGGCCCTCGCCCGGGCGCTGGAGCTCAACCTCGGCCCCGAGCGCATCTGCGATCACCTCGCGCCGCAGCTGGGCCTCGCCGCGGCGGAGGCCCAGGAGCTCCTCGGGGAGGTGGACCTGGTGAAGCGCCTCGAGCGCATGGTCTGGTTCCTCGAGCGCGCCCGCGAGTACGGGCTGCTCAAGACGCGCATCGCCGCCGAAGTGCAGCGCGCGATGGACGAGAACCAGCGCGAGTACCACCTCCGCGAGCAGCTCAAGGCGATCCAGAAGGAGCTCGGGGAGACGGTCAACGACGAGGTCTCCGAGTACGAGAAGAAGATCCTCGAGTGCGGGATGCCCGAGGAGGTGGCCAAGGAGGCCCGCCGCGAGCTCGACCGGCTCAAGAAGATCCACGTCGATGCGTCCGAGTACATGGTCGCCCGCACCTGGCTCGACTGGATGGTCACCGTGCCGTGGACCGCCCAGACCGAGGACAACACCTCGCTGCACGAAGCCAAGGCCGTGCTCGACGCCGAGCACTACGGCCTGGACAAGGTCAAGGAGCGCCTCCTCGAATTCCTGGCGGTGCGGCAGCTCAAGAAGGACGCCAAGTCGCCCATCCTCTGCCTCGTCGGGCCCCCCGGCGTCGGCAAGACGTCGCTTGGGAAGTCGGTGGCGAAGGCGCTCGGCCGCAAGGTGGAGCGCATCGCGCTCGGCGGCATGAAGGACGAGGCGGAGATCCGCGGCCATCGCCGCACCTACGTCGGCGCCATGCCCGGCCGGGTGATCCAGGCGCTCCGCCGCGCCGGCACCAAGAACCCGGTCATCATCCTCGACGAGCTCGACAAGATCGGCAACGACTTCCGCGGCGATCCTGCGAGCGCGCTCCTGGAGGTGCTCGATCCCGAGCAAAACTCCACCTTCCGGGACCATTACCTGGATGCGCCGTTCGATCTGAGCAACGTGCTCTTCATCGGCACCGCCAACACGGAAGACCCGATCCCTGCCGCCCTGCACGACCGCCTCGAGATCATCCGTCTCCACGGGTACATCGAGGAAGAGAAGGTGGCGATCGGCGAGCAGCACCTGCACACGCGCCTCCGGGAGAACCACGGCATCCCCGAGGGCCACATCGACTTCACCCGGGCGATGTTGGAGCTGGTGATCCGCAGCTACACCCGCGAAGCCGGCGTGCGCTCGCTCGAACGCGAATTGGCGGCCATCTACCGGAAGACCGCCCGGCGCATCGTCGAGGGCGACAGCGCCCCGTTCACGCTCGACGAAGCCCAGGTCACCCGCTGGCTCGGCCCCCCGAAGCACCACGCGGAGCTGGCGGAGCGCACCGACCGTCCGGGCATCGCCATCGGCCTGGCGTGGACCGAGGCCGGCGGCGACATCCTCTTCATCGAAGCCAGCAAGATGGCCGGCCCGCGCGGGCTGAAGGTCACCGGCAGCCTCGGCAACGTGATGAAGGAGAGCACCGACGCCGCGCTCTCCTACGTGCGGGAGCACTGCGAGCGGTTCGGCATCGATCCCAAGGTCTTCGCCGACAACGAGCTGCACCTGCACATGCCGGCCGGCGCCATCCCGAAGGATGGCCCGAGCGCCGGCGTCACGATGACCACCGCGCTCGTGTCGCTGCTCACGGGCCGCCCGGTGAAGTCCAACCTCGCGATGACCGGCGAAGTGACGCTTCGCGGCAAGGTCCTCCCGGTGGGTGGCATCAAGGAGAAGGTCCTGGCGGCGCGCCGCGCGGGGATCACCGACGTGGTGATGCCCAAGCTCTGTGAGCGGGACCTCCACGACATCCCCCAGGTCCTCCGCGACGAATTGCGGTACCACTTCGTCGAGAACGTCGACGAGGTGCTCGCGTTGGCGCTCGGCCCCGAGGTGTTCACGCCGCGGGTGGTGGCGCCGGTCGAAGCCGCGGCGGCCAGCCCGGCGGCGACGAACGGAGCGGTCCCGGCGTAGCGGCGAACGGGAGGAACAGCCGGGCGGCCCGGCGGCCGGAGGCCGCCGTCGGTGCCCTGCGGGCTCGCGCTTCGCGCTCGGTCGGGGCCGGCGGAGCCGTCCCCGACCGGCCGGGCCGAGCCCGGCCGCCCTCCGGTCGCCTGCCGCGGCGCCGCGGGGGCGGGGGTCGGGCCTGCGGAGCGGGCCTACTCCGCGATCCACGCCCGGAGGAGCGCTTCGAAGGCCTCGGCCTTCCGCGCCACGTCCGAGAGGTCGCCGAAGGCGACGCGGGCGCGGTCGGGTCCCAGCGGGGTGAGCAGCCCGGCGGGGTCCGCGATCGGGGCCCCGGAGGCCACGGCGCGGGCGCCCCGGTGGAGCACCAGCCCGACGTCCTTCGGGCCCTTCGGCCCGAGCACGTTGAAGGTGGCGAACCACTCGGTGGTCCGGAAGCTGCCGGCGTTCCACTTGATGCCCTCGGTGATCCGCGGGTCAGCGGCGAGGACGGCCGCCCGCACCTCCGCGATCACGTCCTTCTGGGGGTGGTCGAGGGCGGCGAGCCAGGCGTCGACCTTGGGGTCGGGGGTCATCGGGCGCGGGTATCCCTCGCGCCGGACGGTTGCCGCAGGGGACACGGCGCCGGGCGCATCGGTAGTCCAGGGCGCTCGATCCTCCCCACAATTGGCGACGTGACGCGCGGGCGGCTACCGTGGCCGCACCCATGCTCCACCTCCTCCTCGCGTGCACCACCACGCCGGGCGACTCCGTCGCCCTCCTCGACACCGGCGCCGCCGACACGGCGGACTCTGCGGGCGACTCCGTCGACACCGTGGACGTCGACACCGCGCTGGACATCCACGGCAACTGGGCCACCGACCGCATCCCGGCGCCCGAGTTCACCGCCACCAATCGGGATGAGTCCGCCCGGAGCCGGCCCGACCTCCTCGGCCACCCCACCGCCATCTGGTTCTACCCAGCGGCCGGGACCTCTGGGTGAACCGTCGAGGGTTGCGGGTACCGCGACCTCCAGGATGACTTCGATGCGCTCGGCGTGAAGATCGTGGGCGTGAGCTTCGACTCCCCGTCGGCGAACCAGTCGTGGGCCGAGAAAGAAGGGTTCACCTTCGAGCTCTGGTCCGACGACGACAAGACCCTCGCCCTGACCTACGGCTCGGTGACCAAGGACTCGGCTCCGTTCGCCGGGCGGGTCACCCGGATCCTCGACAGCGACGGCTCGCTCCTCGTCGAGTACGACGCGGTGGCGGTGGGGACCAGCCCGTACGAGGTTTTGGCGGATGCGACGCTGATTTACGGGCAGTGAGGGGCGCCAGCGGCCTCCCCAACGCCCGGATCGCCCCCGCGGCCGTGCAGAACCCCCGGAGGTTCGTGAACCTCGGCGAGTTGTGAGCGACCGGAGGCCGTGAAGCGTGCACAAGCGGCGGCGATTGCCCGACCTCGGCGGCTTGTGCACGTCGGCGGGCGCCGGCGGCCACCGCGACGCCCGGATCGCCGCCGCGGCCGTGCAGAACCCCCGGAGGTTGGTGAACCTCGGCGAGTTGTGAGGGCCTGGAGGCCGTGAAGCGTGCACAAGTGGCGGCGATCGCCCCGACTGGGGCGGGTTGTGCGCGTCGGCGGGCGCCGGCGGCCACCGCGACGCCCGGATCGCCGCCG
>CAIXRH010000091.1 GCA_903921785.1 uncultured Pseudomonadota bacterium
CCCGGCGGCCGGGGCGGCACCGGGCGCGGGGGCCGGGGGGGCCGCGGCGGCCGCCGCCGTCGCGGCGGCGATCGCCTCCGGCGTGGCTGCCGTGACCTCGAACTTCAGCGGATCGAGCAGGAACGCCCGCGATGCCGAGCAGTTGACCGCCCCGACACACTTGCTCACCGGCGGGGTGAACGCCGCCGTCCCGTAGAGCGATGCCGTGACCGGCCCGCTCAGCTCGACCGGCACCGTGAATTCCACGGACGCACCCGTCGCCTTCACCCCGGTGGCCGCGACGGACTCTGCGCCCTCCGCTTGGATCTGCACGCTCACGGGGACCGTAGCGTCCACCGTGTCGCCGCCCGGCGTCCACGCCAGGCTGACCGCGCTGCCCGCCGCGACGGGCGCCGTCGGGGCGCTCAGCGTGGGCTTCGTGAACAGCCCCCCCGCGGTGAGCGAGATCGTGGTGATCCCGTCGGTCACCGTGACGACGTTCTCCGCCTTGGCGGGCAGCTTCGCGAGCACCGCGGCGTCGGCCACGAACTCGTAGACGTTGCAGTCGCGGTCGTAGGCGTACTTGCCATCGTCGAATTTGCCGTGGAGGCGCTTGAGCTCCACTCCGTCGATGTCGGCCTTCAGCTCGGGGATCGCCCGGCAGACGCCAGAGAGCTCGGGGTGGACCAGCACCTGGAGGCGCTGCCCCTCTGGCGGAAGGTCGCCCGCGTTGACCACCAGGGAGGGGTTCGCGACGTCGGCGAGGTGGACGTAGGGGTTCTCGGCGGTGCCGCAGGCCAGGAGGGAGAGCGCGAGGATCATGGGGGGGCTCCGGGTTTGTCCACCAGCACGGTGGCCATCACGTGACCATCGACAACGGTCCGGCCTTCGACGCTCACGTTCGCGTCGAAAAACCAGATGCCGCGCTTCTCGTTGGTCTTCACCACGGTGATGCGCAGCTGGTCCCCCGGGGTGACGGGGGCGCGGAAGCGGATGCCGTCGAGCCCGAGGAGGTAGAGCGGGCGCTCGAGGAAGGTCGGGTTGGCGCTCATCGCCATCACCCCGCAGGCCTGGGCGATGGCCTCGACCATGTAGACCCCGGGCATCACCGGTTGCCCGGGGAAATGACCCTGGAACTGTGGCTCGTTGATGGTGACGTTCTTGATCGCCACCACCCGCTGGCCGGGCTCGAGCTCCACCACCCGGTCGAGCATCAGGAAGGGGTAACGATGCGGCAGCATCGCCATGATCGCGGAGATGTCCATCCGGGGCGACGGCTATCACCGAACCGCCCGCGGGACATCCGGCGGGCTACCGGACGAGGTCGGAGATCCCCCGCGGGCACACCTTCTCCTCCTCGTACGACCACCGCATCACGCCGGTGAGGGAGGTGTAGGTGATCGTGGGGTCGAGGTCCAGCGAGTAGTCCCAGAGGAAGTCGTCTACGTAGATGCCCCAGTCGGTGGCGACCTGGCCGTAGCTGTCGATGGTGCCGCCCAGCGCCACGCCCTGGAGCTTCACCAGGACGCCTTCGTACGGCTCCCAATCGCTGGGCGGCGCGTTGAGCTTCAGCACGCTGACGCTCCCGCTCCCGGTGACCGTGATGGAGCTCGCGATCACCTCCGTCTCGTCGTAGTATTCCTGGGCGACGCCGATCACGGTCACCTTGTCTCCAGCCTCCACCGCCGGGAAGGTGCCGTTGGAGTACACGCGGACCCCGGCCCACTCGCCGCCACCGGCGTCCTGCACGAAGACCGAGCCGTCGGTGGCCGGGCCCGTGGTGACGACGACGCCCTTGAGCGTCACGTCGCCGGTGACGCCGCTGGCCTGCACGTCGTAGACGGTGGCCGTCGTGGAGGTGCCGGTGTCGGTCCCGGTGTCCTTGCCGGTGTCGGTTCCGGTGTCGGTTCCGGTGTCCTTTCCGGTGTCGTTCCCGGTGTCCTTGCCCGTGTCGTGGCTGTTCCCGGTGTCGTACGCCGAGCTGCTGTCGTCCGTGGAAGCGCTGTCGGCGGCCACACAGTCGCCGGCCGTGTTCATGACGCCGGTGTCACACGTGGGGGGCTCGCCGACGCAGGCGAACGACGCGGCGAGGGTGACGAGCGTGCTCAGGACGACGGGGGAGGTGACGCGCATGCGGAACGCGTAGCGCGTCGTCGACCTTTTCGCAGCCGCCGCGCCGCGACGGCGGCCATGCGTGCGTCCCCTCCGGTTTCCCTCACGATCGCGTCGCGATGCGCCGCGGACCGTGCCCGGGGAAGGCGGCGCGTGATCCGCGCATCGCCCAGACCCTACTTGTCTTCGAGCTTCTTCTCGATCGCGGCCACCCGCTTGAGCAGCTCGGGGAGCTCGCGGGAGGCGGCCGCGAACCGCAACCACTCCCGATGCTCCATCGCCGGCGAGCCCGTACGTTTCTCCCCTGCGGGCACGTCGCCGGTGACCATGCTGTTGGCACCCACCGTGACGCCATCGCCCACGTCCAGGTGGCCGAGCAGCAGCGTCCGCGCGGCCATCGTGACGCCGGTGCCGGTGCGCGTGCTCCCCGCGACCGCGCTGTACGCCACGAGCACGTTGTGGGCGCCGATCTCCGCGCCATGGCCGATCTGCACGAGGTTGTCGAACTTCGAGCCGGTGCCGACGGTCGTGTCGCCCATCGCGGCGCGGTCGACGCAGCTGTTCGCCCCGATCTCCACGTCGTCGCCGAGGACGGCGCGTCCGGTCTGGAGAATCTTCACCAGCCCCGCCTTCGTGGGGACGAAGCCGAAGCCTTCGCCGCCGATCACCGCGCCGGGGTTGAGCATCACCCGGTCGCCGACGACGCAGCCGTCCATGACCACGCTTCCCGCCATCAACAGACAGTCGCGGCCGACGCTTGCCCCGGGTCCCACGTAGACATGGGGCTGGAGAACCGAGCCTGCGCCGACGCTCGCGCCCGCGCCGACGTAGGCGAAGGCCATCACCGTCGCGCCCGTGGCCTCCCCCTCCACGACCGCGAGCGGGTGGATGCCCGCGGATGGACGGGGCGCCGGGTTGAACAAGCTGAGGGCCTTGGCGAACGCCAGATAGGGGTCCACGCATCGCACGACCGTGCGGCCATGCGCGGGCTCGCTGGAGGAGACGAGTACGGCGCCCGCACGGCTCTTCCGGAAGAGCGTGGCGTAACGCCGGTTCGCGAGGAACGAGAGCTGGTCGGGACCCGCCTCTTCGAGGCCGGCGAGCCCGCGTACCTCCAGCCCCGCGTCGCCCTCGACGACGCCCCCGACCGCGGCGGCGACCTCGCCGAGGCGCATCGGCTACTTCTTCGGCGGAGTGGCTGGATTCGCGGCGTTGTAGCGCTTGATCAGCTCATCCGTGATGTCGATGCCGTCGCTCCAGTACACCACGCCGCCCTCGGTCGCCTCGAGCACCACGGTGTACCCCTTCTCCTGGCCGATCGCGACGGCGATCTTCTTCATCTTGTCGATGAAGTCCTGCATCGCGGCGTAGTACGCCTGCTGCATCTCCCCCTCGTAGCGGGAGTAGGTCTGCTGGAACTCCACCTGGGACTTCATGAAGTCCTCTTCCTTGGCCTTGCGGGCGGAGTCGCTGAGGATGGTGGACTGCTTCTCGAGCTCGGTCTTCTTGGTTTCGAGCGCCGTCTGCATCTTCTCGATCGCTGCCTTGCGATCTCCGTACATCGACTCGAGCTTCGCCCGCACCCCGGCGGCCTCGTTGACCTCGTTGAGCGCGCGCTGGAAGTCGACCACCGCGACCTTGACGTCGGCCGCCGCGGCGAGGCCGCTGAAGCCGAACATGAACGTGAGGAGGACGAAGAACCGCTTGAACATGAAATGCTCCCGGAACGCGACTAGAACGCGCTCCCGATGGTGAAGTCGAAGACGCCCTTACGCTCGTCCGGCAGCGGCTCCAGCGGGAACCCCCACTCGAAGCGCAGCGGGCCGATGGGGCTGAACCAACGTACGCCGAAGCCGACGGACGTGCGTAGATCGGTGAGGTCCATGTTGCCGTTGCCTTCGACGTCGCCGAAGGTGTTTCCGGCGTCGAAGAAGGTGACGAGCGAGATGCCCGCGGACTTGATGACCGGGGACTCGACCTCAAATTGGCTGATGAGGGTCTCGGTGCCGCCGACCACCAGGCGATCATCGGCCGCGGCGGGATCGTCGCTCCCGACAAACGAAGTGCGGGGGATCGTGTAGTCACGGTAGCCGGTGGCGCGCACCGAGGGGCCGAGGGAGTAGGGCTCGAACCCGCGGATACTGAGGATGCCACCCGCGCGATACCGGTGGATGTACGGGATGATGCTGCCGTCGGTGCTCTGCACGTGCCCCGCGGAGACGTTCACCTTGAAGACAAGCCAGTCGTCCTTCACCAGGGGCTGGTAGAAGCGGAAGTTGGCCTTCGTCTCCCAGTAGTTGAAGTCGCCGCCGAAGATCTCCAGGTTCTCCTTGTCGTTGAGCCGCAGGCCGCCGGCGAGCTCCGTGGACAGGGTGAACTTCACGCCGCGCGTGGCCTGGATGCGGTTGTTGCGCTTGTCGATGTCGAGCGAGATGCCGCCGGAGGAGGTGACGCCGTTGCGGTACAGCTCGCCGCCGTAGAGGCGCTCCTTGTACTCGTCCAGCGAGAGCAGGCCGTTGTCTTCGAGGGTGTAGGAGAGGGCGAGGCGGATGTCGTCCCGCTTGTCGAGGTACCGGCCGATCTCAAAGAGGCCGCCGCGCTGGTACTCGTTCTCGATGTAGTCGCGCTGGTTGTAGAACCCGCTCACGCGCATGGTCCAGCGGGAGTCGAGGAAGTAGGGGTCATAGAAGTCGATGTTGGCGGTCTGGGTGGGCTTGGAGATGTTGCCCGCGATGGACACCACCCAGCCGAGGCCGAAGAAGTTCGATTTCTGGATGTTGGCGGTCAAGAGGAAGCTGTCGACGGAGCTGAAACCAGCCCCGACCGTGAAGCTTCCCGTGGGGCGCTCGGACACGTCGACGTTCATGTCGAGCGTACGCTCCTCCGACGCCCGCGGCGTGGAGATGTTGACGGTCTCGAAGAAGCCGAGCCGCTCGAGCCGCTCCCGGGCTTCCCGGATCCGGCTGCCCTGGTAGTCCTCGCCTTCGTTGATCGGGATCTCCCGGCGGACCACCTTGTCGAACGTGGGGTCGTTGCCGGTGATGTTGATGTGCCCGATCTTCATCTTCTCGCCCTTCTCGATGTCGAACGTGAGGTCGACGACGCCGGAGTCGGGGTCCGGGGAGGGGAGGGGGACGATGTTGGCGAAGGCGTAGCCCTGGTCGCCGTAGAGGTCGCTCACCCGCTGGGTGACGCCCTGCATGGTGGTGATCTTGAACCAGTCGCCGGTCTTGAGCGGCTGGTTCTGGCCGGAGAAGTCGAAGAGGCGACGCTCGACCTTGGGGGTCCACGCCTCATCGAGCTTCACGCCCGCCTTCTTGTCACGCTCGAAGGCCTCTTCCACGTCACGGAGGTCCTTGCCCTCGGCGAGCGCGCGCACGGCGCCTTCGGTGAGGCCCTCCTCGGGCTTGAAGTCGCCCTTGAGGATCAACTTCCCAATCTTGTACCGGGGGCCCTCGTTGACGTGGATGGTGATGAAGATGTGGCGCTTGTCGGGCGAGAGGAAGACCTTGGGCTCATCCACCTGGGCTTCCACGTAGCCCTCTTCCAGGAGCACCGACCGGACGACGTACACGTCGTTCTGGAGGTTCTCCTCGATGAAGTTGCCCGTGGAGGTGAGCCACGGGACGATGCCGCCTTCCTTGGTCTGGAGGTAGCGCTTGATCTTCGCGTCGGGCACGCCTTCGTTGCCCGTGATGTCGATCCGCTGGACGATGACCTTGCGGTTCTCCGTGATCTTGAATTCGAGGTCCACCATGCCGCCGCCGGCGGCGGTGAACACCGGCTCCACGTTCACCAGGTAGAAGCCCTTCTCCAGGTACTTGTCCCGGATCGTGCGCACGTTCTGCGCCACCTTCTGGTCCGACGGCACGCTCAGGGGGACGATGTCCAGCGCCTCCTTGAGGTCCTCTTCCTTGATCTTCTTGTTTCCCGAGAAGCGGACCTCGCGGATCGCGGGCTTCTCGGCGATGACGAAGGTGACCACCGTGCCGAGGTCGGTCGGGGTGTAGCGCACGACGACGTCGGAGACGTAGCCCGTGCGCCAGATGGCCTTGACGTCCCGCTGGACCTTCCAGGCTTCGAGGCGATCGCCGGTGTGGAGCCCCACGGCGTCGAGGATGGCGGCCTCCTCCACGTTGCGCAGGCCCTCCACCTTCACCTGGGAGACGGTGCCGACGGCGAAGAGCGGAGCGCCGGGTTCATCAATCCCGGAGGCGCCGAACGCGAGCGGGGCTGCGGTGGGCGCTGCGGCTGCCGGCGCCGGGCCCGGATCGGGGACCTCGCCCTCACCGGCAAACGCCACGGCGGGGAAGAGGGCCACGAGCGCCAGGAGCGACCTCACGCCGCCTCCTGGAAGGCGCCGTCGACCACGCGGAGGATCCGTGGGAAGCGGCGAGCGAGCTCCATGGAGTGCGTGACGACGACCAGGGTGGCGCCGCCCTCGTTGCGGTTGAGCTCGAGCAGGAGGGTCATCACCTCGTCCGCGGTGTGAGGGTCGAGGTTGCCGGTGGGCTCGTCCGCGAGGAGGAGGCCGGGCTTGAGGAGGAGGGCGCGCGCGATGGCGACGCGCTGCTGTTCGCCGCCGCTGAGCTCGCCGGGCTTGTGATCCAGGCGGTGGCCGAGGCCGACGCGCCGGAGCGCCTCGGTGGCCCGCTCGCGCGCTTCGCGCTTGGGCACCCGCGCGATGAGGGCGGGGATCGCCACATTGTCCACCGCCGAGTGATCGGGGAGGAGGTGGTGGAACTGGAAGATGAAGCCGACGGAGCGGTTGCGGAACGTGTCGAGCGCAGCCTGGGGGCGGCCGTAGAGCGGCGCGCCGTCGACGTGGACGGAGCCGCCGGTGGGCGCTTCGAGGCCGCCGAGGAGGTGCAGGAAGGTGGACTTCCCCGATCCGCTCTGGCCCACGATCGCGACGCACTCGCCGGCCGCAAGCGACAGATCGGCCCCGCGGAGCACCTCGATCGCCGCACCCCCCTTCCGGAAGGTACGACTGACGCCCCGAACTTCAATGGCCACGCCCATCATTCGTACCGCAGCCCATCCACCGGCGGGAGGCGGGCCGCCCGGGTGGAGGGGTAGAGCGTGGCCAAAAAGCACACGAACGCCGCGCCCACGGCGACGACGGCCACCGTTTGGGGCACGATCACCACCGGGAGCGAGTCGAGGTAGTACACGTTGGTGTCGAGGGCGTAATGGTAGCCAGAGAGGAACGCGCAGCCCGCTAACCCAAGGCCCACCCCGAGGCTGGTACCGACCAGCCCGACGACCGTTCCTTCGAGCACGAAGACCGAGGTGATCATCCGGGTGGTGGCGCCCATGGCGCGGAGAATGGAGATCTCGCGGGCTCGGGTGATGACCATCACGATGAGGTTGGTGACGATCCCCAACGCGGCGACGCTGACGATCTGGCCGAGGATGAGCCCCATCACCCACTTTTCCATCGCCAGGGCCTTGAACAGCGCCTCGTTCATCGTGAGCCAGTTCTTGGAGTAGTAGAGCGGCCCGGTGGCCTGCTCCACCCGCATGGAGACCTCGGGGACCTCCCAGATGAGGTCCTCCTGCACCCGCGCTTCGAGCCCGGTGGCGGCGTTGGGGAGCTGCATGAACTCCTGCGCATCGGCCAGGGCGATGTAGCTCCACTTGGTGTCGTACTCGAACATCCCGGTGTGGGTGAGCGCCGCCACCCGGTACGCACGCGAGGAAGGGATCGGCATCCCGAACGGGCCCATCCCGCCGCCGACCGGGTTGATGATGAGCAGTTGCTCGCCCGGGTGGACCTTCAGCTGGCCCGCCAGGGTGTCGCCCAGGATGATGCCCGGGAGCGCCTCGGCGCCGGCCGGTACCGGCGGGGCGTGCAGCGTGGTGACCAGCGCGCGACGCGCTTCGGGGGTCGAGGGCGCGCTGTCGGGCCCGAGGCGGATGTCGCTGGCGATGTCGTTGACGTTGAGCGCCCGCGCGGGGTCGATGCCCTTGAGGATCGCGCCGGCGACCCCGCCCGGCGTCTTGAGCATGACCTCGCTGTAGGTGAACGGCGTGACCGCCGTGATCCCGGGCACGGCCTCCACCTTCTGGACGAGCTCGTCGGGCTCTTCCACGGGACCGCCGTAGGAGAGCACCAGCAGGTGTGCCTGATTGCCGAGGATCTTCTTCCTCAGCTCGATCTCGAAGCCCTCCATCACCGACAGCACGATGATGAGCACCGCCACGCCCACGGTGACGCCCACCATGGACAAGAGCGCGATCAGCGAGATCCCGGCGTCCTGCCGCCGGGATCGCAGGTGGCTGAGCGCGATGAGGAGCTCGAGGTCCATGAGGAGCGGCCGGGCCTAACCCACCGTTCTCCGCGCGGAGTCGGCGCAGACGATCCGGGACAGGACGGCGTCGGGCGCCTCAGCCCCGGTTTCGCAGCGTCGGGAACAGGATCACGTCGCGGATGCTGCCCGCGTCGGTGAGCAGCATGACCAGGCGATCGATGCCGATGCCCTCGCCCGCCGTGGGGGGCATGCCGTAGGCGAGCGCCTCGATGAAGTCGGCGTCGAAGTGCATCGCCTCTTCGTTGCCCGCCTCCTTGGAGCGGACCTGCGCGGCGAAACGTTCGGCCTGGTCCACGGGGTCGGCCAGCTCGTTGAAGGCGTTGGCGATCTCGCGCCCTGCGGCGAAGAGCTCGAAGCGGTCGGCGAGGTCGGGCTCGGCGTCGTTCCGACGCGCGAGGGGGGAAATCTCCACCGGGAAGCGGGTGACGAAGGTCGGGTTCACCAACTTCGCCTCGACGTGCTCGTCGAAGATGCGCTCCCAGCAGGCGCCCAGCGTCGCGGGGGCGCCTTCGCCGATGAACGCGCGGAGCTTCGCGACGTCGCGCACCTCCTCGATCGGGAGCCCCGACGCTTCGGCCACCAGCTCGTCGTACCCGGCGCGGCGGAACGGGCGGACGAAGGACAGCTCCCGCCCCTGGTAGGTGATGACCTCGGCGCCACGGAGCTTGGTCACGAGCCCATGGATGAGCTCTTCGGTGAGGTCGGCGAGCTCCTCCCAGGTGGCGTAGGCCTGGTAGAATTCCAGGGTGGTGAACTCGGGGTTGTGGGTCGCGTCGAGGCCTTCGTTGCGGAAGCACCGATTGATCTCGAACACCCGCTCCAGGCCGCCGACGATGAGCCGCTTGAGGTGCAGCTCGGGCGCCACCCGGAGGTACATCTCCATGTCGAGCGCGTTGTGGTGCGTGACGAACGGCCGGGCCGTGGCGCCGCCGGGGATGGCGTGCATCATCGGCGTCTCCACCTCGAGGAAGTCACGGCCCTCGAAGAAGTCCCGGATGTAGCGGACGATGCGGCTACGAGCGACGAAGGTGGCGCGCGACTCGTCGTTCACGAACAGGTCGAGGTAGCGCTGGCGGCGGCGTAGCTCCATCTCTTCCATGCCGTGCCACTTGTCGGGCAGGCTCTTGATGCACTTGCCGACGAGCCGGATGCCGGTTGCCTGCACCGAGAGCTCGCCGGTACGGGTGCGCATGAGGCCGCCTTCCACTTCCACCAGGTCGCCGAGGTCCAGGCGCTTCCACACGGCGAACGCGGCCTCGCCGACGTTGTCCCGCTTCACGTAGACCTGGAGGCGACCGGTGCGGTCGAGCATTCGCGCGAAGCCGGCCTTGCCCATCTCGTTCTTGAACAACATCCGCCCCGCGAAACGGAAGTCACTGCCAAGCGCGGCGAGCGCCTCGGCGGACTCGTGGAGCTCTCCCAGCGCCTGCGCCTGGGCGGCGCTGAGGTTGGGGGTGCGCCCGGTCGGGTAGGGGTTGATGCCCTCGGCGCGGAGGCTGTCGAGCTTGGCGAGGCGTTCGGGATCGAAGGTGTACATGGCGCGGCGGTGCTAACCCGGGTCCCGCGACTGGCGCCGCCGCCCGGCGACCGCGAGCACCGCCCCGAGCGCGCCGACGCCGCCGACACCCAGGGGGGAGCCGCACGCGACCCGCGGCGGCGTCACGGCGAAGACCTCGCGGTGGCCGATCCGCTCGGTCTGCGACCAGAGCTCGTCGCGGTCCGGATCGTAGGTGAGCGCCTCGGGGGCGCGGGGCCAGGGGTGGAGGGTCGGCGGCCCGGCGTCGCGCGAGGCGAAGAGTGCGCCGTCCTTCCCCTGCTGGAGGCTCGCCGAACGCCACCAGTCGTCGCCGTTGCGGAGCACGCCCTGCAGGTCGGTCTGCTGGGCGATCCACGCGGAGACCGCTGGGGTCTCGGTCGCGAGGGTGCCGTCGGCGTCGAGGGGCCAGGCGAGGATCGGGGTGTCGGGGTCGGTGTCCGAGAAGGTGCCGGAGAGCAGCTCGCCGCGGCCGATGTCGTAGGAGAGGAAGGAGAAGCGGAGGTCGCAGCCCGAGGCCTCGGCCATGCCGGACTGCGGCACGACGAACCGGTGGCCGTAGGCGAGCGCAGGGTCGGCCTCGCGGAGGCCCGCGAGGTCGAAGGTGCGGAGGCCGCGGGTCGTGTCGGCCACATAGAGCGTGTCCGCCACCCACACGATCCCGCCTGCGTGGATGGGGATGGGCGCCGCAAGGCCGGAGGAGCCATCCACCAGGAGGACCTCGGTGTACGCGAGGCTCTCCAGGTCGACGACGGAGAGGCGAACCCCTGCCCCCTCGGCGGCTTCGCCATCGACGGCGTACCAGGCCACCAACATCCGGTCGGGCTGCCTCGCCGCTTCGAACCCTCCCGCGAGCCCCTGGGGCATCCAGGCCGGATCGTCGCGGTCGGCGTCCGCCCAGGTGAAGCCGCGGGCGAACGATTCGACCGCCGGATCTTCAGCCAGCGGGGCGCCTCGGGCGTCGGGGAGGGCGAGCACGTCGTCGAGCGTCATGCTGGCCCCGCCCAGCGCGCTCAACGTCGGCGTGACCTTGAGAACGGCGCTGCCCGGGTCCACCGGGAGGACGGGACCGTGCTGCACGCCGGTCCCGCCGGTGGGGCAGGCCAGGGCGAGGGCGACGGCGAGCAGCACCGCCTCGGCCTACTCCGCGGTCGCCCCGGCGGCCAGGGCGGCGGCCCCGGGCAGAAAAGCGCCTGTGGCGCCGCGATCCGCACCCCGGATCGCCCGTCGAGCGGACCGTGATCCGCGGATCGCCCAGATGGTTGGAAAAATCCCGATCCGACCCGGCGGCAAGTTCCCTCAAGCCCCGGCGCCCCCTGCCGATGATGCGGGCAACCGGGGGAAGGCCATGCGCAACTTCATCGAGGACGAGTCGGGAACCACCCTGATCGAGTACGCGCTGATCGCCAGCATGATGACGATGCTGCTGGCCGGGGCGCTCTCCACCCTGCAATCGGGGGTGAACGAGCTGTTCCGGCTGGTGTCCGTCTTCGCAGGGGACAGGGTCGGCTGACGGGGCCTGATCGGAGGGGACCGGAGCGCCGCTGAGGGTGTGGGAACGGCTGGGATCGCCGAACCCCGCCTTCAGCGGCGCTTCTTCTTCGTGCCCGCGGCGACGTCCGCAAGGCGGAACCGCACCACGCGGCGAACCAGTTCCAGCGGCAACTCGCGGTCGTGCGGGAATTGTACCGAGCCCTTGGCGTGGGTGTAGCTGGCGAATTCGTCGGCGAAGACCACCATCGCCTTCGCACCGGGGTAGAGCCCGACGTGCTTCGCGTAGCCAGCGAAATGTACGAGGTGCTTCCCCGATACATCGAACGTCGGGATGCCGTAGGAGATGCACTCGGTTGCCGCTGGCGCTTCTTCTCGGATCGCGGCGCGGACCCGATCGAGACGGGCGCGAACGGGATCGGGGACCGAGGCGAAGTGGTCGGCGAAGGGGTCGCTCATGGTGCGTACGTAGCGCGGGGCGGGAGAGGGCGCTCCGGCGCACCGCCGCCGGGCGCACCCGCGCGAGATGGCGCCCCCGGCGCGGTTCGAACGCGCGACCCCCAGTTTAGGAAACTGGTGCTCTATCCAGCTGAGCTACGGGAGCGGGAGGGCGCGGAGAAGCGCCACGATTCAGCCCTGGCGGGCACCGTCAGACGCGTGGACGGTGCCGCCGAAGTTGGCCCGGAGGCCGAGCTACATCTTGGGCGAGATGGACAGCGACGAGGTGGCCGAGCCGCCCATGTCGGTGCAGGCGATGCTGAGCTGGGTGGCGTCCTTGGAGCCCATGATCGCGTAGCTGCCCATGGCGGCCACGTCGGTGTCGATGCTGTAGCCGGCGCCCTTCGCCCATTCCTTGAGGGCGGCGCAGTTGGCATCCGGCTTGCCGCCGCCGGTGAGCACCAGGCTGTCGGTATCGCCCGAGGTGGTGCAGGCCATCACCGAGGAGCCGGACGGGGCGGTGAGGCCGCTGAACCGACCGCAGGTGCCGGCCACGGCGACCGTGCCGCCCGCCGCGGCCGGGGCCGCGCCCCCACCCGCGTCCGCCACCGGGACGGCATCGGGGGACGGCCCGGTGCCGGAGCTCATCTGCTCGATCTGGGAGACGGTGTCGCCGCCACAGCAGCAGAAGCCAGCGGCGAAGACGAGCATCGTGACGGGGAGGAGGAGCTTCACGGTTACCACCTGTTTCGCGAGCGAGGCTAAGCTGCCGCGTGCGCGGAGTCCAGCCCGGGCGTGGAGGGCCGAGAAGGGCGCCGGCAACGCCGCCCGGCTATGCCACGAGCATGGTCCTCCTGCTCCTCGCGTGCGCCACTCCGACGGAGTCCGCCGCGCCCCCCGAGCCCGTGCCGTGGACGCACGAGCGCCCTGCGTTGCACGAGTCCACCGCGGACGGGCGTGCGCTCCGCCGCGCGATCATTCATCTGCACTCGCCGCTCTCGCACGACGCCTGCGACAACCACGAGATGGCGGACGAGCCCTGCCTCGCGGACCTGCGCGCCCACCTCTGCGCGGCCGGGATCGACTACGCCTTCATGACCGATCACCCGTCCAACGCGGCGTACACCGCGTGGAACGACCTGTTCCAGCCCCAGGCGGGCGACGAGATGGTCGACGGGGTGGCCAGCCGCATCACCTGCGACGATGGCCACCCGGTGCTCTGGCTCGCCGGCATCGAGGACGAGCTGATGCCCGTCGCGCTCGATCGGCACGTGAGCGAAGACAGCGCCGAGAACGACCGCATCTACAACGACTACGACCAGGAGGCCGTGGAGGCGGACATCGCGGCCGGCGGCGTGGTCCTCCAGGCCCACACGGAGGGGCAGACGATCGAGGACCTGCTCGCGCGGCAGTCGTGGGGCCAATCGGGGGTGGAGCTGTTCAACCTCCACGCAATGGTGGATCCCAACAAGCGTGAGGAGGACCTCGGGCTCGACGGCATGGGCTACATCGAGGACGCCGGGCCGTTCATCACCGGCACCACCGACGCCGAGCCCGATCTCGTCTTCCTTAGCTTCTACCTGGAGCAGACCGTCTCCCTGGAACGATGGGACACGCTCAACGGCGTGGCCGCGTCGCTCGGCACCGCCGGCACGGACGCCCACGAGAACTCGCTCCCGATGCTCATGACCGACGGGGAGCGGGTGGACAGCTACCGGCGGATGATGTCCTGGTTCGCGAACTACCTTGTGGTCGACGGCGAGGGCCCCGCGGCCGCCGAAGCCGCCCTCCGCGCCCGCCAGAGCTTCGTGGTGTTCGACGTCCTCGGCGTTCCCACGGGCTTCGACGTGGCCTACGGCGACCTGCACTGGGCGGCCGACGGCGCCGCGGTCGGCAAGCGCTTCGCTGTCACGTGTCCGACGTTGGCCGCCGACTCTCCGACGGACACCTCCGAGCCGACGATCACGGCCACCGTGTACAAGGACGGCGTGCCCTGGCAGACGGGCTGTGGGAGTTGGACCGTCACCGAGCCCGGCGTTTACCGGGTGCGCCTGGACATCGTGCCGGAGCACCTGCGCGGCTTCATGGATGATCAGGCCGAGGCCCTGGTTCACCCTTACCCGTGGATCTACTCCCAGACGTTCCGCGTCACGGGGTGATTGACGGGCGGCCGGGGGCCGAGTACCCTCGAACGGCACAGGTGGAGCTCTCATGCGCGTGTCCGCGCTGACCCTGATCGGTACGATCGCCGCGTTGGCCACGCAGGGCTGCGAGGGCTGCAATGGCGCCACCGACGCCCCGAACGGCGACGAAGCGCCCGCATTCACCAACGACGCCGGCTCCTGGCTCTCGATGGCGCTCACGCCCGAGGGCGCCCCCGCCATCGCCTACTACGACCGCACGAAAGACGCGCTCGGGTACGCCGTGGGCACCGTGGCCAAGGATGGCAGCGCGGAGTGGAAGCGCGAGGAGGTCGACTCCTACCCCGACGAAAACGGCCTGAACCCCGGAGATTCTGGGCGTTACGCCTCGATGAAGGTCGCGTCGAACGGGCAGGTGTGGATCGCCTACCAGGACACCACCAACGGCACCCTGAAGTACGCCCACAAGGGCGACGGGGTGTGGGACGTGGGCGTGGCCGAGGTCGGGAGCGGCCCGAAGAGCGATGCCGGCTATTGGGCCAGCCTCGCGCTCGACAGCTCGGGCAACCCCGTCGTCGCCCACTACGACGCCTACGCCGGCACCCTCCGCGTGGCCCACTGGAACGGCTCGGGCTTCACCGGGGAGGTCGCCGCCACGGGCGAAGCCTTCACCCCGGCCGACACCGGCGCCGGCGCCGAGACGATCGACGGCAGCGTCGGCGAGTACGCGAGGTTGTTCATCGGCTCCGACGGCACGGAGTACATCGCCCACTACGATCGCGCGCACACCGCGCTGCTCCTCACCTCGGGGCACGCTGGCGCCTACACCACCGTCACGGTGGACGACGATGGCGACGTCGGTCAGTGGCCCTCCATCGCGATGGACGGCTCCACCTTGTGGATCGCCTACCAGGACGTGAAGAACCAGGACCTCAAGGTCACGCATGGCAGCGGCGAGAGCTGGAGCGCCGAGGTGGTCGACGCGGGGGATCACGTCGGGTCCGACAGCGAGATCTACGTCGACGGCGGGAGCCCCGGCATTGTCTACTTCGATGGCTTCAACAACGACATGAAGCTCGCCCGCCAGCGGGACGGGGCCTGGAGCAGCGAGACCGTCACCGGATCGCAAGGCGCGCTGGGCTACCACAACGAAACGGTGAAGATCGGCAGCACCCGGTACGTGGCGTGCTACGACTTCACCGCCCGGTCGGTGTTCTTCTCCGCGATGCCGTAGGTCCGATGTTCGCCCTGTTTGTCTTCCTCTTCTGCTCGCTCGCCCACGCCGGCGATGTGGTGGTGGACATGCTCGACATCGGGCAGGGAGACGCGATCCTCATCCGCACCCCCGCCAAGAAGGCCATCCTCATTGACGCGGGAGATCGCGGCGATGGCGTGGTGGAGAAGCTCTCGGCCCTGGGGGTCGACCACCTCGATCTGATCATCGCCACCCACCCCCACGCCGACCACGTGGGGTCGATGGAGCAGGTGGTCCGGGCGTTTCCGCCCAAGGTCTACATCGACAACGGGCTGCCCCACACCACGGCCACCTACACCTCCTTGATGAGCACGATCGAGGCGAACGCCGGGATCAGCTACAAGTCGGCCGCCAAGGGCATGGTCTTCAACCTGGACGACGGCGCGAAGCTCGAGGTGCTCCTCCCGGAGTCCCCCGCGTTCCACGACACCCGGTCCGATCTGAACGCCAACAGCGTGGTCACCCGGCTCACCCACGGGAAGGACTGCTTCCTCTTCGTGGGCGACTCCGAGGAGCCCACCGAGCGGCGGCTCATCGACGAGAAGGTCGGTCAGTGCGACGTGCTCAAGGTCGCCCACCATGGGAGCAAACACAGCACGATCCAGCCGTTTCTCGATGTGGTGAAGCCGAAGATCGCGCTCATCTCCGTGGGCGTGGCCAACCGCTACCACCACCCCGGGGAAGAGACGCTCGCGCGCCTGGAGGCGGCAAAGGCCACCATCTACCGCACGGATCGCGACGGCCGGATCACCGTGATCTCGGACGGAAACCACGTTGTGGTCTCCACGGAGAAGCACGACGGCGACGCCAAGCTGCTCCCGGTGGCCAGCGTGCCCGGTCACGACGCGGCGCCGCCGCCGGTGCTCCCGCCGGTGGATCCCGACATGGCCGCCGACGTGGTGGACGACGAAGCCTGCCCCTTCGCCGCGAGCAAGAGCAGCGAGGTCTTCCACAAGAACGGCTGCGGCAACGCTGCGAAGATCAACCCGGAGAACCTCGTGTGCTACGCGACCCGTGAAGCCGCGATCAAGGCCGGCAAGCGCGCCGCAGGCTGCTGTCACCCATGATCGTCGTCGATCGGATCGAGGGCGAGCGGGCGGTGCTGAGCTTCGGCGGAGAGCTCATCGACGTGCCGCTGGCCGCGCTCCCCAAGGACCTCCGTGAGGGCGACGTGCTGGCGGTGAGCCGTGATGAAACGGCGCGTGCAGGGATTCTCACGGAAGGAGAAGCCCGACTGGAGCGTCTGCGCGCGCGATCCGAAAAGGGTCCCGACACCTTCGACCTCTGAGGAGCCTCATGCTCGCCTGGCTGTTCCTGATCGCCTCCGCCCTCGCCGCCGTGGACGTCAACACCGCCGACGCCACCGCGCTGGAGACCCTCCCGGGCATCGGCCCCAGCAAAGCGGAGGCGATCCTCGCGTATCGGCAGGAGCACGGCCCGTTCAAGTCGCTCGAAGACCTCGACGCGGTCAACGGGATCGGCCCGAGCACCCTGGCGAACATCAAGGACATGGTCAGCTTCGGAGCGGCGCCCGCGGCACAGGCGGGTACGCCCATCGCGCCGGTGAAGGGGGAGACGGCGCTCGCGCCGAAGTCGACCAAGGAAGCGGTGAAGGCGACGCCTGCGCCGGAGGCCGCTCCGGCCGCGTCATCCGCGGGCGGCTGCCCGGTGAACATCAACACGGCGGACGCCTCGGGGTTGCAGCACCTGCCGGGTGTCGGCGCCACCAAGGCCGCGGCGATCCTCGCGTATCGTACCGATCACGGCGCGTTCGCCGCGTGTTCGGGCCTCGATGCGGTCAACGGCATCGGCCCGGCTACGCTCGCGGGGCTCACCGACTGCTGCGTGGTGAAGTGACGGTCTTCGCGTTTCTCCTGGCCGGCTGCCCAGCCGAGGCGGACCTCGCGAAGGCAACCAACGATTCGGGGGGCTCGGCCGACTCCGCCGACTCTGGCGGTGCGGACACCGAGGTGATCCCTGGCGAGTGCCCGGCCGACGCCGGGTACGTGGGGGAGGCGCCCCACGACGCGCGTACGCTCGTCGGCGAGGGCACCTGGACGCTCGACTTCGACGCGGAGGCCGAGGCGCTCGGCTACGTGGATTGCAGGTACCACCGGCAGTACGCCGTCTCCACCGAGCGGGAGGGGCATCGGTGGCAGTGCCCGGAGTGCGACTGGTTCACGATGGGCGACGCCACGGTGGACGTCGGCTACGACGACTGCTTCCTGAGCATCTCCTCCGCTGACCAGACGCGCACGGAGCACCTCGGTTTTGCCACCGGCGACGACGGCCTGACCCACCTCTGGCGCACGGGCGCCGAGAACGTCACCCTCGCCGACATGGGCGCGGTGACCGGCGCCGGCTCCGAGGCCGATCCCTACGTGGGCGGTTGGACCGACGACGGCGCCTTCGACGCGGGCGGCGGGTTCACCCTCGTGGCGGAGCTTTCGCTGGTGCAGGGCGTCGATCCTGGCGTCTCGATCGCCGACGTGGACGTGCCCCGCGAGGAGCCGTACGCGTGCGGGTGGCCTACGTGTAATCCGGGAGGCCCCGCGCCGTCGTGGACGCTCACCACCGGCGGCGTGCTCCCCAACGGCCGCTTCTTCGACACCTGCGGCGACGAGGTCGATCTTTGGGACTTCTGGGGTCGCTACCTGGTGATCGACGCCTCCGCGCCCAACTGCGGCCCCTGCCAGGCGATGGCGCAGGACGAAGGCGCGTGGGTGGAGTCGATGGCGGCGCGTGGCATCGAAGTGCAGTGGATCACCCTGCTCAACAGCTCGCTCTCGGAGGTCAACGGCGCCGCCACGCCCGAGCAGCTGCAGACCTGGGTGGACGCCTTCGGCTCCACCGGGCCAGTGCTCTCCGACGAAGGCTACGGCTATGACCTGTTCATGCCCTACCGCGGCGACGGCTCCAGCAGCTACCCGACCTTGATCGTGGTTGATCCGGAGATGCGCGTACTCGGTTGGGACGCCGGCTACGCGACCGTGGAGAGCGGCGGCGACGGCTTCGGCCCCATCGAGGCGCTGATCGCGGGCGGGTGAACGGCGGTCCGGCCGGGGAGGGGAGGAGGACACAGGGGCGCCAGACCGGCGTCGGCGCGTCGAGGACCGGGGTCAGGCGCCGGCGGGCGGAGCCCGCCGTGAACCGTCGCGCTTCGAGACCGACGTCGGCGGCGCGGTCGGGGTGCGCCGGCGGGCGGCGCGGCCCGCTCCGCGAACGACCCCGCGGCGGCGCAGCGACGCCGGTCGTGGCTCGCGACGTTCCTGCCGAGGTGGGAGGGGGAACCCTCGTTGTTTCGACCGGCTACGCGGATCGTCGCGGGCCGGACGGGCTCCCCTTCCTCTCGCCCCGCTGCCGCCGACCGCCGGGCCGCCCCGCCAGACGTTAAGCCCCCGCGTCCCCCGGTAGCCCGTGCCCGACCCCGCCGTGCCCGCCCCGTCTCCCCGCCTGTTCACCCGGGCGAACCTCCCGGCGATCGCGGCGGCGATCTTCTCGGGCGTCGTGCTGCGGCTGGTGAGTCCGCCGATCGGGCTGCACTGGCTGCACTGGTTCAGCTTCGTTCCGCTGCTGGTGGCGGCCGCGGCCCCGGATGGTCGTCCGGTGAGCGCCCACCCGCTCGGGCAGTTTTGGGCGGCGCTCCGGGGCCGGGCGTTCAAGCTCGGGTACCTCACCGGCTTCTCCGGCGTCTTCGTCCTCTTCTTCTGGCTCGCCCAGACGATCGACCTGTTCAGCAACATCCCGCTGGTGCTCGCCGCGCTGCTCGTGGCGTTGTTCGCCGCGGTCTTCGGGCTGCCCTACGGGTTCCTCGCGTCGGCGGTGGCGCCGCTGCGCGCGCGCATGGGCGGCTGGTGGGTCGTGGCCTTCCCCACGGTGTGGGTGGCGGCGGAATTCGCCCAGCCCGCCTTGTTCCCGTACTATCAGGGAGTCGGGCAGTACCGGAACCCGTACACCTGGCAGCTCGCGAGCGTTTTTGGCGCCTACGGGGTGAGCTGGCTCCTCCTCTGCACCAACGCCGCGTTGGCCGAGGTGGTGCTGGCGCGGAAGGAAGGTCGCCCCTTCCCCGTCGCGCCGTTCGCCGCGGCCATCGGGCTCTTCGTGGCCAACCTCGGCTTCGGCTATTGGCGGTTCAACGCGGTGGAGGCGGAGCTCGCGAAGGCGCCGGTGGTGCGGATCTCCGAGCTGCAGCAGGGCGTCAGCATGGTCAAGCGCATCGAGGACCGCGGCACAGACGTGCTGCGCTCCTGGATGAAGTCGACCGCGAAGGTGACGGGCGACAAGCCCGACCTCGTGGTCTGGCCCGAAGGCTCGATCGGCTACAACCCGACGGAGAAGGAGCTCCAGCCGATCCTCGGCGGCATGGCCAAACGCGGCGACTTCGCGTTCCTCCTCGGCGGCGGCACCCACGGCCCCGACCCGGCGGACCCGAGCAAACACGCCGCGTGGAACAGCGTGTACCTCTTCGGGCGAGATGGCGAGGTGAAAGCTCGCTATGACAAGATGGTGCCGATGCCGTTCGGCGAGTACCTGCCCTGGCCGGCCTCCTACCTCAAGCCCTACATCCAGGGCGTGGGGAGCTTCCGCGCGGGCACCGAGCCCACGGTGTTCTACACCGACAAGTTCAGCTTCACCGTTCCGATCTGCTACGAAGCGATCCTCGAGAAGCAGATGCGCACCCTCGCCATCGCCGACGCCTACGTGAGCGTGACCAACGACGGCTGGTTCGGGGACACCGCGGCTCCCTGGCAGCACGCCATGCTCGCCGCCGCCTACGCGGTGGAGCTGGGGCGGCCGATGATCCGCATCGCCTACACCGGCGTGTCGATGGTCGTGGAGCCCCACGGGGTGATCAAGTACGAGACGCAGCCGTACACCGACGTGGCGAAGGTCGTGGAGCTCCGGGTGCCGAAGGGCGGCCTGGCCACGCCGTACCAGACCTGGGGTCGATGGTTCCCGCACCTGTGCGCGGCGGTCACCGTCCTGCTCGCGAGCCTGATCGCGGCGGGCCGTGTCACACCGCGCCGGTCGCGGGCGTAAGGAGCGTCGGAGATCGGGTGGCACGCCCGCAAACCGACGAGGAGCTGATGGACGCGGTCCGAGATGGCAACGACGCGGCGTACATGACGCTGTTCGAGCGTCATCGGGCTTCGCTCTACGGGTATGCCCTGAGGATGACCCGTCGCCCCGAGGTGGCGGACGACGTCTTCCAGGAGACGTTCCTGCGCGTGCACCGCGCCCGTACCACCTGGGCGAGCCACCAGGGCTCCTTCCGCTCGTGGTTGTTTCGCATCGCCACCAACACCATCCGGGACCGCGCTCGGCAGGCGGCCCGCCGGCCCGAGGTGCTCGACGACACGTTCGAGCCCAGCCGCAGCACGACCCCGAGCGACCGCATCATGCTCGAGCGGGCGCTGGCCCAGCTCCCCGAGAACCTGCGGGACGCCTTCGTGCTCACCGCGGTGATGGGCATGGACCACAACGAGGTCGCCGCGGCCCTCGACATCACCCCTGACAACGCCCGGGCCCGGGTCTCACGCGCCCGCACGCGCTTGCGCGAACTGCTGGAGGTCTCGTGACCGACCAGGAGTTCGACGCCCGCTTCGGCGATCTCGGCCCGATCGAGCCGCCGGAGCTGGTCGTGCGCCGCACGGTCGCGGCGTACCAGACGGAGCGCCGCCGCGGCGCCGTCCGCGTGCGGATCTTCGCCGTCGGCGGGATGGCGCTGATGGCCGCCCTGTCGCTGATGGTGGTGTCGGGCCCGCCCGACCGCGGCGACCCCTCCACGCTCGTCGAGCGCGGCTCCGGCGCGGTGCTCCCGGGGGTCGACGTGAAGGTCGCCGTGCGTCACGCGGCCGGAACGACCGAGCGCTTCGCGACGAACCAGCGCTATGCTGCGGGAGACACCCTGATGTTCCGCGTCGCCGCCACCGCTCCCGCCGACCTGAAGCTCCTCCGCGAAGGCGTGGTTCTCTGGGCGGGCCACGTCAACGCCGGCGAGGTGGACCTGCCGGTGGGCTACACGCTCGAAGCGGGGGAGAGCGCGGCGCGCTTCGTGGTCGAGGGCGGCGCCGAGTCCATCACCGTGTACGTCCCCGCGGTGGCGCCATGATCCTCAGCCTCGTCGCTGGTGCGTTCGCGGGCGCGGTGGCGATCACGCCGGGCCCGGAGGATGCCTACAAACCCCGCCGGGTCGCCGTGCTCGTGGGCGTCGAGGACTACACCGATCCGCTGCTTCAGGGGCTCAAGTTCCCCGAGAAGGACGCGCGGGACCTCGGCGCCGTCCTCGGCTCGGTCGATGGGGGCGGGTTCGACCGGGTCTTCGTCATCTCCGGCCACGACGCCACCACGCGCGCCGGGCTGATGCACGCCCTGGAGGTCGCCACGGCGGACCTCCAGCGGGACGACACCTTCCTCCTCTACCTCTCCGGCCACGGCACCCTCGAGATCGACCCGGTGCAGGGCAGTGAGCTGTTCTTCCTCCCGTCCGACGGGCGTCTGGACGCGCCCGAGACCACCGGCCTGAAGGTGTCGGACGTGGAGGAGCTCGTGCACGAGCTCCCAGCGCGCCGCCGGGTTTTGATCCTGGACACCTGCCACAACGGCCGGGCCGGGAGTCGCTCGGCCGTCAGCGCGCCCACCCAGCAGCTCATCAGCGGCTTCCGCGGCGAGCCCCCCGCGCCGCGCGGCGGGCACGACGTGAGCGAGTCCGAAGCCAGGCTGTACGCCGCCCAATATTGGCAGCCGGCGATGGAGGACCCCACCCTCCAGAACGGTGTCTACACCCACTTCCTCATCGATGCCCTCACCGGCGCGCGCAGCAAGGCCGACCTCGACGAAGACGGCCTCGTCGACGTGATGGAGGCCCACCAGTACGCCCGCGACCGCACGATGACGTGGACCGGCGGGCTCCAGATGCCCCGCGCCGAGTACCGCATCGTCGGCCGGGAAGAAATCTACCTCGGCGGCTCCTCCACCCTCCGCGGCGCGGCCGAGCGCGCGCTCATCGCCGCTTGCGATGCGGTGCTCGCCCGCGCCAGGCTGTTCGTGAACGGCACGGCACGCGGGGAGCTCCCCGGCGTCTACGCCCTGGACCCCGGCAGCTCCACCGTGGAGATCCAGGCCCCTGACGGGCGCACGCTTCTGAAGGAGCGGGTCACCGTCCGGGCCGGCGAGACCCTCCCCATCGAGCAGCTCCTCCGCCGTAAGGCGCCGTCCTTCGGGCTCCTCGGCGGGGTCGCGTACCACGGCGGCAACGAAGCGCTCCTCCCGCTCGGCGGCAGCCTCGAAGCGGTCTGGGGCAACCCGCTCCGGGTCGAAGGTCCCTGGCGCCCCGAGCTGCACGCCGCGGCGGACCTCTCGGCCGGCACCGACGCCGCCACCGCCGTCGACGAGACCACCGGCACCGTCAGCGCCGGCGTCGGCTTCGGGCCGACGTTCGGTCCGGGCTGGCTCGCCGTCACTGCCGACGTCCACGACACCTGGCGCGCGAGCGAGTACGGCACCCAGGCCAACCTTGGGGCGGCCGGCGGGCTCACCCTGGGCGTCGATCTCCAGCTCGACCCCCACCTCATGCTCAGCACCCGGCTCGAAGGGTGGGCGGGACCAGAGACCACCTGGTCGGGCCCCACCCTCGCGTACGGCGGCGCCTTGCGGGTCGGGATCTCCCGCTCGCTGAAGTAGGCGGTGCGGCAAGGCGCGTCAGGTTCGGCTACCATCGTGGTGGTGTCCCTGCTCCTCGCCCTCACCGCGTGCCACCCCCTCGCCCCCTGGCCGGTGGACGACGGCGGCGCGCCGCTCGACCAACGCATCACGGTCAGCCCGGGCACGGTGGACTTCGGCTCGGTCTCGGTGAACGAGCAGGGGGAGGCGATCCGGATCTTGAAGGTGTACAACCTCGGGGAAGACACGGTCACCGTGACCGGGCAGGATGAGCCCATCGGTGACGACGGGGTCTTCCGGGTCGACGCCGGGCCGGTGCTCTCCCTGGAGCCGGGGGAGGAGCGCGAGCTCACGGTCACCTTCATCCCCGAGACCGAGGGCGACTCGCTCGCGCGCCTGCGCTTCGATCCGGGATCGGAGGTGGTGGAGCTGCGCGGGTCGGGCACCGCGCCGGTCCTTCAGGTGCGCGACGTCGAGATCCCGGCGACTGTGCTCGGCTGTTCGGGGGTGGGGCAGGTCACCGTGGCCAATACCGGGAGCGAGCCGCTCTCGCTGGACGCCGGGATGTCCGGGGAGGGGTTCTCGGCGACCGGCTGGCCGCCGGAGGTGCCCGTGGGTGAAGAAGCCCAGATCGACGTCACCTTCACCCCGGGCGGCGGCGGCGAGTGGTCCGGGGTCCTCACCCTGACCACCAACGACCCCATGCAGCCCGAGGTTGCCGTCCAGGTGGACGCGCTGGGGTACGAAGGGGAGGGGGTGCGCGAGCGGTTCGTCTACGCGCCCGCGGCGCCGACCGACACCCTCGTGGTCGTGGAGGGGAACAGCTTCGCCGCCGACCCCCGGCTGGACGAGGCGCTGTCGGCCTACGCCGCGCGCGTCCACGACGCGTGGCTCGACGTCCAGCTCACGTCCCTGGGCAGCGGCAGCGCCTGTCCTGCTGATGTTCCGGCCTGGACGACCGCGGACGCGTCGGAGCTCGCCATCGCGAACGTGTTGAAACACGGGTTCGAAGCGCGCGGTGGCGCCTGGGACACCGACCTCGTCGGGCTGGTGGAGCGTGCCCTTTTTGAGACCGAGCCCGGCGGCTGCCTCGACGGGCTCCGCCGTGCGGGCGCGAGCCTCGACGTCGTGCTCGTCGCCGCGGACCCGCCCACCGAAGACGCCGTCGCGGCGTTCGCGGCCGTGGCTTCGGCGCTCCCCGACGGCACGCCGGTGCGGGTGAGCGCGCTGGTGCCCCGGTCCGGCGAGTGCGGCGACACCGACACCAGCTACGCCACGCTCGCCTCGACCTGGAGCGGCGTCGTCGGCGACCTCTGCGCCACCTCCTGGACCGCCGCCTTCGAGGCCTTCGCGGCGCTTCCGGTGATCCACGCGGAAGCCCGGTTCCCGCTCGCCGAGGTGCCGGTACCGTCGTCCATCGAGGTCTCCGCCGACGGCGCACCGTTCACGGGATGGAGCTGGGACGCCGCCGAGAACACCATCGTGGTTCCCGCCGAGGACGCGCCCACCGTGGGCGCGGAGCTCACGGTCGACTACGTGTCCGCGGTGAGCTGCGGCGGATGAAATTCGCGATGGTGTACCTGCTCGTGAGCTCGCTCACGCACAGTCCGTTGCTGGCCGGCGCGGCCCTTTTGGCGTTCTGGCTCGCCGGTGGCAGTTGGTGGGTGGGGCGGCTCCCCGACCTCTTCGGCCCCTGGCGGCGCTGGCAGCAGGAGCGCGCCCTGCGCGACCTCCTCGCCACCAACCCCCACGATCTCAACGCCCGCACCGACCTCGCCGGGCTCGTGGCGGAGCGCAACCCGGCCGAGGCGAAGGAGCTCCTCGGCGAGGTCCTCCGGCGTTACCCGGAGCAGGCGCTGCCCCACTACTGGCTCGGCGTCGCGTGCTTACGCTCGGGGGATCTTGCGGGTGGGCAGGCCGCGATCGACGCCGCGCTCGAACGGCGCCGCGACCTGAGGTGGGGCGAGCCCGGTCTGGTGCTCGGCGACGCATACGCGGCGGCGGGACGGCACGCGGAGGCCATCCGCGCGTACGAACGGGCACTCCACGTGCACGGCAGCTACGCCGAGGTGTGGTTCAAGGCGGGCCAGGCCGCCAAGGCCGGCGGGGACGCCGCCCGCGCCCGCCACTTCTGGCAGTCCACCCTGCGCACCACCCAGGGAGCGCCGCCGTTCAAGCGGCGCAAGGACCGGCTGTGGCGCTGGCGCGCGTGGTGGGCGCTGCGGGCATGGTGAGGGGCGCCGCGCCCGCCGCGTCCGCCGCCGACCGAACCCCGCACTTCCGGGCGCCGCGTCTGGCGCGGCGAGCCTCATCGGGCGTCCCGACACCTCCTGGTCCCCACCGGTGCCCGAGGTCACCCAAACGCGCGAGCCGCCGCAGCAAGCCCACGCGGGCTTTGGCTCTCGGCGATGGGTCTTGTCGTTCGGCGCCGACGGTGGCGGGTGCGGTGACGTGGCGGGTGACGCCACTGGCGGCGGGCGGAGCGGAGCGACCGCCTGTGGGCGGTGGCGGCAGGACCCAGGGGTGACCTCGCTTCCTCGCCGACGGCGCCGCGCCCGCCGCGTCCGCCGACGACCGAACCCCGCACTTCCGGGCGCCGCGTCTGGCGCGGCGAGCCACCGCCGCCCGATCCAGGATATCCTCCCCGTCAGATGTGGTTGTTCCTCGCCGGGTGTACCTTCGTGACCGATGCGGAATGGGCCGCTCGTACGCCTGCGTGCTCCACCGACGGCCTGTTCCTCGACCTCGACGGCGACGGCTACGGCCGGCAGGCTGCTCGCACCTGTGAGGAAGCGGCCGACGCCATCCCCACCAACGGCGACTGCGACGACGGAAACCCGGCGATCAACCCAGCAGCAGCTGAGGTCTGGTACGACGGTATCGACGAAGACTGCGACGACCTCGACGACTACGACGCGGACAAGGACGGCTACACCAGCGCGCTGCACTCCGACGGCCCCGACTGTATGGACCAGCCGACCGACCCGGTTCCGACGAAGTTGGGCGGCGACTGCGAGGATCCCTCCGGGGCGCCGTCGCCCGAGCAGGTGCACCCCGGCGCTGGGGATGTGGCGTACGACGGGGTCGACATGGACTGCAGTGGCGGCACCGACTTCGACGGGGACCACGACGGGTACGCCACCTGCGACGGCGACTGCGACGACGCCGTCTCAACCGTGAATCCGGGGGTCCCGGAGGTCTGGTACGACGGGATCGACCAGGACTGCGACGGCAACGACGGTGACAAGGACGAGGACGGCTACGTCGCCGAGGGCTACACCGGCGGCCTCCCCGTCGGGGCCCTCTCCGGCGACTGCGACGATGCGGAGGACACTACGCATCCGGGCGCCACCGACCTCTTCTACGACGGGGTCGACGCCGACTGCGCCGGCAATGACGACTACGACAAGGACGACGACGGGGAGGAGGATCCGAGAGGCGGCGGCGACGACTGCGACGACGAAGACCCCACGATCAGCCCGCTGGAGACCGAAGACTGCGCCACCGCGTGGGACGACGACTGCGACGGTGCCACGGATGCGCTCAACGCGGTGGGTTGCTCCGCCTGGTACCTTGACGCGGACGGCGACGGCCTTGGCAGCGCCGCCTCGGTCTGCACTTGCGCGTCGAGCGGGGACTACCGCGCCGCGTCCGCGACCGACTGCGACGATGGCGACGCCGCCGTGACCATCCCGGTCTGGTACCTCGACGCGGACGGTGACGGCGCGGGTGTCCCCGACACCACGGCCGCCGCGTGCGCCGTGCCCGCCGGCTACGCCGCGACGGACGACGACTGCGACGACGCCGAGCGCGCGACCTACCCGGGCGCCACCGAAGCCTGCGACACCGTCGACAGCGACTGCGATGGGGAGCTCAACGACGCCGACGCGCTCACCGGCTGCACCGAGTTCTACGCCGACGACGACGGGGACGCCTACGCGGGCGCCCGGAGCGAGTGCCTCTGCGTGGCAGAGGGCGACTACCTGTTCGCCGCCGAGGACGACTGCGACGACGCCGACGCGGGCGTCAACCCCGGCGCGGCCGAGGTGTGCAACGACGGCGCCGACGACGACTGCGACGGCGCACCGGGCGCCTGTTCGTTCGGGGGAGCGGTCACCACGGCCGATGCGTGGGGCGCCTGGTACGGCACCGCCGCCGGGGACGAGGCCGGCGGCGTGCTCCTCGCGGGGGGGATCTCGATGGCGACGGCCTCGACGAGCTGCTCACCGCGCTGCCCGGCTACGCGGGCGCCTCGGCGGACGGCCTGGTGGCCGTCATCCGCCCCACCGACGACATGGGGGCGGCCCTCGACGGCGTCACGTTCACGGTCGGCGCGGGCTCCGCGAACCTCGACTTCGGCGCCACGCTTGGCGCGCCCGGCGACCTCGACGGCGACGGTCACGGCGATGTGCTGCTCGGCTCGCCGTCCCTGGTGGGCGGCAGCTACGGGGAGCTGCGTCGGTTCACGGCGCTCGGCTCGGGCTACGTCTCGGCCACGTCGGCAGACCTCCTGGTGGAAGGCTCGGATGTTAGTCACGAGGTGCGCACCGCGGGCGGCGGCGCGGATGGCGACGGCAACGGCGTGGTCGACCTGCTGGTCGGGGACCCGGACAGCGCGGGTGGGTACGTTCGAGGGGTTCCCGCGGACCTCTCGGGTACCTGGGCGCTGAGCTCGGCCACCGCCTGGACGATCCAGGGCGAAGCCTCGAGCGACGGCTTCGGCGCCTCCATCACCGTGGCCGACGTCGATGGCGACGGCCTCTCCGACGCCGTGATCGGCGCCTCCGGGGTGGACGGCGGCTACGGGGACGATGGCGCGGTCTACGTGCTCCTCGCGAGCTCCGCGCGCTGGTCGAGCGCGGCGAGCGACGCCGACCTGATGTACACCCTCGCCTGCCCCAGCTGCGCGGCCGGCTCCGTCCCCGCCGTGGTCGCCGACTTCGATGGCGACGGTGCCGCCGAGCTGGCGTTCTCCTCCTCTCGAGCCAGCTACGGGGGCGTCTGGATCGTCCCCGGTACGCTCTCCGGCACCTGGTACGACGCGAGCAGCCTCGCCGAGGTTCGGATCCCCGAGCCCGGAGAAGGTCTGGGCACCTCCCTGGCCGCCGGGGACCTCGACGGCGACGGCGCCGTGGAGCTGGTGGTCGGCGCCCCGAAGGCCAACTCCGACGCGGGCGTCGCCTACGTCTTCGCCGGTCCCCTGGCCAGCGGCACGTACGGCACGTCGGCGGCTTCGGCGACGATCTCCCCGGCGTCGGCGTCGGGCGTCGGCTCGGCGGTCGCGGTGCTCGGGGACACGGACGGCGACGGCTACGGCGACCTCGCGATCGGCGCGGCTGGCGACGACACGGCGGGGAGCGCCGCGGGGGCGGTGTGGTTGTTCAGCGGCGGCGGGTACTGAGCCCGCTCCGGCGCGCGGCGGCGAGCGGCGGAAGCGGAGCGCGGACGGTCGTTGCGCCTGACGCGGGTGGGGTCGGCTCCCAGGGTGTATGGCGCCCTGACGAGAACCCCCCGACCCGCGTTGTCTGCACGGGAAAAGTCGGGTATCGTCGGGTCCGAGGTGTCCTGGTGTCCGATCTGCTCGGCTCGCTCTCGGTGTCGAGCCTGCTCCTCCTCGGGGGGTGTGGCGGGGGCCCGACGGGCGATCCGTCCGACCACTCCGGCACGAACTCCGCGGATTCCGGGGGAACGGGTGATTCCGAGGACACCGCCGACTCCGCGCCGGACACCGGTGACACCGGCACCGCCGTTCGCACCGCCCCGACCGTGGTCGTGGTCGTGCTTGACACCGCTCGTTACCAGCTTTTTGACGAAGGGACCATGCCGCGGCTGTACGCCCGACGTGGCGACGGGCTCTACGTGGAGGTCGTCGCCGGCGTGGAGGGCTGGACGCTGCCGACGACCACCGCGCTCATGTCCAGCGTGCGGATGGAGACGCTGGGCGTCAACCCCGACGACCACTCGCTCCCCGACGGCTCGGTCACCACCGTCGCGCAGGTGTTGGCAGACGAAGGTTGGGCGACCATCCTTGACTCTTCCAACGGTGTCGTCTCGACGAACCTCAAGGCCGGCTACGCCGTGGAGGTCCCCCACGACTACTCCTGGGGCCTGGCCGAGGTCGGCGACGAGGTGCTCGGGCTGCTCGACGCCGTTCCCGTTGATCAGCCGCGATTCGCCTGGATCCAGGTGATGAATCTACACGTTCCCTACGACAAGCTCGACGCGAGCTGCGAGGCCGCGGCCGTGGCGGCGGACGACGCCTGCCCGGTGGACGTGATCCATCCCCCCAAGGACGATGGGTACGACGGCGGCGCCTTCGACGGGCTCTCCGACGTCGACCACGCGGCGTGTGCGTACGCCGTCGAGACCGCACAGCGTTGTGCGGCCACTCGCGCCGACGTGGAGCTCGACGAGCTCCTTGATCAGCTCCCTCCCGACGCCTTGGTCGTCGTCACCGCGGACCATGGGGAAGGCTGGCTCGACCCGAATGTCGAGCACAATTGGGGTGCGTCCGTGAAGCTGACCCGCAACTTCATGTTGCTGCTGCACCCCACCCTCGCGGGGCAGACGGTGCGGCTCGCTTCGGAGCTCGACCTCACGCCCACGATCCTCGACTTCCTCGGGATCCGTCGGTCGGATCTCCCGTTCGAGGGGGTCGTGCTCGGGCAGCCTCGGTCCGCGCCGCCTACCACCTGGCATTGCGACGGCCACGGTCACTCCGAGGTCGCCGCCTGGGACGAGTCCTACCAGGTGATCCGTACCTTTCGCGGGGCCGCGAAGCCGGTCACCTGGCAGGTCTACGAGCTGGCGACGGACGCCGGTGGCGACGTGGACCTCGGAGGAACGGTCGCGCCGCCGCAGCCGTTGATGGATGCTGCCGAGGCGTGGTACACGCAGAACGCGAGCCTGTGTCCGTAATAGGTATTCGTGCCTATCTAAATAATGGAAGTATACCTCGGAACACGTAGGTGTCGAGGGGCTGGTGGGGCGACGTCGCCCTGCCCGTCGGCGGACGGCGGCGGTCGAGGTGCCGCGGTCGGCGAGCCTGGCGTCGCGGGCGCTCGGCCCGCGGGTCAGCCCCCTGCGGCCTTGGGAATCACCAGCACCGCCCCCGACAGCGGGATGGGCGGAACGTTCGCGTGGAACACGTCTACCCCGGCCACCGTGCCGTCGGCGTCGGCGTCGCAGCCCCACCGGATGCCAGCCGGCTCCTGGGGAATCGGCCCGATGAGGTAGGCGCCCTCGTGGGTTTCGCCGCGGGCGATGGGATCCCCGGCGCGCCCGACGAGCTCGATGCGGACAACGCCCGCGCACTCCCCGACGACGCGGCCCCGCGCGAGCGTGGCCCCGCCCGGCTCAGGGAGGCTGCCGCTGGTGACGATGGGCGCCGCGACCTCGCCGGGGGGAGGCTCGCGCTCCGGCTCGAGGCAGGCGGCGAGCAGGAGCAGGATCAGGCGCGCTCCACCCGGCAGGGCAGGCCCGCGAGCGGCGGAGTGCCGGTGAACGGATCGTAGCGATCGGTGGGCAACAGCGCCGCGACGTCCGCCGCGTAGCCGATCGGCAGGTCCACCACGTCGGGGCGAAGGGTCGCGTCGAGGTGGGCGACGGTCTCCACGACGCCGTGGGGCGTGCGGACGCGAATCCGCTCGCCTTCGGCGAAACCTGCGTCGGGGTGGAGGGTGGCGCCGGGGTCGGCGGCGTCGGGACGGTCGAAGGGACGGAGCGCGGCGTCGCGCGGGGCGGCGGCCTGGAGCCACCGGTCGAAGCCGGCGGGGGCCTCGGGCGGGGTGAGGCGCGCGAGGGCATCCGCGATCTCGGGCGGGAAAAGCGCGACCTTGCCGTCGGGCTTGGAGACGCGCCAGAGCGCACGGTCGTTGTCCGCGCCCTGCCAGGTGCCCTTCTCCTTCAGCTCCCCCAGGGTGGTCTTCCCGGAGAACTCGACGGCGCGAGCCTCCCAGGGAGCGAGGTCCGTGCGGGCGAGCCACGCGCCGAGCGTGCGCAGGTGCGGACCGTGCACGCCGCCGCGGATCGTGGGGCCGACCGCACCGAACAGATCGGCAAGAATCTCGGCCTCGTCGCGAGCCTCGCCCGGGGGGGCGGAGAGCGCAGGCGTCCACGCGGTTTCCCGGAAGGGGAGCAGGCTGGTGTCGTGGAGGTGGAGGTCCTCGCGTTCCCACGGGTGCGTGGCCGGGAGCACCCAGTGGGCGAGGGCGGTGGTGTCGTTCTCCGCCACGTCGATCGCCACCAGGAGGTCCAGCGAAGCGAGGGCCTCGCGGAGCTTCGGCCCGCCGGGGAGCTCGCGAGCCGGGTCGCCGTGGATGCTCACGAGGGCGCGGACCTGCCCGTCGCCGGGGGTGCGCACCTCGTCGGCGAGCAGCGCGCCGGGGGCCTGGAGCAGCAGGAGCGGCAGATCGCCGACGCGCGTGCGCGGGGCCTTCGCGGTGGGCAGTTGCGAGACGACGCCGTGCACGTCGAACACGCCCTTGTTGTCGTAGAGCCCGCCAGGGCGGAGCAGGTTGGCGGTGATGCCGTGCAGGGCGATGCACGCCCACGCCGCCAGCGTGCCGTGCTCGCTGGCGAGCATCTGCGCCGAACGGTGCGCGAGCGCCATCGGGGCGCGCGCGAACTTCAGCGCCACGCCCGCGATCTCCTCGGGGGTGACGCCGCAGATCGGGCCGACCCGCTCCGGCGACCACGGCTTCACCGCCGCAGCGAGGGCTTCCCAGCCGGTGGTGAAGTCCTGCACGTACTGCTTCTCGTGCCAGCCGTTGCGAACGATGGTCTCCAGCAGGCCGAGCAGCAGGAAGACCTCGGTGCCGGGACGGATGCGGAGGTGGAGGTCCGCCCCGGTGCTCAGCGGGGTGCTTCGCGCGTCGGCGGCGATGACCTTGGTGCCCTTCGTCTTGCGTGAGAAGGTGAGGTCCCCCGCGTGGACCCGCCCCGCTTGGAGCGGCCCCCATCCCTGCGCCGCCTGGTTGGAACCAAGGAGGAGCACGTAGTGGGCGCGCCCAACGTCCCCTTGCAAGGCGACCGGGTGGCCAAGCATGAGCTCCCCAGCGCGCACCCAGGGGCCGCCGGTCGTGGAGAGCGGGGTGAAGAGGTTCGGCGAGCCGAGCCCGAGCGTCCACGCCAGGGTGCGGGTGAGCCCGCGGCTGTTGGGGCCGACGGGTGCGCCCGCATAGGTCGCCAGCGCGCGCGGACCCGACTGCCCGCGGATCTCCTTGAGCTTCGCGCCGATCTCCTTGATGGCCGTGGCCCAGTCGACCTCCTCCCAGCCGCTCGCGGTGCGCCGGCGGGGCCGCTTGAGCCGCCGCGGGTCGGCGGACGCCCCGACGCTCGCGGTGCAGAGCCCGCACGTGCCGCCGCGGCCGGAGGGCAGCGCGTCGTTCGCGGTGAGCGAGGTGAGGTGACCACCGGCCACCGTCGCCACCAGGGGCACCATGCACTCACCGTGCCGGCACCACGTCAACCGCGTCTCGCCCATCTCGCCTCCGGGCCCGGTCTATCTCGCCATTCCCGGGATGACGGCGCGCAGCATCCGCAACGTGTGAGGCAGGTGACGCGACCAGGAGAGCAACGCCTCCGCAGCGGCCCGCGTACGCAGGTGCGGGACCACCCGCGCGACCAGCAGGTCGGGCTCGGGGCCCCACCCGGCCGCGAGCCAGGCGACCACGTTCGCGTTCGGGTTGGTGTTGAGCACGAGCCCCGCGGCCCGCGCGGCGACCGCGGGATCCACCGCGAGCAGCGCCCCGAGCGGCTCCGGGCGCCCCAAGGTGGCCGCCGCGGCCACCAGCCCCTCGATGTGCCCCGCCTCCGCGTGCGCGACGCAGGCCTGGGTGAAGGAGGGGTGCCCGGCGGCGGCGACCAGGTGGGTGACGCCCGCCTGTTGGCCCTCAATCTTCCTGGAGAGCTTGACGATCCACGTCGCCGCTGGGTGCCGACGTGCAGCCACGGCGAGCACCTCGGGTGCAGCTTCTCCGGCCAGCTCGGCGAGCCGGGGGTAGAAGCCGCGCGCGGTGAGCTGCTTCTCCAGCACCTCGGCGTGCAGCAGCGCGGCGCGCGCGTGGGTGGGACCGCCGGGAGCCCGGGCCCCGCACGCCACCTCGGCCAGCGCGATCGGCGCGGTCTTCGCCAACATCGCATAGAGCTCTCGGGGGTCTTCGAGGGCACGGGCGGAGCGGAGGATGGTGTCGAGCTCATCCCGGGGAGAGCCGGAGCGAGGCGTCGCGGCCCCTGCGGCGGGGGCGGGCTCGGTCGGAGCGGCCGACCCACGCTCGGGGGCGGCGACGGTCGGCGCCCACGCGACGCCCGGCTCCCCGTGGGCGGGAGGCGCGCTCCGGTCGACCTCACCGAGCTCGGGCGGGACCCCGTCCGGCTGGGTCGGCTCGTCGTCGAAGGTGCCGGGGGGGAGCGTGGGGTTCATGGGGTCCTCACGCCGCACGCGGCGGGCAGGGCGCCCGCGGGCCAGCGGCTGCCGACGGGGACGCCGACGTAGGCTTCGGCGGGCGACTCCGGATGGAGGTACCCCGGTCGCTCGCGGATTCCCGGCTCGTCGTACAGCGGGTGCCCCGGGGGCGCGACGGGCTGGCCGTCGGCGCGTACCTCGCAGAGCCCGCTGCCCGCGATCACCGTTCCCTCCCCATCTTTCGCCACGAGCAACACCGTGAGGTCGTCGTGGGCGACGGCCCGGAGGGCGACCCACGCGGCGTCGATCAGCGCGTAACGGTCGGCGCCGCTGACCTCCGCCAGCGCGTCGCGCATCGACTCCGCCGCTCCCCAGCCCTCCTCGGGCGTCCCGCCGCCGCGTACCCGCCCCGCCCACCGCAGCTCCGCGCCCTCACGCGCGACGCTCCCGCGAAAGTGCCCGGTGAACGGGGCGCGCCCCGGGGAGCCGACCAGGAGGACCCGCATCAGTCGAGCCGCTCGATGACGGTGGTGATGCCCTGCCCGTAGCCGATACACATGGTGGAGAGCCCGATCCGGCCACCGCTTCGTTCGAGGACCCCGAGGAGCGTCGCGAAGAGCCGCGCGCCCGACGCGCCGAGCGGGTGACCGAGCGCGATCGCTCCGCCGTGTACGTTGGTCTTCGCGAAGTCCAGCCCGAGCTCGCGGCCGCAGCCGAGCGCGACGGTGGCGAACGCTTCGTTGATCTCCACGGCGTCCACGTCGCCGATGGACAACCCGGCCTGGGCGAGGGCCTTTTTCGTGGCGGGGATGGGCGCGGTGAGCATGATCGTCGGGTCGCAGCCGGCGGTCGCCATCGCGAGGATCTTTGCCCGCGGCCGAAGGCCGTACTCCTTCACGGCGCGTTCGCTTGCGACGAGCACTGCGGCGGCGCCGTCGGTGATCTGTGAGCTCGACGCGGCGGTGACCACGCCATCTTGTTTGAACGCTGGCTTGAGCCTCGCCAGGTCCTCGATGGTGGAGCCTCGACGGATGCCGTCGTCCCGGGTGACCTCGCCCACGGCGACGATCTCGCGGTCGAACGCGCCACCGTCCTGCGCGGCGGCGGCGCGGCGGTGGGATTCTACGGAGTAGGCGTCGAGCTCCGGACGGGTGAGCCCGAAGCGCTCCGCCACCAGCTCGGCGCTGATCCCCTGGGGAACGATGGTGTACCGCCAGCTGAGCTCCGGCGCCGGAGTGACCGCGATGCCGTTGAGGAACATGTCGCTTCCCATCGGGACCCGGCTCATACACTCCACGCCAGCGGCGAGGACGAGGTCCTGGAATCCGCTCGCCACGCCCATCGCCGCGAAGTTCACCGCCTGCTGCGAGCTGCCGCACATGCGGTTGATGGTGACGCCGGTGACGTCCACCGGAAAGCCGGCGATGAGCGCCGCGTTCCGCCCGATGTTGAGCCCTTGTTCGCCCACCGGGGTGACGTTGCCCATCACCACGTCCTCCACCACCGCGGGGTCGATCCCCACCCGATCCACCAGGGCGCGGAGCACGTGGGCGGCGAGCTGGTCGGCCCGCAGGTGCGAGAGCGCGCTGCTTCCTTTGCTCACCCGCGCGAGCGGGGTGCGGACAGCGTCGACGATGTAGGCGGAACCCATGGGTCCCCCAGGGTTATCGGGCGATCATCTGGAGGCCGCGGATGCGCGCCTCCACGTCGACCCGGCGGTAGTCGGGCGCGAGGTCGCGCAGCTCTTCGAGCAGGCGCAACGCCGAGCGGTGCTTCTGGGTGGCGGTGTAGAGCCCGGCGAGCTCGAACAGCGCTTCCGCGTAGGCAGGGTCGTTCTCCGAGGCGTCGTTGGTCGCCTCGCGGAGCACCTCCAGCGCGCGCCCCACGTCGTTCTTGGCCTTGTGCGCCTGGGATTCGATCACCCTCGCTTCTAGTCCCTCGGCGCCCTGCGCCAGGGCGAGCGCGGCGTCGGCCTCGCCGACGGCCACCAGGGCGCGAGCTTCGTCGAGGTTCGGCGCTTCGGTCTCGTCCAGCGCGTCGGGCTCCACTTCGGCGAAGGTCCCGTCGTCGTGGCCGAACGTGGGCTCCGGAGCCGGAGGCGGCGGCGCCGATCGGGCGGCGCTGCGGAGGGCAGCGATCTTGGTGAGCACGCCTTCGTTGAGCGGATCTTCGGCCAGGGCTTCGCGCCAGGCCATCAACGCGCCCGCGAGGTCCCCCGCGGCGGAGAGCCGGTCGCCCCGCGTTTCGGCGGTTTCCGGGCCGGTGAACACCGTGGAGGCCGCAGCGGCGGGGATGGCGACTGGCGTCGGAGTGAGCGGCGGTGCGGTCGGGTCGTCGATGAGCTCTTCGTCCTCGATCGTCGCTTCCGGGGAGCCCGCCACATCCACGCCACGGAGGAGGGCCATGCGGTCGAGCACCATGGCCCGCTCGTCCCCGGCGTGGGGGAGCAGCCGCTCCATCCAGCCGATGGCCTCGTCCACCCGGCCGTTGGCGACCAGCAGCTCGGCCATGGCCGCGCCGAGGGGCAGGGAGTCGCCCCGAGAGACCAGCGCGGCCTTCAACTCGATCTCGGCGCGGTCGAAGAGCCCAAACCGGACGAAGACCTCGGCGCGCACCGCGATGCGCATCACCTCTTCGGTCGTCGGCTCCAGGAAGGCGAGCGTGGTGAGCTTCCGCTCCAGGCGCCCAAGCCGATCTTCGGCGCGGGACTTCCGGGCCTGCACGTCCTCATCGTCGGGGGCGAGCGCGGACGCGCGGCGGAGTGCGTCGGCTTCGGCCGGCAGATCGTTGCGGTCGGACGCCACGCGGGCGAGCTCGAGGAGCACCTTGAGCGCGCGATCGGGTTGCCCGGCCCCTTCGAACGCCCGGGCGAGCAGATCGAGGGTGCGCGGTTCCTTCGGGCCGGCGAGGAAGGCAGTCTGAAGCGACTGAAGGGCCTTCTTGTGCTCGCCCTGGAGGATCTTCGCCGCGGCGGTGTCGAGCAGCAGGCCCACGTCGTCGGGGCGGGACTTCAGCGCCATCTCCGCGATGCGCCCCACCTCGTCGGTGCGGCCGCGCCGGCGGAATTCTTCGATGACTTCCTGGTAGCTCTTCCCCGCCCCAGCGATGTCTCCGCCGGCTTCGAGGAGCTCCCCGACCTTCAGCCGGAGCGTGAGGTCGGCCGGCGTGACCTCGGCGAGTCGCCGGGCGGCCTTGGCGGCGAGCAGGGGCTTCCCGAGGGCGGTCCATCCGCGCAAGGCCGCGTCGAAACAGCCCTTTGCGTCAGTCTGGTAGGCGCCTTGGAGGTAACACTCTCCGAGATCAAGCTGCAGTTCCGGTTCATCGGGACGGATGGTCACCAGCTGCTTGAGCACGCTCGCCGCGGCGCGGTGGCTCCCTTCCTTGAGGAAGGAGTCCGCCACTTCGCGGAGGTGGCGCTCGGCGTCCTGGGTCTTTCCCGTTTTCAGATAGATCTCGCCCACCTTCTGGCGGACGCGACGATCCTTGGGGTCGAGACGGAGGATGCTGAGGTAGGCCTTCAGCGCGCCTTCCGTGCTTCCACGGTTGAGCGCGTCGAGGGCCTCTTGCTCATGTCGTTGGCGTTCGTTGCTCACGGCGGGCTCACCCGGGTCGGCTCTTCAGCCAGTCGTCGATGTAGCGGGTATGGAACTTGACTCCGGCGAAGGCCGGGTCAGCGAGGAGCAACTTCTGCAGGGGCAGCGAGGTGCGGATCCCTTCTACCACGACCTCGTCGAGCGCCCCGAGGAGCTTCCGCACCGCGGATTCCCGATCGGGGGCGTACGCGATGATCTTGGCGACGAGCGAGTCGTAGTACGGCTGCACCATCGCCCCTTCGTGCACCGCGCTGTCGACCCGGATGCCCGGGCCGCCCGGCGCGTGGTACCCGATGATCTTCCCGGGAGACGGGGTGAACTTCCAGGGGTCCTCCGCGTTGACCCGCACCTCGATCGCGTGGCCGCGCAGGCGGACCTCGCTCTGGTCGAACGGCATGGCCTCGCCCGCTGCGAGCTTGATCTGGAGCTGCACCAGGTCGATCCCGGTGACCAGCTCGGTGACCGGGTGCTCCACCTGGATGCGAGGGTTCACCTCCAGGAAGTAGAATTCGTCGTCCTGGACGAGGAACTCGCAGGTGCCCACCGTGACGTAGCCGGTGGAGGCGACGAGGCGCGCGGCCGCGGCGCGGATGCGGTCCCGCAAGTCGTCGGCGAGGCCCGGTGCGGGCGCCTCTTCGATGATCTTCTGGTGGCGGCGCTGCATGGAGCAGTCGCGCTCGCCGACATGTACGGCGGTGCCGAAACGGTCCCCTGCGAATTGCACTTCGACGTGACGCGGCGTGCGGAGGAACCGCTCCAGAAACACCGCGCCCGAGCCGAACGCGGCGAGCGCCTCGGCAGAGGTGACGGCGAAGACCTTGCGCAGGTTGTCCTCATCTTCCACCACGCGCATGCCCTTGCCGCCGCCACCGGCGGCAGCCTTGAGCATCAGGGGGAACCCGGTGAGCCGGGCGACCTCCACACACTCGTCGAGCGACTCGACGGCGCCGTGACTGCCCGGGAGCAGGGGGAGCCCCGCGGCGCGCGCGGCGGCCTTGGCCGAGAGCTTGTCGCCGAACTGCCGGAGATGTTCGGGCGAAGGGCCGATGAACGTCATCCCGTGGGCGTTGACCGCCTCGGCGAACGTGGCGTTCTCCGCGAGGAACCCGTAGCCAGGGTGCACGGCATCGGCGCGGGTGATGTCCGCAGCCGAGATCACCGCCGGGATGTTGAGGTAGCTCAGGCGCGCCTGGGGCGGCCCGATGCACACCGACTCGTCGGCGAAGCGGACGTGGAGCGCGTGACGATCCGCCTCGGAGTAGACGGCCACGGTGCGGATGCCGAGCTCTCGGCACGCGCGGATGACGCGCATCGCGATCTCGCCGCGATTGGCGATGAGGACCTTGCGGAACACGGCGGACTAGCCCGCGGACAGGCGGAACAGTTCCTGACCGAACTGCACCGGCTGCGCGTTGTCGACGAGGATTTCGACGACGACGCCATCGACGTCGGACTCCACCTGGTTCATCAGCTTCATCGCCTCGATGATGCAGACCACCTGCCCCTTGCGAACCTTGTCGCCGACGTTGACGTAGGACGGCGCGTCGGGGGACGGCGAACGGTAGAACGTGCCGACGATGGGGGAGCGGATCGCCTTGCCGTCGGCGGCCGGCTTGGCAGCCGCCGCCGGCGCGGGAGCCGGAGCAGACGACGGCGCGGCGGCCACGGGGATCGGCGCGGCGACGTACGTCGCGGCGGGCGCTACGCCCGCGAACTTCACGCTGAGCTCGACGCCCTCTTGGCGCCAGGTGAATTCGGCCACGCCCTGGCCCTTCATCAGCCGGACCAGCTGGCCCACATCTTTGTTGTTCATCATCGCTCCGAGGCGCGGGGAGGGTATCAAGAAACGCGCCCTGCGGCGCGTGGTCGTGAGGGCGTGCGGTGCTCAGCTCAACAGGGCGCGGAGCCCGAGCTCGTAGGACAGCGGGCCGAAGCCGGTGATCACGCCCCGGGCCACGTCGGAGAGCAACGAGATGCGTCGGAACGGCTCACGCGCGTGGACGTTGCTGAGGTGGACCTCCACGAACGGCAAGCCGACACCAAGGAGCGCGTCGCGGAGCACGACGGAGGTGTGCGTAAGCCCGCCGGGGTTGATCAGGATCGCGTCGTAGTGGCCGCGGGCGGCGTGGATCGTGTCCAGCAGCACACCCTCGTGGTTGCTCTGGAAGGAGGCGCAGCTTCCACCGAGCTCCACTGCCAACGTCGCGAGCCGGGCATCGATCTCGGGGAGGGTGCGGGTGCCGTAGGTGCCCGGCTCCCGCGTGCCGAGCAGGTTGAGGTTCGGACCGTGGAGGACCAGCACGCGCATCAGGGACTCCAGAATGAGCGGGCCCAGGTCCCGAGGGCGGTCTCGCCCTGGGGTGCGGGACCCTCGAAGCTCTCGAGGCGGGCGCGAAGCGCCTCGCCCTGGCCGGGGAGCGCGCGCGGCTCCGTCGGGTGGGGCAGCTCGCCCAGCACGTCGCCGAGCCCATCGAGGGCGCGGCTCAGCTCGATGAGCCGACTCCGGGCTCGCGGATCACGGCCGTTGGCGGCGTACATCCGCTGCCACGCCCGGGTCGCGCGAGGGTAGTCCGCGCGAGCCACGAGGCGCTCGGCCCAGTCCACCCGGTCGAAGGGGTCGTTGGGGTCGCCGTGGAGGGTGGGCAACGGTGGATCTGCGCGCCGCGCGAGCTCCGCGGTGACGGGATCGGCCGGGGCGATCAAGCGCAGCCGCTCGACCAGGCCCCGCGCCTCCCCGAGGCGCCCGTCCTCCACGAGGAGCTCGGCGAGCGTGGCGCAGGCGGCGACGTTCTCGGGGTCCGCGTGCACCGTCTCCTGGAGGATCGCGACGGCGAGCGGCCGGGCTCCATTCTCCAGGTGCACCCTGGCCAAGACCACTCGAGCGGGCCCGTGGTCCGGGTGGTGCTTCAGCCCCGCGCGCAGCACGGCCATCGCGTCCGCGCGCTGCCCATGCTTCCGCAACGCATCGGCGAGCGGGACGAAGGCCAGCGAGCGGGGCTCCTCCCTCACCCGGCGGCGGAGGGCAGCCAGCTCGTCCGTGGCTACTTCTCGTCCTGGGTGGCGGTGGACACGATGGTGCTCACCAGGTCGGCGTTGGTGCTCATCTCGATGCCAAAGTCCGTGGCCGGACCGGGCGTGCTGTCGATGAAGAGGTACCATTCCACGGCGCCCGTGTTGTCGGTCATGCCGCGGAGGTAGTTCGGGCGGAACCCGGGATCGCCGGCCGAGTCGTCGAGCGCGAGGGAGTACTCCCCGGTGAGCTCGTAGTAGTCGCTTCCGCCATTGACCTTGAAGAGGTCGCAGAGCGCCTGGTACTCTTCGTCTCCCGCGCCGGCCTCGCAGGCGGCGAGGAAGTCATCGACCGTCTTCACCGCCTTCTCCGGGAGCACATACGCGCCGGACCAGTAGGAGAACACGTTGACCTCGACGTTCTCGAGCGGGAGCTCGCGACCGTACCGGTCGGGGCGGGTGACGGTGGTCACGACGTGGAACACCGGACCGAACCCGTCGATCTCATCGATCGCGGCGTTGTCGACCAGGGTCACGCTCTCGAGGCTCGTGTGGACGGTAGAATCGTAGGGCGCCTGATAGGGGCCCTCCGCGCACGCGAGCAGGCCGAGCAGCAGAACCATCCTTCACCTCGACGGGGCGATCAGTGTACCACAAGCGGGTCGGTCAATTCGATCTCCACGGAGGCGACATCGTCGCCTGAGGAGATGAAGATCGGCACGCTGGCTCCAGAATCGGGCGCAACATCGACGAACACATCGAAGCGGATGCGGCCCTCTTCATCGGTGACCAGCTGGAGCCAGGAACACGCGCTCGCGGAGACGCCGGCGGCGCAGCCCCCGAGGTCCTTCAGCTCGCCGGTGCGAACATCCAGCCCGAGCGTGCCGCCCCGGGTGCCGGACTGGAGAACCACGGCACCATCCCAACCGGAGAGCACAGAGGCGCGCACCCCCGCGGCGGCCAGCCCGTCGGGGCCGAGCACCAAGGCCTCCATCGGGAAGGTGCCGCCGACATCATCGGCTTCGGCGTAGGCCACGTCCCAGCTCTCGGCCACATCGTCGGCCGGGAGCACGACGCTGCCGGGTTCGGCCTCCGGGGTGGCGCAGGCGGCGAGGAGCAACGGGATCATGCCGAAGCCCCTGCTAGCTCGGCCAGGCGCACCAGCGCGGGCTCCTCGACGGAGCGTACCGACAACTGTCCTGGAGCGGCGGCGATCACCAGCCTGACCATACCACGCTCCCGCTTCTTGTCGAATCCCATCGAGCGGACCAGCGAAGCAGACGACACTCCGGCGGGCAGGGCCGTCGGCAGCGAGAGCTGGCCGTAGAGCGTGCCGAGCCGTTCCGAGAAGCCAGCTTCGGCCCACCCGAGCTCCTCGGCGAGGCGGACCACGGCCAACAACCCGATGGCCACACACTCGCCATGGCGAAGCTCGCCGAAGCCCACCACGGCCTCGATCGCGTGCCCGAGCGTGTGGCCGAGGTTGAGGTGGGCGCGGCACCCACGCTCCCAGGGGTCGGTCTCGACGATGCGCGCCTTGGTCCGGATGGAGGCGGCGATCTGCTCCCCGATCTCCTCCTGACGCGCGAGCCCCGGCGCCACCGCTTCCAGCGCCGCCAGGGCGGCCTCGCCCTCGATCACGGCGTGCTTGACCAGCTCCCCCAGGCCGCCGACGATCTCGCGCTCTGGAAGGGTGGCCAGCGTGGACAGGGGGGCCCAAACCAACTTCGGCTGGTGGAACGCGCCTACCAGATTCTTCCCCTGAGGCACGTTCACCGCGGTCTTTCCACCCACCGAGGCGTCGATCATCGCCAGGAGCGTGGTGGGGACCTGAACCAGGGGCAGGCCGCGGAGCGCGGTTGCGGCGACGAACCCCGCGAGATCGCCAACCACGCCGCCACCGAACGCGAGCACATGGGTGTCCCGGTCGGGACGGCCTTCGAGCACGGCGCCAAGCACCGTCGCCCACTCGTCCAACGACTTGTAGGCTTCGCCGTCGGGCATCTCGTGCCAATGACTGATCAACGCCCCGAGCTCGCCGGCCAGCTCCGCCCCGTGCAGATCGCGCACGGTGGGGTTGGTGATCACCACCACGCGGCGCGCGCCGAGCGCAGCCAAGGCATGCCGCAGCCCCTCGAGGCGGGGTGCCACCTCGACGACGTACCCCAGGGTCAACGGGATCGTTCGCCGCGACATCGCCGCACCACTAGCTCCGCGACGGTTGTCGTGTCAAGCTGGTCAGTCCAAAGAGGCTGTCCAAACGCCGACCATGTCGCCGCACGTTCGTGGAGCAGCTCACGCCAGCGTGGAGCGAGCGGGCGCTGGGTTTCCGCGGTGAGTCGCGCCTCCAGCGTGGCCTCCGTCGCCATGAGGACCACGACGGTCCATTCCGCGAGCAGTTGGCGGTTTTCCCCGCGGATCAGGGCGCCGCCGCCGAGGGCGATCACGCCGGGAGCGTGCACACGAGCCCGCAGCGCCTCCGTCTCGGCGTCGCGGAACGAGGCCTCGCCTTGCTCGCGGAACCAACGGGGGATGTCCCCGAGGTCCCGGTCGAGGTCGACGAACGGAACGCCGACCATTCCGGCGACCAGCCGCCCGACGGTGGACTTGCCGACGCCCATCGGCCCGCCCAGGGCGATGCGGGGCGGACCGTCGGGGCGGGGAAGACCGTTCACTCCAGCGTGATGATCCGCGGGGTGATGAAGACGAGCATCTCGTTCTGCTTGCTCGTCGACGCCGAGTTCTTGAACAGGTAGCCGAGCAGCGGGATCGAGCCGAGGCCCGGAACGCGCTCCTGCTGCCACGCTTCTTCGGTGGCGTACACGCCACCGAGCACCGCCGTGTCGCCATCGGCCACGAGCACCTTGGTCTCGAGCTCCTTCTTGGCGATCGCCGGGCGTCCTTGCACCGCTTGGGTGAAGTCCGGGCGATTGTTCTTGATCTTCACGTCCATCGACACGTTGCCGTCGGTGGTGATGTGCGGGGTGATCTCGAACTTCAGGGCGGCGTCCACCAGCTGCACCTGGGTGCCGCCGTTGCTCACCGTCTCAAAGGGGATCGCCGCGCCCTGGGTCACGACCGCGGTCGAATTGTCCATGACGTTCACGCGGGGGCTGGACACGATCTTGCCCCACCCTTCGCTCTCCAGCGCGCTCAGGCGCGCGTCGAGGTCGATGAGGCCCGGGATGCTCCCGAGGGAGAACGCCAGCGCGCCGCTCGCGGGAGCGGTGGTGCCGAGGTCGACCAGGAGACTGTCGTTGCCGGGCGAGTAGAACTGGGCCGCCCCGCTGTGCGTGAGGCCACCGGAGACGCCGACGGAGTTCGGGAAGAAGGCGCCGGTCTGGTACCCGGTGGCGCCGGAGGCATCCACGCCGCTGCCCCACTGGATGCCGAGCTGGTGCACGTGCGAGGAGTTGGCCTCGACGAACCTGGCCTCGATGCTCACCGACCGATTCTTCTGGTCGACCCGCTTGAGCAGCTCGCGAAGCATCGCGATGCTGGACTGCACATCCTTGATGATGAGCTGGTTGGAGCGGACGTCTACCTGGATGGAGCCGCGCTCGGTCAACAGCGGCTTGAGCTGCGCCTCCACCTCTTCGGCGTTGGCGTAGTCCAGCGGGGCCACGAAGATCTGGAGCGGCTCCAGCTTCTTCTTGGCGTCCTGCGCCTCAAGCGCGGCCTGCTGCTCGGACTTGATCGTCTCGATCGGGGCGACGCGGATGATGTTGCCGAACCGCTGGGCCGAGAGGCCCTTGGACTGGAGGATCGCGGCGAGCGCCTGATCCCACGGGACGTCCTTCAGGCGCACGGTCACGTTGCCCTTGACGTCGTCGCTGGCGACGATGTTGAGCTCCGCGGTGTCGGCGATGAAGCGGAAAACGGTGTGGATGTCGGCGTCCTGCAGGTCGATCGACATGCGGCGCCCGCGGTACTTCGTGCTACCAGAGCCCGGAGACTCTTCGGCGAACGCCAGGGAGTTCGGGTCGTCGGCACCGGAACCCGAGCCAAAGGTGGTCTGGGGGTCGTCGGTGTGGCCGGTGGGGCCGATGAGGATCTCTCCGCCGCTCGCGTTGCCGAGGCCCTGGGTCTCGTTGTCACGCGGGCTGGAGGGAGCCGCCTCGGCGCCCTTCTGCACCCGATCGACGTGGGTCTTGACCATCTCCGCGGTGTTCGCGAATTCGATGGTGTAGAGCTCCCCGTCACGCTTGATCTGGTACTCGGCGGACTCGCGGAGGGTGATCTCCACGCGGGTACCGGCGCGCGTCGGGCGGGCCTTGACCCCAGCGACCGGGCTGAGGAAGTGGCTGCTGTCGATCTCGCGGCTCAGCGAGGCCGGCATCCGGGCGCCCGGCAGGTCCACCGCCACCATGCGGCTGGACGGCTGAGAGACCGCCGGTTCCACGGACTGCAGGCTCAGCACAACCCGACTGACCTGCTCGTCGTACGCGAAGTCGAGCGTGGTGAGGGCAGGGCCGTCGATCGGGGCGGCGGGGCCGCTGAGGCGGCCGTTGCCCAGCGCGCTGGCGAGCGGGTCTTCCGCGGCGCCAGGGCTGAGGCTGACGATGAGGTCGGTGCCATCGCCGCGGAGCTCATGGGTGAACGGGCCGGACAGGTACAGCGTGAGGCGCACCACCTCCGAGCCGTCGTTGAGCGTGGCGAATTCGCCGCGCGTGACCAGGCCACCCGCCTGCACCGACGCACCCTCGGCGATCGCGCTCGCGGGGAAGTCGATGACCAGACGCTCGGGGTCGGCCGCCTTGAAGGCGCTGTACGCCGGCGCGGTTCCACTGAGCGGGATGCGGATCTCGGTCTTGTCGCCCGCGGCGGAGAACGAAGCGCTCCCCACGGTGGTGGGGGTGGCCGCGAGCGCGGGGGTCCCGGCGAGGGCGGCCCAGCAGAGCACGCCCAGGAGCACGCGTGGCGGCATCATCACTCCGTTGAGATTGTTCTTCACTTCTTCACCCCGGCCCCGCTGAACTTGATGGTGACGGGATTCACGACGAGCTCGCCGTCGATCATCCGGTATTCTTCGGTGACCACCACTCCGTCCGCGGAGATGGAGGTGACCTTGCCCCAGTTGCGCCCGACGTAGGAGCCGTGTTTGACCACGGTCGCGAAGCCTTCGGGGTCAACGAGCATGGCGCGCGGGGCGTCCACTTCCCAGATGACGCCGGTGAGCGAGTAACGGTCGGTGTCCCACCGCTGGATGGAGGGCAGATCCTTGTCGATCGCGCCCTTCTCGACGCGCGCGGTGAGGAAGCTGCCGAACGGATCGCGCTTTCCCGCCGGGTTGTAGAACCACTCTTCGCCGGCGGGGGCAGCTTCCGCCCGCGGGAGCACCGGCTTCTTCGCCGGGGCCGCCTTGGTGGCGCCCGCGTCCGCGATGGGCTCGCCGCAGCCCGCCAGCACCAGGAGGGCGGGGAGAAGGAGGAACCTCATTCCTCACCTCCCTTCTTCTTTCCCTTCTTGGTCTTCTCGGCTTCGCGACGCTTGATCTCGTCGTCGGTGAGGAAGCGGTAGGTCACCACCTTGCCTTCAACGGTGAGGGTGGTCTCGCTCCCGGAGTCCTTCGGCTCCTTCATCTCGATGTCCTCCACCGAGACGATGCGGCTCATCTTCCCGACGCGATCGAAGAAGATGGCGACCTCGTGGAAGCTGCCTTCCATGATGATCTGCACCGGCACGTCGGCGTAATACTCGTGGCTGGACTCGGCGAGAGGCTGGAACTTCCGAACCTCAAGGCCGGACTTCCGTGCCAGGGCATCGATCTCGCTGAGCAGGCCGGGGATCTCACGATCGTCGGGGAGCTCCTTCAGCGCCTGCTTGAGGTCCGCCTGAAGCTGTTCGACCTCGGCTTCGAACTCGCCCTTGTTGTCGGCGCGCGCCTTGGCTTCATCGCGCTTGACGCGCAGCGAGGCCTGCTTGGAGTGCGCGGAGGCGATGTCATCCCACGTCGGCCCGATGAGCGCGAAGTAGAGGAGCACCACCAGCACGAGGTAGCCGAGGCCGTAGATCAGGAGCCGCTGGGAGCGCGGCAGCTTGCCGAGCCGTTCGAGGAGCTGGCTCATGGCGTGCCTCCGGTCGCCGGGGCGGCGGGAGCGGCGCCCGAGGGGACGTCTGCGGTGGATGCGGGAGTCGCGTCGCCAGCGGCCGGGGGGGTGGCCTCCGCGCCAGCGGGGGCAGTGCCCGCGGCGGGCGCGGCACCCGCCGCGGGCGCG